>DAOUDB010000182.1:0-16433 GCA_034431495.1 Thermoflexales bacterium
CGAGCGGTTAGCTTGCGGATTGTACCAAAAGCCTCTCTTTTGTCAACTCGAGAAGCTCGCAACAGCCAACGCTCGAACACTTGTTCCTAGCCACCACAACCCCTGTACTTGAGCAATCCAACGGCACAGCGCGCTTGCATCGCGGGGAGCGAGTATATCACAAAGCGCGCCTTCTGCATAACAAAACGCGCCGCGCAATCCGAATTGCGCGGCGCGTCAACACATCTTCGCTGAGCAGATGGATCTTCTATTCCGGCGCAGTCTCCAGCGCCTTGCTCAGGTTTTCGTACAGCCGGTTGTACGTGGCCTCGCTAATCTCGCCATTGGCCAGCCGCACATCCAGGTTGGTCATTGCGGCGCGGATCTGCGCTTTGGTCTGCACTCCGGCTGCCGGCGCCGGCTGCTGCGGCTGCTGTGGCTGAGCCTGTCCCGGCGTCGGCTGTGTCATGCCGGCCGCGACCGCCTGCCCAAGCGCCTGGCCCAGCCCAACTCCCGCGCCCAAGCCGACACCGGCGCCGGCCACACCGCTGCCCTCGTTCTGCGCTGCCTCGCGCATCGCCTGGCCGGCCTGATACTGCATGTAGTTCACGCCAAGTGCGCCCATAGCGCTGCGCTGGGCAATCGCTTTGGCGGTCTCCTCGCCGGGCTGCACCTGCACGACGTAGACCTTCTTGAGTTGAATCCCGATTGCGTCAAAGTCGTCGGCCGCCTTGGCCTGAATCGCCGCGCCCAAGTCTGCCTGGAGGGCAGCCAGATCGAGCAGCGAGCGCGTCTTCATCACGCCCCCGATGACACTCGCAATCTCGCTCAGCATGATGCCGCGCAGATAATCATTGATCTGGGCAGTGGTATAGATGCCCTGCACGCCAACCACCTGGTTCACGAATCGGACCGGGTCGCTGATCGCCATGGAGTAGGTGCCGAAGGCGCGCAACTGCACCATGCCCAGCACGCTATCCGGCACAGTCAGTTCGCCCGGCGTCCCCCATTTCATGTCCAGGAAGTCCTTGGTGGTGACGAAGTACACCTCGGCGGGAAACGGCGTCTTGCTGTTGGTGGCCAGCCCGATCAGCCCGCTGAGCAGCGGCAGATTGGCGGTCGAGAGCGTGTGCCGCCCTTCCTTAAATGAGTCCAGCGCCTTGCCGTCGCGGTAAAACACGGCAACTTGGGCACCGCGAACAATCACCTGCGAACCCAGACGAATATCGCCCTGTCCTTGATCCGGCACGCGACGAACGATCTCATTTGGCCCCTGGTCCGGCCATTCAACTACATCGATTATGCGTGGCATGGTCTGCTACTCCTCAATCGGGTCGAGCCGTCAAGCCATTCGACCAACGACTCAACGGCCCAATGGCTAGATTCCCGTGATGACGCTGCTCCGCTTGCTGAATAGATCGTTGATCCCTTGAATCAGCTTGCGCGAGGCGGCGATGCTAGACTTGATCTCTGCGCCAGACTCAATGGCGCCCTCCAGCGTGTCGAATGAGGCGGCGATGCGATCCAACTCGGCGACCAGTTGCTGATCGAATTGCTCCAGCCGGTCCAGATCATCTTCTTTCACCCGCACAGCGTCAAAGAAGCCGGCGTATCCCTGGGCGGCATGCCGTACCCGATCGATCAGGGTCTGCAAAGATGTCTTGACGGCGCCGATGTCGTCCATCCAGTCGATGCCGCCCTGCTCCAGCAGCGCGGTCTGCATGGGGGCCAGCCGGTTCAACTGCAAGGTCAGATCGCGCACCAGGGCCTCGCGCAACAGGCGATCCGCCTCGCGGCGCATTTCCTTTTCCTTGTACCCCTTGTAGCCCGGGATCTTGCCGATCAGCTTTTCCAGCCACCCGCGTTCCTCTGAGATGCGTTCGTAGTTCGAGCTCATATTTCCAGCCTCCAGTCATCGGCAGCCAGAACTCAGACACCTGTTTATCTGATCCCTGACTGCTATCATCGGACTACTGCGACAGAAAGATCTCGGTGCCACAGTACGGGCACTTCACCAGCCCCTTGCCGGCCAACTGAAGCTTGCCGCCGCACTTCGGGCACTGGCCACCTTCCTTCAGTTTGCCTGCATCTGACGAATATAGCACACCACCCTCCCAATCGACATAGCCGCTGAACAGCTCTTTGCCGATCAGGTCATAGATGAGATGCCGCGCTTCGTCGCGCGTCACCTGCAACTCGAGCGTGGCCTCGGGGATGTTGACCTGCCCGCGCGTCATCACCATGTTGAGCAACTTGCGCTGTCTGGCAATCACCTTCTCTTCTCCGGCCTCTGCGCGCCCCTTGTTCAGCGTATAAATGCCAAATCCCAGCAATGGCGCAGAGATCAGCAACCCAAAGAACACGGCCAGCACCTTTGCCGATGCTGTCATCGCCGGATCGTTGTTCACCAATGCCCATAACACAACGATCGCCAGAACAGCCGCGCCGATACCTGTCAGGATCAATCCGAGCGTTTTACCCTGGTTCATGTGTTCCTCGTATTGTCGATCTAGCCAAAGCCGCCACCGCCCCGGCCTGAACTGCCACCACCGAAGCTACCACCCCCGCTCCAGCCCCGGCTGCCACCACTGCGCGACCGCCCGGCGCTGCTGCCGGGCGGCGGCGCCGGCGTGCTCACAAATGTGCTGGCCACGGATGAAAACATGGCAGTCAGCCCTGAATTGATGTTCGACAGGCCCTGGCTCAGCCCGCGATCGAGTCCGCCCAGACCGCCGCCGGCACTTGCCGCGCCACTGATATCACCAAGCGCAGATCCACTCGCGCCACCGGCCGGCATCGCCGGCCCGCGCGGCCCATAGTAACGCGGCCGGCCATACGGCACATACCACGTCGGCGCCGGCGTGTCCACAGCGGCGAATTTCGAGATCCACGTCCGATCCAACCCAAAGGCGATCGCGTAGGGCAGATACTTCTCGAACTGCTCGGTAGCCGCCTGCACGTTCGTGTACTTCTCGATGTTCTGCAGATAGCGCTTGAACGCCTCCAACCGCATCCTGGCCTCAGCGCCTTTGCGGGTGCGCACCGGCATCTGGCCGGACACGATGAAGAACGCCAGCGTCGTCGCGCCCAGACCCATCGGCAGCAATAAGCCCACATCGGTGAAGTCCAGCGCAACAGTCATGACAAGGCAACCCACGACGAACGTCACCACCATCAGCACAGTGGCAAGCGCCGCATACGCGCCGCGCACCTGATCGGGCCGGCGCTGATAATACCCGCCCGCCACCAGTTGGCTATACAGCGCATCGTTGATGCCGGGTATCTTCGTGTAGAAGCGATTGCGCATGGCCGACAGAGACACGCTGTCTTTCTGCGTCAACCCCAACGCCTCGATCAGCTTCTGCTCATGCGGCGCCAGCGCGCCGCCGAACGCCGGCCCGCGCGAGAAGACCCAGTCGCGGCCGGTCAGCAAGCCGGCCAGATTGGGCTTGCCCTGTTCCTCCATCACCAGAATACCGCGCCGGGCCAGATCGACCAGTGTGGCAATCACGTCGCGCAGGTCAGCCTGCTCATCGACCAGCGTGCCGGCCACTCCCGGTGTGATGCCGGCCGGCGGCTCGTTCAAGTAGTCGGCAATCAGACCAACGTCCGGGTCGCGCCCGCGCCTGTACCACAACACCACAGCCAGCGCCGGCCCGCCAAACAGAATGACCAGCGACACCAATAGCACAATCAGGTTGATGCCGGGTTTGACCGTCTCCTCAAACGCGCGCTGCCGGTCAAACGAAGCCTGCCATGCCGACGGCTGCCCCTGCACGATGCCGTGCGGAAACTGCACCCGCACCTCGAACTCCTGACCGCTGGGAATGGCGCTCAACGCCTCGGCAACAACCAGGCTTTCACCCTCACCCGTCACGCGCGCTTGCGGCCCGTATGCGTCGGCGATGGTGGCCGTTGCGCCGTCAGGCAAACGCACCGTGATGCGCGCCGACTCCACCGGGAAGCCGTTGCGGTCGGCGTACACACCGGCCCAGTACACCTGATCGCCCCCTTCGTAGTACCTCACTGCGCCCCGCACGGTGTAATACAGATTGAAGGTGCGCGTTTCGCGCGTGGGCGTTGGAAAGTAATACTTGATGCGAAAGGTGCTGCCGTCGGTCGATTGCTCGAAGCGCAACGACTCGCCGGCTTCATCCGTGACACGCACGTTGCTCACCGAGTCGAGCCGCGACAGGTCGATATCGCGGTAGCCAAACGAGAACGAGCCGCTGGTGAAGTGAATGACGTTCGTCTCGACGATCTCCAGATCGCCGTTGGGCAACACGGTGATATCGGTGTCGAGACGCTGCCACTGCAACGTCTTGGACTGAGCGGCAGCAGGCGACACTGCCACCCCCGCAAGCAACAAGGCCGCCAGCGCGAACAACGCCAGCGCCCGACCACGATTTTCCCGCGCACGGTCAACTTGAGATCGCATTGACTCCCTCTTTGCCAAAAGCCAACAAACAAAGCCGGCGCACTCTATGCCACGCGCGCCAGCCGGATGCAGCCATTGTAAAGCGGTTCGAGCGGCAGTTCTGACAACTCCACTCTCATCGCCTGACACCTAGCCGAAGCCGCCGCCACCGCCACCCGAGCTTCCACCGCCCCCTCCCCCTCCGCCTCCGCTGGACGACGGCGAACTGGAGAAGGTAGACGCCACCGACGACATCATGGCCGTCAACCCGGCATTCATGCCGGCCAGGCTGGAGGTCAGGCCGGCATTGGCGCCTGCGATCCCTCCTGATGGCGCTTTGGCCGCCCCGGCCGCACTCGAACCCGAGTCGCCAGCGTCCCGGCCCACGGAAGCCGGCGCCATATGCGGCACGTACCACGCCGGGGCTGGGGTGTCGAAGGCTGCGAACTTGCGCATCCAGCTGCGGTCAATCCCAAAGGCGACCGCAAAGGGCAGGTAACGATCAAACTGATCGGTGGCAGCTTGCAGGTCTACGTAGCGCTCGATGGTGTCCAGATACCGCTTGAATGCGTCCACGCGCTGGCGCAGCTCGGCGCCCTTGCGTGTGCGCACCGGCATGTTCGCGCCCACAATTGCCAGAGCCACGCCAACAATCCCGATCGCGATGCTCAACAAGACGCCGGTCGCGGTGATTCCCTCAGCAGCCAGCGGGCCGGTGATCACGATGCTGCCAAAGCCAATCACCAGAACCAAAACCCCCACTGCCGTGAACCGACCGCGAACCTTGTCGGGCCGATGCTCGTAGTAGCCGGCGGCTACCAGTTGGTCATACAGCGCGGACTGAATGCGGGGGATACTCTTGTAGAAAACATCCTTGAAACTGGACAAGGACACGCTGTCCTGGGTGTCCAGATCGAGTGCGCGAATCAGCTCACGCTCGTGTTGTGCCAGTTGTGTGGTGAAGTGCGGCCCGCGCTCGAACACCCAATCGCGGATCGTGCCGATGCCAAACAGGCCGGCGGTCTGCTCTTCGGTCATACGCAACACCCCGCGCCGGCACAAATCAACCAGCGTAGCGACGATGTCGCGCATATCCGCCTTCTCGTCAAGCAATGTACCGGCCAACCCCGGCGACAGATTTGCCGGTGGTTCGTTAAGATACTCCGCCACCATCCCCACCTGCGGATCGCGGCCACGCCGATACCACAGCACAATCGCCGCCGGCACGCCAATGCTCACAGTCAACAGCGCCAGGGTCAACAACGCCAGATCGACCAAAGGCCTGGTTGTGCGTTGATAGGCGCGAAAGTCGTCGTATGCGGCCTGCCAGGGCGGCGGCGATCCCGCAATCACACCGTGCGGAAACTTGACCCAGATCTCGAATTGATCGCCGCTGGCAATTGGCTCCAGCGCCTCGGCAACAACGACGTTTTCGCCCTGCCCCGTCACCTCGGCGCGCGGGCCATAGGTCTGCGCGTCGAGCGCGCTTGTGCCGTCAGGCAATCGCACCGTCAGCCGCGACGCCTGCACCGCAAAGCCGTTGCGATCGGCGTACACGCCGGCCCAGAACACTTCATCCCCATCGTCGTAGTAGCGCGTTGCGCCCTGCGCGGTGTACTCCACCGTGAACACGCGCCGCTCTTGTCGGGCCGGCTCGAATTCGTAGCGGATGCGCAGATAACCCTCGTCGGTTTGCGAGAGCTCAACCGGCAGCGCGCGCCCTTGCTCCGTCACCAGCACATCCACGATGCCGGTCAGGCGCGACTGATCGATATCCCGGTAGCCGAACGTGAACGTGCCACTTGTAAAGTCGATGACATTTGTCTCCACAATGCGCAGATCGCCGTTGGGCAGCACCGTGATCTCGGTGTCCAGGCGCGTCCATTCCAGCGTCTTGGTTTCGGCTTCGACAGAAGAATCGGCTTCGACAAATATCAGGAAAGCAAGAAACACGGCGCCCACGATCAGCACACCCCACAGCGGCCGGCTCCACGTTTTGATGTCCACGCGCATGAATGCACTGCTCCGTAAGCGGATCGAAACCAGATGGCTGGACTGTACCACGGCCTTACCCGGCTGATTCTCAGCCCGAGCTTAGCGACAGGGCTGCCTGCTCTCAGGTTGCCGGGCTATAAGCGCTTGTGATTGCTTTCACAAATCGGTCACGGGTCGCAATCTATGACGCTATTTGGAACAAGGAGACGTGTGGGATGAAACTGAAGACAAGCCACGACGCTGCGATTCAGCAGGCTTTTGCCGCGCCGCGCTTTACTCAAGCCGATGATGGCGCGCGCATTGCCTATTACGTGTACGGCAACGGGCCGGAAGTGATCCTGCTGTTGCACGGTTTCAACTCGACTGCCGAACACTGGTCATCACTGCTGGCTTCATTTCCTCCCGATGCGTACCGGGTAATTGCGCCCGACATGCGCGGCTGCGGCCACTCGGATAAGCCGCAGGCCGGCTACACCTTCGAGCGACTGGCTCAGGACGCCATGACCGTCATCCAGACCGAGGGGCTGAGCGGTTTCACACTGGCCGGCCACTCGACCGGCGGGGCCATCGCCCAGTGGTGCGCCGCTGAGCTGGGCGAGCGCGTAAAAAGCCTGGTCTTGATCGGGCCGGTGCCGGCCACCGGCGTGCCGGTGAACGACGCCGCGCGCGGCCTCTTCCAGCAGGGCGCGCACGACATGCAGGGCCGGGCTACCATCTGGAAGCTGGGCTGGTACGGCGACATGGACGCCGACCTGCTCGATCATTTCATGGCCGGCTCGCGCACCTGGTCGCCCGAAGCTTTTCTGGGAATCTTCGATGTGTGGACGATCGGCACGCACTTCCCCGAAAAGCTGCCACGCATCAGCGCCCCCACCCTCGTCATCGGCGGCGCGCACGAGCCATTCCTCACGCCGGACTTTCTAAACGAAGCAGTGGTGTCAAAGATTCGCGGCGCGCGGCTGGTCATGGCCCCGGATTGCGCGCACTTCATCCACATTCAGCAAGCCGAGCTGACCGCCGGCCTGATGCGCGGCTTCATTGCCGCCCAGCACTGAAGCGGAGGCGCGCATGGATCACGCAGAGCAATCCGCCGACGTGATGGTCTCCTTTTCGCTGGCCGATGGCCGCCGCTTTGCCGGCCCAATCCGCCGCCACGAGGTGGTGCATCAGGCCCTTGATCGACTGCTGCCGCCAGAACTGCTCACTGCGCATCATCTGCGCGTCACCATGCCGAACGGCGATTTGATCTTCCCCGACATGTGGTTGTATGAAATCGTCGATCACTACGGCCATGCCGACTTCGTGCTGGATGCCCGCCCGCTGAGCAAACAAGAGACCGACTTCACCAACTTCGGCTTCGATCACCTGGCGCTGGCTACCACCGACCGCGCGGCCTGCCGGCGCTTCTTTCATGACGGCCTGAAGATGAGCATCGTGCGCGACGATGAACACCTGCTGGTGCTCACCACCGGCGTCAACGCACTTTTCTTCTTCGACGCCCGGCCGGGGATGCCGTTATCCGACGGCCTGCCCTCGCGCATCCATCATCTCGGCTTCGTCGTAGACAATCTGGAAGCGGCGCATGCCCACCTGGCCAAGACATGCCCTGAATACGCCAGCCATTTCACCTTGCTCGAACGGGTGGAACGGCTGTCTCTGTATGGCACGATCGAGCTGGGCGGGGTGCGGTTTCTGATCCAGCTCAGCCAGATCAAGCCGGCCTATCGCGGCCTGCGCCCCGAAACCGCGCGCGTGGCCGAAGAGTTCTACGACTACGCTGCGCGCGATTACGGCATCCGGCTGGCATGATTGCGCGTTCTACCCTGCAACGCTCAGGCCGGCGCGCTTCGGTCTGGCTTCAGGCCACGCGGCCAAAGTCTTTCGCTGCCACTGTGGCGCCGATCGCGCTGGGGGTGGCGCTGGCCTGGCGCGATGGGCGCTTCAATCCAATCACAGCCACGCTGACCTTGCTAGGCGCCGTCTTGTTGCAGGCCGGCGCCAACCTGCTCAACGACTACATGGATCATCGCACGGGCGCCGACAGCACCGCCTCGCTCGGCCCCAGCCGTGTGATTCGGGATGGCCTGCTTGCGCCGCGCCAGGTGTTGATCGGCGCATGGGTCTGCCTGAGCGCGGGCGCGATCCTGGGCGTCGGGCTGGCCTGGATTGGTGGATGGCCGGTGTGGGCCATCGGTGCGCTCGGCATATTGATCGCCGTGCTTTATACCGCCGGCCCGGCCCCACTGGCCTATCTCGGTTTCGGCGAGATCGCCGTTTTTGTGGCGATGGGGCCGGGCATGGTGGCCGGCGCCTATGCCGTGCAGACACAAACGGTTACGCCGGGCGTGCTGCTGGCGGCAACACCCATCGGCCTGCTGGTGGCAGCAATTTTGCACGCCAACAACCTGCGCGACCTGGACAGTGATCGGCAGGCCGGCAAGCGCACGCTTGCGACCCGCCTGGGCCGGCGCGGCGCCCAAATCGAATTTGTTGTGCTGATGGCCGGCGCGTTCATCGGTGTGCTGGCCGGCGTGATGGTGGGCGCGCTGCCCCTCACCACGCCAGTTGTGGCTGTGCTGCTGCCGCAGGCATATCGGCTGATTCACACTGCGCTTAGCACAACCGATGTCCCGGCATTGAACGGCGTGCTGCGCCAGACAGCCGCGTTGCACATGCGATTCGGCCTGCTGCTGGCAGCGTCGGTCGTTGCGTGGACGTGGGCAGCCGGTGGCTAACCGAATCCGCCCCCGCCGCCGCCCGAACTTCCCCCGCTCGAACTGCCGCCACCGCTCCAACTGCTGGAGCCTGAGTCAGACGAGCTGCTCCAACCGCTGTCGCTACTGACAGAGGCGCTCGACCAGTCGGCCAGCGCTTCGCGGACGCTGCTGGCCGTATCTTTCAACGCCACGATTGTGGGCGATGGCGGCCGGCTGTCGAAGATGTACGCCGCCGAAGAGAACATGGTGATGAGATCGCTGTTCACACGCGACAACGCCATCGTGAGCGATTGGTTCACATCGGCCAGCGAGGGCGCTTGCGGGCCGGCGCGCGCGGCGCCACTGACATCGAGGCGGCCCGCCTCGCGGCTCGATAGCAATTCGCCAGACGACTGCCCGGATGATTGTTGCCCGCTGACCATGGTCGGCGCGGCGGTCGGCGCGGCCTGCGTCTCCCACGGCAGCCGGCGCGGGATGAACCAGTCCGGGGCCGGCGCATTGACAGCCGCGAACTTGTTGACCCAGCTGCGCTCCAGTCCGAAGGCAATCGCATAGGGCAGATAGCGATTGAACTGATCGGCGGCAGCCTGCACATCCGCGTATCTCTCGATGTGAGCCAGATAGCGCCTGAAGGCAACCAGCCGCATACGCGCTTCGGCCCCTTTGCGCGTGCGCACGGGCATGGCGCGCGATACGATCAGAAAAGCTGTGCCACTCACTGCCAGCGACACGCTTAACAAGATCGCTGTGTCGGCTATGCCACCCAGCAAGACGGCGCTGACCGCCACCCACACCGCAGCCGCGCCCAGCGTGCCCAGACCGAAACGGCGATAGGCGGCGCGCGCTTGTTCAGGATCATGGTTGTAATAGCCGTCGGCGATCAACTGCTGATACAGGCCGGATCGAATGCGCGGCAGATAGCGGTAGAACGCTTGCCGGCGCTTTTGCAGTTGCACACCTTCGGCGCGGCTGGCCAGGCCCAGCCCTTCAATCAGCGCCTGCTCAAACGGACGCAGGGGTTGCCCATAGTTCGGCCCGCGCGCGATGATCCAGTTCTGCCAGCCGCGCTCGCGCACGAGCAGCACGCCACGCTGGGCCAGATCAACCAGTGTGGCAATCACATCCTGCATATCGGCGCGTTCGTCGATCAGGGCGCCGGCCATACCCGGCGGCAGATCAGGCGGTGGCTCAGTCAAGTACTCGGCCACCAGACCCACCTGCGGATCGCGCCCGCGCACGAACCACAGCAGCGCCGCCAGCGCCGGCCCGCCGAACAACACCAGCAGCGCCAGTGTCAGAAAGAACAGGTTAGTGCGCGGCTTGACGTTTTCTTCGTAATCGCGCTGCCGATCGAACGCCTGTTGCCAGGCCGGCGCTTCGCCGGAAATGATGTGATGCGGGAACTGCACGCGAATCTCGAATTCCTGGCCGCTGGGGATGGGCGCTTGCGCTTCGGCCACCACGCGGTTCGCGCCTTTGCCGGTGATGGTGGCCGGCGGCCCGTATGTTTCCACACGCTCGGCCAGCGCGCCGGCCGGCAGTTGCACCGTCAGCCGCGACGCTTCGACGGGAAAGCCATTGCGGTCGGCGTACACGCCGGCCCACCACACCTGGTCGCCGTTGAGGTAATAGCGCGTCGCCCCGCGCACCGTGTACGCGAGCGCAATTGTGCGCGCCTCATCGGCAGCCGGCGCAAAGTAGTACTTGATGCGGAAGCGGCCCCCATCGACACGGCCGGTTTCGATGCGCAGCGGCTGACCGTCCTCCGTCGCGCGCACATCGAAGATGCGTTCAAGCCGGGCCGTGTCGATATCACGATAGCCAAACGTGAACGGCCCACCAATGAAGTAAATGGCATTGGTCTCGGTGATGCGCAAATCGCCGTTGTCCAGCACCACGATATCCGTGTCGAGCCGCAGCCAGACTACCGACCTGGCCTGCGCGCGGGCCGGCGACAACGGCCAGGCAAGCAAGCCCCAAAACAGCACGATCACAACGGCAGCCCAGCGTGCGCGCGCTGGCAGGAAGCGGCTCAATGCGATCCCTCCTCATCAACGCTTACAGACGGCAACGCCGGCCCGTGTCGGGTCGTCAGCTCGCGCCAGACCGATGGACCGGGTCGGCCCTGCTCATCCTGGTTGATCGGTTCCCCGGCCCGGCAGAACCGATACAGCGATTCCAACATCGGCATCGGGATACCTTGCGCCTGCGCCTCGCGCAGGTAATACGACCACTCGCCGAACAGACAGTGCAACGCATCACCCTGACCATCTTGAATCTGGCGCGCCAGTTGCGCGTAGCCATCGGCGCCGGCGGGATCGACATTGAGCACACGCAGGATTTGATCGAGACCCAAGCCCTCTCGCACGCCAAAAGCCATGATCTCCAGCCGGGCGGCATTCAGCAACCGGTCGCGCAATTGCTGCATCACCTTCATCACCTGACCCGATCCCGGTGACCCGCCGTAATAGATGAGACGAGACGGATCGCCCAGCACCTCGAAGATCGGCCAGCACGCGCGCACTGTCGCCGGGTCGCCGCCGAGGAAGATCGTCAATGTGCCCTGCGCGGCGCCAGTGATCCAGCCGCTGACGGGCGCATCAATAGCGATTGCGCCGCGCGCGGCGAAAGCTTCTGCCAGATGTCGCGTTTCGGGCGCCGGGACGGTGCTGTGATCGATAAAGATGTGACCCGGCCTCGCATTCGGCAGCAGCGACTCCTCGGCCACGCGCAAGTAAACGTGCGAAACGAGGCTGGTCAAGATTACATCGCTACGGCAGACCGCATCTGCGGCGCTATGGCCGGCCTCACCCCCTGCGCCCACAAGTGCCTGCACAGCCTCAGGCCGGATGTCGTAGCCAATCACACGATAGCCGGCCTGCGCAAGATTGCGCGCCATGCGGCTGCCCATCGCGCCGAGGCCGATGAATCCGATGGTTTTGTCTTTCATCTCATCACACGTTCATGCATGGGCGACGCCCACGACATGCGCGAAGCGCTGAATGGCGGCGATGTGCTCGGCCGGCGACGCAAAGCCGCAGCCCATCGTGTTGAGGGTGAAATAGCGCGCGCCAGCAGTCTGCCAGTCGCGCATCAATGCCTGCCACGTGTCCGGGTTGCCGTCGCCATAGGCAATGCGCGCCTCGATGCCGAACTGCGCCCACGTGCGGCCGGCCCGCGCCAGTTCCGTCCCCAACACATCGATCGCCGCTTGCGCATCGCCGGCGGTGCGGTAGTTGGGCATCCAGCCGTCGGCCAACCGCGCCGCGCGCACGAGCTGCCGCTCGGCATGGCCGCCAAACCAGATAGGAATCGGCTGCTGGGCCGGCAACGGTTTGATGCCGGCGTCGGGGATGGTGTGCCAACGCCCGCTGAAGGTGACCAGCGGCCGGGTGAACAACGCGCGCAGAACGGTCACCTGCTCTTCGATGCGCCGGCCGCGCGTGTGAAAGTCCTCGTTCAGCGCGATGTACTCCACCTCGTTCCAACCGAGACCCACACCCAGCCGCACACGCCCGCCGCTGATGGCGTCGAGCGTGGCAGCCTGTTTCGCCACCAGCGCAGTCTGGCGCTGCGGCAGAATGATGACGCCTGTCGTCAGGCCGATCTGCGAGGTGACGGCGGCTATAAAACTGAACAAGACAAAGGGTTCGAGAAAAGCCGTCTCAGAGGTGTACGGCCCGCTCCATCCGCCAGGGCGGTTGGGATTTGCGCCCAAGACATGATCGTAAGCCAGGATGTGCGTATAGCCCAGCTCCTCTGCCGTTTGCGCATAATCTTTCAGCGCCGTCGCATCGTGACCGAATTCGGTCTGAGGAAACACCACGCCAATCTTCACATCTGTTCTCATCGCATTGCTCCTTCAGTCTGCAAAACCAATCGCCGGCAACTCGGACTCCTCGACTGTGCCGGCCTCGCCATCCACACGCAGCCAGACGCCGGCGCGAATCTGCTCGATCGGAATCTGATCCACGCACGGAATATCTGAAATGATGCAGCCGACTGCGGTGATCGTTTCGCAGCGCGCGTTGACGATAGCCGCCGGCGCGCAGCCGGCCTGCTTGAGCCGGTACAACGTGTACGAGCCAACCGTCGAGCCTTTGCCACTGGGAAAGACCAGCACTCTGCCGCGAATGGACTGCCCTTCCAGTTCATGGCCGCGCTCGACCACCACGCCCGTGTCCGGGTCCACGCCGCCAAAAAACGAGATGCCCATGCGCGTGACCAGCGCCTCGCCCGCGGCGCTGCCGCGACAAATCGATCGACCCTGCCACCTCATGCCGGACATCGCCACTCACTCCCGCAGCGCTTCGGCCACCACGTCGTCGAATGGCATGAGCGCAGTCTTGAATTTGTTCTTGGCATAGGCGTAGTAGCACGCCTTGGCGCTGTCGGTCGCCATCGCGCGGAAACGGCCTTTGATCGGGGCCACCACACAACAGGTATCCACGGCAAACTTGGCGCCGCTGGCCTCGATGACGCCGGTGTAGCCCAGTTCGTCGGCCATGCGTTTGACCGGCCGCGAGGTGGTGATCCAGAACTCCTTGCGCACCCGCCGGCCCTCCAGCAACGCGGCGATGCGCGCAATCTCGGCAATCGACAGGTGCGGACAGCCCAGGCTGACAAAATCCACTTCGCCCTCGGCGGCATCGGTCAGGGCGCGGCGGGCGGCGTCGAGATCATCCTGGGTGATGGAAACTGTCGCCGCCGGCGCGGTCAGGGTGTTTGCTTCCGGTGTAATGCCCTGCATGTGAAACAACGCCGCCCCGCCATAGGTGGCGATGCTGGCGCAAAACGCCTTCAGTTGCTCCAGGCCGGCCTGTTCGATGCCGCGAATGAACGCGACCGGCTTCTCCGACTCGCCGCCCTCATGGGCGGCAGCGCGCGGCGGGCCGGCCTGCGCAAGACGCTCGCCGATGGCCTTGCCCAGCGCGCCAAACTCGTCGGGCGTCGAGACGCGCGCGCACACATCGACCGTCACGCCCGGCCGGCGCTGCGCGTCGAGGTGATAGCCATAGGCCGGCGTGCGCCCGGTCAGCGCGGCCGCCAGCGCGCTCGGGCCGCCCTCGCGGTTGGTGCGCGCCCCGATGACCGAGTTGGCGTAGCACACGGCGCTGCTCTCGGCCCACGCGATATGGTCGCCAAAGGCCGGGACGTTGCCCGACAGATAAGGCGTGCAGGTGCATGTGGTCTGCGCGCCCATGCGCGCGAACGCCGCGATCACCCGTTGCTGGCGCTCGGCAAACTCAGGGCTGATGCCCAGCGCCGGCCAGTTCTCCAGGTCCATGCCGGCCGGATTTAAGGTTGTTAAAACACGCGCCCGCCCGCCGCCGTCGGCCATCTGCGACAGAAAGGCGAGGCCGGCTTCGCCCAGGTTGTCGTAGCTGACGCCGGCGATCTGAACCGAGGTGACGGGAACCATGCGCTGCGCGCCGTAAATCTTGCCCAGCGCGGTCAAAATCTCCATCGCCTTGCGCGTCGCCGGCCCGTGTTCGCCGGCCAACATCGATCGCTCTTCACTCGTCAATTCCATCGCGCCCTCCACATACGCGCCACGCAATACGCACTACGCATCACGCACTATGCACTACGCCCTACGCCAGAAACCGCCCCACGTCCACCTGCGGAAACACCGCGCGCGCAAACGACTTGCCGTGTGTTTCCAGAGGCGCAGTCAAATCAAACCCCATTTTGGTCGTCAGATGCGTGCCCGGTTCGGCGCTGGGGTCGAGGCTGGACCCCGGCTCCTTATCGAGCACAACCAGATCGCGGTCGCCCTGAAAGCGCGTTGCCATGGCCCATTCGACCTGCTGCGGATCGTAGATGTCGATATCCCTATCGACCACGAAAACATGTTTGCAGGAACGATGGCCGGCGAACGCGGCATGAATGGCGCGCTTGCCGTCGTCCTCATGCTGCTTGTCGATTTGCACGACGGCGTGCAGCCACGAACATCCGCCTGGATTGACGTTGACATCCAGGCAGCGCGCGACTTCGTTCACCTTTTGGAAGATGGTCGGCTCGCGGGGCATGCCCATCAGCAACTTGTGCTCCAGCGCGCCCGGCAACAGCGCCTGCCAGATGGCGTCGCGGCGATGCGTGATAGCCTTCACCTCGAACACCGGCTCGTGGCGCACCACGTCCTGCGTCTCGGTCAGATCGACGAACGGCCCTTCGGCGTGTCGTCGGTCGAGATAGACCGTGCCCTCCAGCACGAACTCCGACTCGGCCGGCACCAGCACATCGACCGTTTTGGCCGGCGTCACGTCCAGCGGATCGAGCGCGTTGGCGATCTCCAGTTCGTCGATGCCCAGCGCCACCGAGGTGGCTGCCGCCGCCAGCACGTTGGGCGGGTTGCCCACGCACACCGCCACATCCACCTTTTTCAGATCATTCAGAAAAAGATCGAAGTGCCGTCCTTTGACAACCCGCACAGCCATCTCGGTTTTCGAGAATTGCATCAGACGATGAAAGTCCATGTTCTGGCCATGCTTTGGATGGCGGGCGATCATCACGCCGGCGCTGATGTAGTTGCCGCCGTCGCCCTCGCAATGACGGGGGATGGGCAACGCATCGAGGTCCGGCGAGAGGCAGACGACTTCCTGGCACGGCGCGTCGTTGACGACCCGGCAGGGCGCGCGTTGCTCGATGGCGCGCGTCAGTGCAGGGATGATGCCGGCGACCGGAATGCCGAAGTAATCGGCAAAGGCCGCCTTGCCGCAAAACAGATTGCCGGCCACACGAAAGGGCGCTTCGATCACCTGCTCGAACAACGCCGGGCGCGGCTCGATCTTCTTCAGCACGCCGGCAATCTCGTGGATTTTGGAGACGGGCGCCCGCACATGCGCAAGATCGCCGCGCGCGTCGAGACGCCGAAGGTAGTCGCGGAATGACATGGTAAGTTGATTGTGCCTCAAACGCAGATTTGCTCAACCCGCGCCGGGGGCGCGTGAAGAATGTCACTTGCGCAGCCGCCGGCCCTGCCTATACTCGTGCGCGGCGCATCGGACAGACTGGGCCATGCAGCCCTGCCGTTTCACACGGACCGCAGCGCCCCTTGAGCGGCAGTCCATATTTCCAACCCAAATCAAGAGGTTCTTTTCATGAAAGCAATTGTTGACCAGACCAAATGCGGCGGCTGCGCCCTGTGCGAAGCCACCGCGCCGGATGTGTTCGAGGTCGGCCCGGAAGGCTATGCCATCGTCAAGCTCGACCCGATCCCGCCCGGCCTGGAAGCAGACGTGAAGCAGGCGGTCGAAGATTGCCCGGACGGGGCGATCAGCGTGATCTAGCGCCGGCCTGGCGCAACAGGAGGAAACGCCGGC
>DAOUDB010000183.1:0-7255 GCA_034431495.1 Thermoflexales bacterium
GCGCGGGGGTGGATACAGCAGATGTCTTCATGCTCCCTATTTTGCCCTCGCCGCAGAAAAAGTCGCCCACATTTCTGCGCTACACCCGCGCCGGCCTGCTGCGCTTGACAGCGTCAACAGGCAGTGATAAGATTGATTTATCCGATTCATCGGATTAATTCGACAAATACAATCCAGACCGAAAGCCATGCTGCTTGACAAGCTCGACTCTGATCTCGTGCGATATATCGTCGAACGCGAGGTTCGGCCGGGAGACCGGCTCCCTCCGTTGGAAGATATCAGCAAAGAGTTAGAGATCAGCATCGGCAAGCTGCGCGAGCAACTGGAAGTGGCGCGCAGTCTGGGTCTGGTTGATGTGCGCCCACGGGCCGGCATCCGTCTTTCGGAATACAGCTTTCTCCCCGCCATTCGCTTCAGCCTGTTGTACGCTTTGGCATCGGACCCCAACCAGTTCGAGGCGTTCAGCACGCTGCGCAATCATATCGAGTCGGCGTTCTGGGACGAAGCCGTCCGGCTGTTGCACGCCGAAGACCACCGTCATCTGAAAGCAATCGTCGAGCAGGCCTGGGCCAAGCTCGACGGCAATCCCATTCGCATCCCGCACGCCGAACACCGCGAACTCCACATGACCATATTCGGTCGCCTCAAAAACCTGTTCGTCAAGGGGCTGCTCGAAGCGTACTGGGAAGCATACGAAGCCGTGGGGCTCAACGTGTTTTCGGATTATCAGTATCTGCGCGAGGTGTGGACCTACCACGAGCGAATTGTGGACGCCATTGTGGCCGGCCGGCTGGACGAAGGCCATCGCCTGCTGAACGAACACACGCAGTTGCTGCAACACCGCGAAGCACCCCGCTCGGCCTCTGCGACGAAACCCAGGACGCGGACGCCCGGCAGCAATGGCGCTGCAAGACAGGCCGGCGACAAACATCCCGTGAAAGTTGCGCTCTCGCGGCGCTGATAGCAGCGCGAAGCTGCAAGCGTTGAATCAACGAAGTTGAAAGTTCATGTTATGAGTGTGGAAGGAGAGATGAAATGATCGCTTCACTTCAGCCCGGCGTCCATGAAGACGCCCTGGCCAGCCGTCCGCCGGTGATAAACGACTTTTCGATCAGCGTGGCAACCAAGAACGGCTCTGGCAGCCAGACGGCCAACACGACGTTGTTGCGCGCGCTGTTCAAGATGGGCATTCCGGTCAGCGGCAAGAACCTGTTTCCGTCGAACATCCAGGGCATGCCCACCTGGTACACGATCCGGGCTAACAAAGACGGCTTCATTGCGCGTCGTCCCAGCGCCGAGATCGTCGTCGCGATCAACCCCGCAACCGCCATCGAGGATTATCAATCTGTCGAAACAGGCGGCTTCTTCATGTACGCCGACGACATCAAGCTGCAGATGAATCGAAGCGACATCTCGCACTACCCCATCCCGGTCAAGAAGCTGGCGACCGAGAACGAGAAGGATCCCAAGCTGCGCACCTACGTGGCAAACATGGTCTACGTCGGCGCGCTGGCACAGTTGCTGGGCATCGATCTAGCCGATATCGAAAGCGCCCTGCTCTTCCACTTCAAAGGCAAGCGCAAGCCGGTGGACTCGAACATGAAGGTCGTGCGCCTGGCCCACCAGTGGGCAGCTGACAACTTGATCAAGACAGATCCCTTCCGCGTGCAGAAGATGAGCGCAACAGACGGGCTGATCATGATCGACGGCAACACCGCCGGCGCGCTGGGTGCGATCTACGGTGGCGTCACGTTCGTGGCCTGGTACCCGATCACGCCGGCCACCGGCGTGGCCGATGCCCTGAACCATTTCCTGCCACAACTGCGCACCGATCCCGACACCCGGCTGCCGACGTATGCCATCCTGCAGGCCGAGGACGAACTGGCTGCGCTGGGCATGGTGGTCGGCGCGGGATGGGCCGGCGCGCGGGCCATGACCTCCACATCGGGGCCGGGTATCTCACTGATGACCGAGTTCACCGGCCTGGCCTACTTTGCCGAAGTGCCGGCGGTGATATGGGATGTGCAGCGCATGGGTCCGAGCACCGGCATGCCCACCCGCGTGTCGCAGGGCGATGTGCTGAAAGTGTATTTCCTGGGCCACGGCGATGCCAAACATCCGTGTTACTTGCCTGGCAACGTCAAGGAATGCTTCGAGTTTGGATGGCGGGCGCTCGATCTGGCGGAGCGTTTGCAATCTCCCGTGTTCGTGCTGAGCGACCTGGATCTGGGCATGAACCAGTGGATGAGCGAGCCGTTCGAGTATCCGGATCAGCCCATGGAACGCGGCAAAGTGCTGACTGCAGATGACTTGAAACAGCTGGGCGGTTTTGCGCGCTACCGAGACGTAGATGGAGACGGCATTGGCTATCGCACCCTGCCGGGCACCGATCACCCTCTGGCCGCATACTTTGCGCGCGGCACCGGCCACAACGAGCGCGCCCAGCTCTCCGAGCGGCCCGAAGACTGGGAGAACAACATGGCCCGACTGGGCCGCAAGTTCGAGACGGCGCGCAAGCTGATGCCAAAGCCCATCGTCCAGCGCGTCGATGGCGCGGAGATCGGCATCATCAGCTATGGATCGGCCGACCCGGCAGTTGAAGAAGCGCGGGCGCTGTTAGCGCAGGCGGGAATCAAGACCTCGTATTTAAGACTGCGCGCGCTGCCGCTGGAACAGACGACCACGGACTTCATCGCAGCGCACCGGCGCTGCTATGTCGTGGAACTGAACACCGACGCGCAGATGCTTCAGTTGCTGCGCCTGCATGCGCCAGAGCTTGCGACGCGCCTCGTGGCAGCCAACCATTCAGACGGTCTGCCGTTGACGGCGGAATGGATCAGCACGGCAATCCGCACAGGCGAAGGCGCAGCTATTTAAGGAGAGTGTGAGATGGGAACTGCATCACTCCAGAAAACGAATGTGATCGGCTTGCAGAAGATCGACTACAAAGGCAATGATTCGACATTGTGCGCCGGCTGTGGCCATGATTCGATCGCGTCGCAGATCATCACCGCCTGCTACGAGACGGGCGTGAAGCCGGAGACTGTGATCAAGCTCAGCGGCATCGGGTGCTCGAGCAAAAGCCCGGCCTACTTCATGAACCGCGCCTGGGGCTTCAACACGCTGCACGGGCGCATGGCCGCCGTTGCCACCGGCGCCCTGACGGCCAACCACAAACTGATCGGCATCGGCGTGAGCGGCGACGGCGACACCGGCAGCATCGGCCTGGGCAACTTCAAGCACATGGTGCGCCGCAACGCGCGCATGGTGTATATCATCGAGAACAACGGCGTATATGGCCTGACCAAAGGGCAGTTCTCGGCTACCGCCGACGTGGGCCAGGAGCTAAAACATGCCGGCAAGAACGAGTTGCCTCCGATCGATCTGTGCATGGAAGCCCTCATCGCCGAGTGCGGCTTTGTGGCGCGATCATTTGCCGGCGATCCCAAGCAAGTGGTTACGCTGCTCAAGGCCGCGCTCAGCCATCGCGGCACAGCCGTGCTCGACATCATCAGCCCATGCGTCACTTTCAACAACCATGACGACTCGACGAAGAGCTACACGTGGGGCAAGACCAACGACGACCGCATCAATGACTTCACCTACGTGCCGCACCAGGAAGAGATCATGGTGGAGTACGAAGAAGGCGAGACGAAGGAAGTCACCCTGCACGACGGCTCGCGCATCGTTCTCAGAAAGCTGGACAGCAAGCACGATCCGACAGACCGCGCCGCCGCCATTGAACTGCTGGAAGAGGCGCGCGAGAAGCAGCTCTTCATCACCGGCCTGTTGTATGTGGACAACAGGCGTCAGAACCTGGCCGAGCATCTGCGGCTTGGCGATACCCCCCTGGCGCTGATGCCCTCAGAACTTCTGCGGCCCTCGCGCGAATCGCTCGACAAGATTGTGGATTCGATGAAGTAAGGCGCCCAAGCCTGCCGGCCCCAAAAGCAAACGCCCGAAACGATGTGTTTCGGGCGTTTGTATTCGAACCATGCAGGGGCTACTTCCTGCCGACGCCGTTAGGTGATGCGCCGATACCGGTAAGCGCCAGTTCTTCGGCGAGGTGGCACTTCACCAGTTGCCCATCCAGCTCGCGCAGCTCTGGCTCTTCGACCTTGCAGCGATCCACGGCATATTTGCAGCGCGGATGGAACACGCAGCCGGAGGGCAGATTGGCCAGGTCCGGCACCTCGCCAGCCGACACGGTGCGCTTGACATTGCGTCCGCTGGTGGTGCGGGGCACTGCGGACAGCAGCGCTTCGGTATACGGATGGCGCGGGCGTGTCAGGAGCGACTCTTTGCCGGCCACCTCGACCAGCTTGCCGGCATACATCACCGCGATACGGTCGGCCATGTAGCGCACCACGCTCATGGCGTGGGTGATGAAGATATAGGTCAACTGGTACTCGGCCTGCAAGTCCTTCAGCAGGTTCAGAATCTGGGCCTGGATGGACACGTCGAGAGCCGACACCGGCTCGTCGGCGACGACGAGTTTGGGCCGCACGACCAGCGCGCGGGCAATACCGATGCGCTGGCGCTGGCCGCCGCTGAAGCTGTGCGGGAACCGGCGCAGGTGCTCCACACGCAGACCCACCTGCAGAATCACTTCGGTGACGCGATCCTCCAGCTCCTTACCTTTGGCGACATTGTTCACCAGCAGCGGCTCGCCCACCGTTTCCAGCACGTTCATGCGCGGGTTGAGCGACGAGTACGGGTCCTGGAAGATCATCTGCGCGTTGCGGCGGAAGGCGTGCAACTCCTTGCCCTCCAACTCATGGACGGGCAGCACGCGATCGTGATCGCGCAGGAGAATTTCGCCGGCGGTCGGCTCGTACAGCCGCAGCACACACCGACCCAAGGTTGTTTTGCCGCTGCCGCTTTCGCCCACCACGCCCAGCGTCTCGCCGGGCTGGATCGCCAGATTGACGCCATCCACCGCCTTGACGTAGCCGACCGTGCGCTTCAGGAACCCCTTCTGAATGGGAAACCACTTTCTGAGGCCCTTGACCTCGAGCAATGCAGTGTCGGAAATGCTGGCGCTCGGGCTGGACGACTTGCTTGGTTGTACACTCGTTTGCACGCTGTATTCTCCTCGGAATCTTGGCAGGATGTTGGTGCCGCCGGCGTCAGGGCTCGCTCTTGTACAGAAAGCAACTGACCTTGTGGTTGGGGTTGACCTCGATCATGGGCGGGCGCACGGCGTCGCAAATGCCCGGCATGCGATGCTCGCATCGACTGTAGAACGGGCACCCCTTGGGCAGATTGTAGGGGCTGGGCAGCGTGCCGCTGATCGGCACCAGCCGGTCCTGGCCGCCCTCTACCCGCGGGATCGAGCGCCACAACGCTTGGGTGTAGGGGTGGAGTGGATTGTCGAAAATCTCGCCGGTCTCCGCCTGCTCCATCACCAGACCCAGGTACATCACCATGATCTCGTCGGACATTTCGCTCACCACAGCCAGGTCATGGCTGATGTACATCAGCGCCATGTTGAACTCTTGCTGCAAGTTGGCAATCAGTTCGAGGATCTGGGCTTCGATGGTCACATCGAGGGCGGTGGTCGGCTCGTCAGCGATCAGCAGCCGGGGGTTGCACGACAATGCCATGGCGATCATGGCGCGCTGGCGCATACCGCCGCTCAACTGGTGCGGGTAGGAATCGATGAGGCGCTTGGGCTGGGGAATGCCGACCCGCCCCAGCAGATCTATGGTGCGCTCACGCACCTGTTTCTTCGACAGGTCGGGCAAATGCAGTTCGATGGCTTCGCCGATCTGATTGCCGATGGTAAACAACGGGCTGAAGGAAGTCATCGGCTCCTGAAAGATCATGCCGATCTCCTTCCAGCGTAGCGAGCGTATGCGCTGGCCCCGCGCCTCGAGCTTGAGCATGTCGATGACTTCGCTGTTGTCGTTCGGGCCGAGGTGCAGCAGGATTTCGCCGCCGACGTGTTTGGCTGGCGGCTCGGGGGCGATGCGCATGATCGACTGCGCGGTCACAGACTTGCCGCATCCGCTTTCGCCGATGACGCCGAGCGAGCGGCCCTGCCGGATTTCGAAGCTGACGCCATCGACCGCCTTGACGATTCCTTCATAGAGATAGAAGTACGTGCGCAGATCACGCACCTCGATCAGCTTGTCATTCGTTGAAGTTGATGTCATGTTCTGTCTTCTTCATCCACCCGAGCGCGCCCGGCCTGCCGGCCCGGAGCGCCCGCCGAAAAGCCTATCTCGTATACGGGTCTGCGGCGTCGCGCAAGCCATCGCCCACAAAGTTGAAGAGCAGCACTGCGCCGATCACAAACAGCGCCGGGATCAACAACCAGGACTGCTGCGCCACGGCAACGATATTCTGCGCGTCCTGCAACAAGACGCCCCAACTGACCGCGGGCGGCTGCATGCCCAGGCCGATGAAGCTGAGCGCCGTCTCGCCCAGGATCACCCCTGGGATGGAAGTGGTGATGGAAACGATGAGATGGCTGGTGAAACCGGGGAGCAGGTGGCGCATGATAATGCGGCCACGGCTGGCGCCGGCAGCCTGGGCAGCCAGCGCGTAGTCTTCCTCGCGCAGCTGCAACAGCTTGCCGCGCACGACGCGAGCCAGGCCGGCCCATCCAATCACCGACAAGATCAGGGTAATGGCGAAGTACGTCTGCACAGTCGGCCAGTTGCGCGGCAGTGCCGCCGACAGCGCAATCCACAAGGGCAGCGTCGGGATCGACAACAGGAAGTCGATGATGCGCTGGATGATGTCATCGGCCAGGCCGCCGATATAGCCGGAGATGCCGCCGAGCGTCACGCCCAGCAGGAAGCTGACCATCACGCCGAGCAACCCGATCGACAACGAGATGCGCGCGCCAAAGAGGGTGCGAGAGAACAAGTCGCGGCCCAGGCGGTCGGTGCCGAACAGGTTGATGGGGGGGTTGCCGGGGCCGGTGCCGAACAGGTGCAGATCCGTTTCGATCAGGCCGGCGAATTTATACGGCTCGCCTTTGGTAAAAAACTGGATCGGAATAGGTTGTGAGGTGTCCGGCTCGAAAACAAATTTGAACGTTTTGGGATCAACCCGTCGTTTCTCGGGATAGATAAATGGGCCGGTGAGTCCAACACCCTCGCGACTGAAATAGATGGTGGTCGGTGGCTTCTGTTGACCGCCCTCAAAACGTGTAATGGGGCCATAGGGGACGACGAAGTCAGCGAAAATGGCGGCCAGGTAGAGCAAGATCAACAGGATGCCTGCGGCCATGGCGACCTTGTGC
>DAOUDB010000184.1:0-8869 GCA_034431495.1 Thermoflexales bacterium
GCGCTTGATATCGGGCGGCACGTGCTTGTGGTGTGGGTCAGTGATCTGCAATTCGGGGATATGCGGATGCGGTTGAGAGTCGCACCAATACGCCTTCTCACCGCCATGCCACACCTCGTAGCTGTAACCTTCGATCATTACACAGCCTGTGTCCAGGCTGATGTATTCCTGCACTGAAAGGCGAACCTCTCCCGAAAAGCGCAACTCGCCAACAAGCTCGGCGCGGTACTTGCCCCTGTGAATCACGGTCAGAGTCGAGGATAGTATCGCTGAATACTTCTCGGCAAGCGAGTAGACAAAGGTCTCGTAATCACGCAGAGATTGAAAGGGGTTCATAGCGCGCTCGCCGCTGGATGATGTCGGACAGCGAAGGCGATTGGGCAATCAACTTCTGCATAGCCAGCTTGTAATGCTCTTTGCGGCGCAGCCAGACCTTATAGGTGCTCGCCCAGCGCGTCCAATCCTGAACCCATGCATCATCAGCCGGCTCTTCCCCTGCCATGTATGACTGGTAGAAGGTCTCCGAGAGCACGCCATACTTGCGCTCATACGTGCCCAGGTCGGCTTCCAGATCGTGGATATCCTCGAGAATCTCATCCAGAGTCATGATGACTACCTCACAAACATTCTAGCACTCGCAACCTTGCGTCACGGCGCTGTGAGGATCTCGAACCGCAGGTACGACCGGCTGACGTTGCGCCGCAAGTCGCGCAGATATTGATCGACGATCCACGCGGGCGCATCGTCGCGCGCGCCGCTCAGATAGTCCTGAAGCTGTTGCAGGGACGCCGGGCTGAGATTGGCCGGCAGCGCGCTCACACCCGTCAGCGCCGCAAACGGCGCCAGCAGCGCGTTGCGCGGGTCGAGCGCGCCATCGTAGCCGCGCGCGATGAAATCGAGACCGGCTGCGCGCGCCCCGCCCAGCACGAACGCCGGCCATTGCTCCGCCAGGATGAGACCAACCGCCTCCTCCGGCGTGACAGGCTGGCGCGCGAGCAGGCTGCCGGCCGGCGCAACCTCCCTGAGTTTCAACGCGCGATCGCTCAACAGGAATTGGTCAAGCGCATCGGCCAGAACTTCAACCGGCCCGCCGTACACCAGCGAGACGTGCGCGATGTCACTGCCATTGACGCGCGCCGGCCCCCCGGTGACCTGGAAGCCGGTCGCCTCGCCCAGTTGCGCGAACACCACGTGCGCCTCGACCGGATACGGCTGGTTGCGGCGCTGCTGAACGAAGCGCGCCACGTAGGCGTTCAGTTGGCCGGCGGTGTCGAAGCGCTGCCCGCTGCGATACGCGGCGTACACCGCCTGATAGCGTTCCAACATCTGCCGGATCTGCGCCCGCCCGCGCTCGAGATGAGTGACGATGCACCCCTGCCGGCCCGCTACCAGCCCGGCCCGCGCGAACTGCTCGAAGACCGCCGATGCGCTCAACACCATCACGCTGCCCAGCCCCTCGATATACAACGGGGCCGCGCACAGCAACCGTTCGGGCTGATTGGCGTCCACGATCCACGCCACCGGCCCGTCGCTTCCACTGTGAGTGAAATGGCTGAGCGTGAAGTGCTCGCCCAGGCCGGCCAGCGCAGCCCGCACAGCCCCGATCAAGGCCGGAGAGACATTGACCGGCTCGGCCATGAAGGCCGGCAACGGCGTCGGTGTGGGGGCCGGCGTGGGACTGGGTGCGAGCGTTGGCACGAGGGTCGGCGTCGGCGTGGGCGTGACGCGCACCACCTCGATCGCCCGGACCGGCACGGTGATGATCCAGGGCGTGGGAGCGGGCGCGCCGGCCGGATCGAAACTGGACAGGCCGGCGCACCCTGACAGACCAAGCGCCAACAGCGCCCGGCTGACATTCAGGAGAGCTTGCTTCATAGACGATCGCGCATTCGTCAGACGTGCGTCTGGCGAACGCGCATTCCGCCGCAAGCATAGCAGAGCGACAAACGTCAAGACTGCGGGAGAGTGGCCTACACCTCGAAACAGACGATCTCGTGCACCGGCACGCGGGGGACGGTCACACAGACGCCGCCATTCACCGGCGTCACCGGCAGATCGATACCGGCGACTACCGCGCGCGCCGTCTTCACCCCCAGCGGCACGTTCAAGCGCACCTGCACATCGGTCAGCGCAATCGGATCGTCGTGGAAATCGGGGTGTTTGGGCGTGTGGCGCAGCGCCGAAAAGTTGACCAAATGCACCATCCACCGCTCGCCATGTGACGCATCCGCATCCTGATGGGTGACGGTGACCTCGCTGCTCCTCGGCGCGTTGGTTTCAATTAGCGGGGCCGGCAGCAATGTGCGCAACACATAGCCCAAAGCTGCGCGGTAAACCCAGTAGCCCTGGTCGTAGTAGCTCTGACCGAGCGGGAACGCAAACAGGGCCAGCCGGCCCGACAGCGCGATCGCTGCGTAGTCAGTCAAATGGTCAAAAGGAGTCTGGGCATGGCTGGTGTAGTGTTCCGGCGCGCGCTGGAACAACGGCTCACCCAGCACGGCGAGCGACGTCGCCGGCATTTCAGCGCGCCACTGACCAGCTCCGTTGTACAAAGCATAAGGGTAAGGCGGGATGTCCCCGGTGAAGGGAGCCTGAGGCACAAGATAGGCCGGCTGATAGGGCGAAAGGCCGGCGTAGCGCAATCCATAGGCCTCGGCCCAGCTCGTGTTGCTGCCGGCCAGGCGCGCGCTGTGATCGCTGGCGATGATTGCGCCGCCGGCCTCCAGATAGCGCCGCAGCCGGCCGGCCAAATCCTGATCGACGCTGAGCGTATCCGATAAGACCAGCAGGCGATAGCGATCAAAGTCCACATCTGGCTCGGCCACATCAAACTGAATCTGTGATTCCATCAACAGCTTGACCAGGCCCTTGTTTGCCTCAGTGGCCGGCTCGCCCAGCGGCAGGCCGTTGACGACCAGCGCGGCCTCTGTGACCGGGGCAGCGCCTTCGAGGTATGGCTCCAGCGCCTTGATGCGGCCATAGCTCTTGCCGATCACGTGATACACGGCCGGGTCCAGCCGGCCATCGGGCGGCAACTGGTCGCCGATGTCACAACGCGCAGCATTGGCAACGATACTGGCCAGCTCGACATCCAACTGCGCCGGCTGCTTCAGCCCGCCGAAGTCGGCCCAGGCCTGATGAAAGCGCCCGGTCATACCATAGGTGGTGACGCCAAATGTGCGGGCGTAGCGGGTGATGGTCGGGAAGTAGTAGTAGCCCCAGAACGCGGTGGGCAGCGCCTCGATGTCCACGTTGTCCATGTGGGGGATGCGCCGGCCCAGGCCATATACACCCTGCCCGTTGTAATCGACCTGGCAGCCGGGGCGCATACTCTTCACCACCGCCGTCATGCGTTCGATGAAGGCGCAATGCAGGGCGTGCTTGTGCGCATGTTGAACAGCGGGGTCGAACGGGTCGAGGCCACGCCCGCGCAACTGATCGAGGCAGCGGGGACAGAAACACTCGCCGGCGATGGGCACCGGCATGTCAAACCACGCGCCATCGATCTCGTAGCGAGACACGAACTCGGCGGCGTGATCGAGCATGAGTTGCACGAAATCCTCGTTGACCAGACACAGCGCCGTCCAGCGGGGCGTTTCGTCGAAGCGGGGCAGATACGTTGTGCGGTCGCGCTTCCACACCAGCCATTCGGGATGATGCTCGGCCAGGTAATTGTCCCACGTGGTGCAGTAGTAGGCGTACACCTTGATATCGCGCTTGCGACATGCCTCGACCTGCGCGCCAAGCAGGTCGAATGTGAGGGCGGGATGCACGGGGCCATAGCGGCTGGGGTAGTAGAAGTAGCCGTGCATGTCCTTGGCGAAGACGACAATGCTATCGACGTTGCCGGCCAACAGCCGGTCGCCGAATTCATCGGCGTCGAATGCGCCGCCGATAGCCGGCATGTGCTGCGAGTTGTGGAAGTCGAGGTGAATTTTGCGCCAGGGCCGGCGCGGGAGCGTCTTCAGTCGCGGGTCGATCCAGTAGTGATTTGGCATGGGCTATTCTAAACACGGCGCGCAGCGATTCGCTTCCGATCAGTAACTGCTCAGCCGGGCGACTGAAGTCGTGGCAACAGAGAGCAAAGCCCGCCTTCGCGGGCTGAGGCCCAGTCGGCGCAGGCCGACTGGGCCTCGTGTAGGCAATGACAGGGAATCCAGTTCGCTCACGCGAACGGTCCGATGTGTAGCCTGTCACTTCGCAATTGACGGACTGTTAGGGCGTTGGGTCAATTGCTGTCCAAACAGGTCTGGATTTTGACATCGGCGGCTTTGAGCGCGTCTTCAAGGCTCTGGGCGCCGGTGAGCACCGCGCGGAAGGCCTGAGTGATAGCCTCCTGCACCGGCCCGACGTACAGACTGCCGCACTGCACCGGATAGCTGCGCGGCGGGATGCCGTACTGCGCGCCGTCGATAAACGCGCGCATGTTCTCCGGCGGCGGGGGCAATTGGGTCAGGCTGGGATCGCCGGCCATCGACTTCAGCATCGGGATGCCCAGTCGCTGGGTCGCCATCAGGCGCTGCACGTCCGGCGTCGCCAGTTGCTTGACGAAGTCCCACGCTGCTTCAGGATAGCGGGTGGCCTTGCCGATACCAAACCCATACACCGCCGCGCCGGTGAAGCGGCCCTGCGGATGCGCCGGCATGATTTGCGCGTCCCAGTCAAACTTGCCGCCGATCTCATCGCGAAACGACTTGATACCGATGGAGGCAAAGAACACCACCGCGCAACGCTGCTCCACAAAGCACTCGCCACCGCGGGCGTTCAGGCCGCGCGCCACTTTGTGCCGGGTCCATAGATCGATGTACGCCTGAAAGCCGGCCAGCGATTCGGGGCTGCTGAGAGTGGATTTGCGGCCGTCTGCGCTCAGCACGTCGCCGCCATAGCCGCGCAGGAATGGCGCCCAGTAGGCCCACCAGTCCGGCCCCGGCGTGTTGGCGTTGAAGAAGCTCAGGCAATCCACGCCGGGTTGAGCAGCCTGCACGAACTGGCAGGCATCGATGAGATCGTTCCACGTCCAGTCCGGCTGGGGCAGCGGCGCGCCGGCGGCCTCGAACAGCTCCTTGTTGTAGAACATCTGAATGGTTTCGAGCGAGGCCGGGATCATGTACAGGCCGGGTTCGTTGGTTGTGCGGCCATTGCCGATGGCCAGCACGTTGGGGTCGATGTCGTCAAGGTTGAAAGCAGGATCGGCGCGGGCGAACTCGCGCATGTCGAGCAATACGCCGGCAGCCACCATGGCCTGCGTCATGTTGTCGATCGTCCAGATGATGTCGGGCTGTTGGCCGGCGGCTGCAAGCGACGCCAACTCCTGGGCCGGGTTGCCCTGAATGTTGACCACCCGCACCGTGTAGTTCGGATTGCGTTCGCGGAATCCCTTGATCAGAATGTCGAGCACCTGGCTGAGGGCCGGACTCTCGAGCATGTAGACCTTCAATTCGCGCGGCTCGGGCGGCGTCGGTGTGGGTTCGGGGGTCGCACCCAGGCCGCAGGCAGCCAGCACAGCGCCTGCCACAAGCCACATCGCAAGGCGTGACAGACGGGCATAGCATTGGTTGGTCATAGCAGTCACCTCCGCAGTCGTTGTACTGCGAGAAAGTGTTTCTGGCAAGGGGATACCGGATCGCCCCATGACTCCTGCAAAGTCAGTCGTTCACAGCGCGTATCGCCAGTGCGTCGCAAGTTGTCGAGCAAGCCGCCCGGCTTGCCCCGCGCCCAGCACAACAGCCCCTGCCGGGCGATTTTGCCCTCGCTGGGAAATACACCCTGCGTCAAGGCAGGGCCGGCCCGTCCAGCGTGCGCAACACAGTCGCACCAATGCCATCATCCACGATCCGGCGCTGGCCATCCTCCGTGGCCAGATAGCGGACGAACTGCCAGGCGGCAGCGAGGTTGGGCGTGCCGCTGATGATGCCGAGGCCTTGCACAGCCGGCGCAGCAGCGGCGTCTGTCAGTACCGGGATCATCAGCAACTCGAACCCGCCCGGCGCGCGCGATGCTGCCAGCGCGTCAGCGGTGATGTTTTGCAGCCGGAATGGCGGCGGCGGCCCCTCGCACGCACATCCGATCACCGGCGCGTTAGGGTCCACGTTTTTATCCAGGGTCGCAAGCGTTTGCAGATCAAGCAACAGGCCGGTCGGCGCGGACCGCTCCAGCGTGGCGCGACTCATCCAGACCATGTCTGGCAGCCGGCCTTCAGTCGCTCTGCGCGCAAGCTGTTCGGCGATATCCCCGTCAACCACCTCGACGCGCACGCGCGCGCCGGGATTGCGCGCGGTGAAGTCACGCACGCCGATCTCCAGCGCCTGCCCGGCCGACGAGCTGCGCGGGACAAGAATGGTGAGAGAAATCGGGGTGGATGAAGGCGTTGCGATTGGCGCTACTTCGCCTGCGCACGACACACCCAGCGCCGCCAGGCCGGCCAGACAGACGGCGCGCACGACACGGAGGCCCTTTCCAACCCAATCCAGACCTATGCCCATCATCGGCTCGCTGTTACTCCCCTTCCGAAAAATGCCTTCATCAGACAATTGCGATCACACGATGGATATACACCTCCGGCACCCTGATCGCAGCTACGCCATCCTGATAATCCCACGCTGCGTGCGCGCCATCCGGCTCGAGCGTGACGCGCTCAGGTTGCGCGTCGCATCGCACCCGGACGGTGATGTCGCGCACTGGAACGATCTGCTCGGCGCACCGATAGTTGCCGTCAGTGGGTCGGTCGCCGTGCTGGTTGACCAGATGCACCAGCAGCCGGCCAGCCTGGCGCATCAGGACGACCTCCAGCCAGGCTTCCGCTTCCACAGACACCAGCGGCGTCGGCATGACGATCTTCAGCAGGTTGGCAACGATGTGTTTGAGGTTCCACTGATTCTTGATTTGATAGGCGTGGAATACGTCGCCGGCAAGGTAGGCCACATGCCCACGCCCCACCTTGCGCAATGTGATCGCCGGGTAGCCGCTGTCCTCACCGACCGGCGACCAGCGCAACAACACTTTGCCATCGCTGCGCAGATAGACCTTGCGCAAGCGGGCCAGCGCCTGAACGTCGCTGGCGACAGGCCGGGCGAAGGCAAACGGCGCTTCGGCCAGATGCGACATGTCGAGCGCGCCCGGCTTCAGGCGCGGGTCGGTGACTTCGATGTAAGCGTGGGTCTGCTCATAGCGGCCCTCGTACTTCAGGCCAAGCAAATCGCCCAGCGCGAATGCGCCGGTTTCCTGGTTGGCGGCGTCGCGCGTGCCGGTGAGCGCAGTGGCAATGAGCGCGCCGCCGGCCCGCACCCATTCGCCTAGCGCATTCACCAGTTCGGGCGCAAGGTAACGCTGGTCGGGCAGAATGATGGCCTTGTACTCTGAGAGACGCTTCAGCAGGCCGCATTCGTTCTCGATGTGATGCGGCGTCATGGTTTCGGTGAGCAGGCGATGCGCGCCGCGCAACCGCAATTCCTGACTATCGTCCCAGAAACCCACAGTGTCGCCGATCATGTGACTGCCGGTCGTGTGCAGAACGGCCACGTTCGGGACGCGCTGCGCGCCGGCGAGCAACGACTCGCGCTCCTTCACGAACGCCAGCGTCTTGCCGAGTTCGTCCATCACCGCCGGCGCCACGTCATACGACTGCGTCATCTGATAGCCGATCCAGGTCAGGCCACCGTGAGCAATGGTGCTGGCCACCTCCTGTTGCATGGCGATGGCCGGCTTGCAGCCCCAGTCGCCCCACCATTGCAGAAAGGCCGAGTTCATCACGTCGAACGGCCGGCCCAGGGTCGCCCAGTACGCGGAGAAGTAGCTGCCGTTGAACACCTGATCGTCGGGGAAGATGTCGGCCACCAGCGCGCCCACGCCGTCGGGCACATCTTCGGCGGTGCGCGCGGAATACACCCAGTTGAACGATACGACGACTTCGGGCCGGCGCTTGTGGATGACGTCGCAGATGGCCCGGCGCACGCCTTTCATCGCTTCGATCTTCCAGGCGACGTAGCGCGGCCAATTCGGATCGGCCTTGTCGGTGGGAATGGGCAACCCGCCGGTGGCAGCGGCGAATTTGTGCCGGCAGGCATCGCACATGCACACACTGTGGGCATACGTGCCGTCGAAGAACATCGAGTCCACGCCATACAGACTAACGACCTCTTCGACGTGCGGCAGCATCCATTCTTCGAGCAAGGGGCTGAGCAGGCAGATGCTGATGCCGCGCGGCTTGCCATCGGCGTCACGCTCGATCCAGTCCGGGTGCGCCTCAGCGATCGGCTCGCTGTTGAAGGTGTGGTAGTAACCAATGGCCCTCATGCCGCGCCGGTGCAGCGCGTCGATCTGCGATTCGAGCATGTCTACGCCAGCCGGCAGGTGGGGATGCGTGTAGCGCAGCGTGCCCTTGCGGTGAAAGCTGTAACCGTAGCCGCACTTGGTGAAGACAGACGCCGCCTGAGCGTGGGCAGCTTGCAACCGGTCGGCCCACTTTTCGGCGTCAAAGGCCGAGGCCAGGCCGGCAGTCGTGCCGGGGCTGTGAAAGTCGAAGAAGAGCTTGCGGTAGGAGGTGTTGTACCAGGACATGCTCCCTCACATCTTGATTGCGCCGGACGTAAGACCACGGATGAAGGCGCGGCTGGTGAAGATGAACAGCACGAAGATGGGAATGCCGGCGATAACATAGCCGGCGTAGGTGGCGCCGGGGTCGCGGGCCGTGATCAACTGGCTCAGCCGTAGCACGCCCAGAATGATCGGGTAGCGATCGGGGTTGGATAGCACCATGATCGGCCAGATGAACTCGTTCCACACACCCATGATCTGGAGCACGATCAGCGTAAGCAGGATGGGCTTGGACAGCGGCAGGGCGATCTGCACCAGCATGCGCAGTTCGCTGGCG
>DAOUDB010000185.1:0-12916 GCA_034431495.1 Thermoflexales bacterium
GCCAACGACGGATAGGCCGGCGTGTGATCGAGTTGCGCGTGCGTTGTCAGCAGGCCGATGCAGGACATCCCAGCTCGCCGCGCGGCCTCGATGCCGGCCGGCGCGTCTTCCACCACCACGCAGCGCCCCGGTGCCACGCCCAACCGCTGCGCCGCCGTCAGAAAAGGCGCCGGGTCCGGCTTGCCGCGCGCGACATCCTCAGCCGTCACCACCGCGCCGAAGTAATCGCGCAGCGGCAGCGCGCCGAGAATGACTGCCACGTTTTCCGCCGGCGCCGACGAGGCCACCGCCTGTCGCCAGCCGGCTTGTTGCAGCCGCGCCAGACACTCAATCACCCCCGGCAGCAACAGCCGCGCGCTGTTCGCGCGCACCAGGTCGCGGTAGCGCGCCTCCTTCACCCCGGCCAGAAAATCGATCTCCGCCTGCTCGATGTCCGCCCCCAGCACATCGCGCAGCATCTCCGGGTTGCGCCAGCCGAACGTGCGCTGAAACATTCCGTAGGTGAATTCGATGCGGCGCTCGCGCGCAAAGATTTCGCGCCAGGCTTGAAAATGAAACGGGCCGGAGTCGATCAGCACGCCATCCATGTCCCAGATGACGGCTTTGGCCGGCGATATGATGTGTTCAGCCATGCGATGCATTCTGCTCCTGATCTGCTTCCGCCGGCCGGCGTCCCTTCTCCAGCCCGCGAAACTGCGTCTCGTATAGCCGGGCATACAAGCCGCCGGCGTTGACCAGCTCATGGTGAGTGCCCTGCTCAACCAGCCGGCCATGCTCCAGCACCAGAATCTTATCGGCGGCCAGAACGGTGGACAGGCGATGCGCGATCACAATGCTGGTGCGTCCGATGAACAGCTTGTCCAGCGCCTGCTGGATCAGCGCTTCGCTCTCCGAATCCAGCGATGAGGTGGCTTCATCCAGCACCAGCACGCTGGGGTTCTTCAGAATGATGCGCGCCAGCGCGATGCGTTGTTTCTCGCCGCCCGACAGCCGATAGCCGCGCTCGCCCACTACCGTATCGTAGCCCTGGGGCAGCGCGGCAATCACGTTGTGAATGTTGGCAGCCCGGCAGGCTTCGATCAAGTCGGACTCGCTCGCGTCTGGCCTGGCGTATAGCAGGTTGGCCCGCACGGTGTCGTGGAACAAATACGTTTCCTGCGTCACCAGGCCGATGTGCTCGGCCAGTGTGGCTTGCGTGAGATCGCGCAAGTCGTGCCCGTCGAGCAAAATGCGCCCCTGTTGTGGTTCGTACAGGCGCGGCAGCAGGTAAGAGATGGTGGTCTTGCCGGCCCCGCTCGGCCCTACCAGCGCCACCAGTTGGCCCGGCTCGACCGTGAAGGACACGTCATCCAGCGCCCAGCGCCGGCCTGGTTGCGTGGCGACCGGCGTCTCGGACCCATTGTTGCGCTGCGGCGCTGTCACAGGCCGGTTGCCCAGGAATCCATCGCCCCCCGCAGGGTGCTGTGTCCCGTTCTCTGTCGTCGCGCCGGCTGGCGCTTCGCCGGCCAGATAGGAGAACGACACATGCTCGAATGTCACCGCGCCCCGCACGCGCTCCAGGTGGATGGCGTTCGGCGCGTCCTGAATCTCCACCGGCAAATCCAGATATTCGAACACGCGCTCGAAGCTGACCAGCGATTGCGCCAGCTCCACCTGAATGTTCGACAGCCCCACCAGCGGCTGATACAGTCGCGCCAGATAACTGATGAAGGCCACGATCGTGCCCACACTCAACGCGCCGGCGATGACCAGATACCCGCCGGCCCAGAACAACACGGCGCTGCCGATCGAGCTGACCAGCCCGATGACAACGAAAAACCAGCGCCCCACGATCGCTCTTTTCACGCCGATGTCGCGCACGCCGGCTGCGTTGCGTTTGAACTGCTCGCGCTCGCGCGCCTGCCGGCCAAACACTTTCACCAGCAACGCGCCCGACACGTTCAGCGTTTCGTTCAACTGGCCGTTCATGCGGCTGTTCAGTTCCATGCCCTGCCGCGAGATGTCGCGCAAGATGCGCGCCGCGCGCCGCGCCGGCAGATACAGCCCCGGCAGCACGATCAACGCCGCCAGCGTCAGCCGCCACTCGATGCTGAGCATGACCACCAGCGTGGACGCCAGCGTGATGAGGTTGGTGAAGACGGACACCAGCGTGCCGGTCACGGCGCTTTGTGCGCCCACCACGTCGTTGGTAAAGCGCGACATCAACTCGCCGGTTTTGGAGCGCGTGAAGAAGCGCAGCGACATGCGTTGCAGGTGGTCGAACATCTCACAGCGCAGATCGTAAATGATCCCCTCGCCGGCTTTGGCGCTCAACCAGCGTTGCAGCGTGCCCAGCAGCGCGCTGATCAGGGGCACGGCGATCATGCCGATCGCCAGCAGGCTCAGCCGGCCCACGTCGCGGTCGGGCAGGGCATGGTCGATCAGGTCGCGCGCAAACAGCGGCGGGGCCAGCTCGATGACCGATGTGACCACAATCACCAGCGTCATTGCTGCGATCATGCCGGCATACGGGCGCGCGTAGCCCAACACACGCCGCATGGTTTGCCGGTCGATCTTTGGCGCGCTGGTCGGGCGCTCCTGCATCATGCCCCACCAGGGGCCGCCATGCATCATCATGAGTTGGCCTCCTCTGTCTTTGTGTGGCCCTGGTCGCCTGTCAGCAGCTTTTTGAGTTCGTACAGCGTCGTCAGCGCTTCCAGCGGACTCATGCCGTCGGGGTCGATTTGCTTCAATCGCGTCAAGGCCGGCGGCTCGCTGATGAACAGGGGCAACTGCTCCACCGGCTTGAACGCATCTGCTTTTGTTTGCAGTGTCCCATCTTGCAACTGTCGCAAGATGTCTTGCGCGCGATGCACCACTGCCGGCGGCAGGCCGGCCAGTTGCGCCACGTGAATGCCGTAGGAACGGTCGGCCCCGCCGGGGATCACCTTGTGCAGGAAGACGACCTGTCCCCCTTCTTCGCTCACGGCCACGTTGTAGTTGCGCACGTGCGGCAGCTTGTCGGCCAGTTGGATTAACTCGTGGTAGTGCGTGGCGAACAGGGTCATCGCGCGCCGCTCGGGGTGGTTGTGCAGAAACTCGATCACGCTCCAGGCGATGGCCAGCCCGTCGTAGGTGCTGGTGCCGCGCCCGATCTCGTCCAGGATCACCAGGCTGCGCGGCGCGCAGTGATGCAGGATGTTGGCCGTCTCCACCATCTCGACCATGAAGGTGCTCTGGCCGGCGGTCAGTTCGTCTTGCGCGCCGATGCGGGTGAAGATGCGATCGACCAGACACAGGTTGGCCGACTGCGCCGGCACATAGCTGCCGATCTGCGCCATCAACGCGATCAGCGCCACCTGCCGCATGTAGCTGGACTTGCCGCTCATGTTCGGGCCGGTGATGATCAGGATGCGCGCCTCGCGGTCGATGTGGGTGTCGTTGGGGGTGTAGGGCGTTTCCTTAAGCAACTGTTCGATCACCGGGTGGCGGCCGGCGGCGATCTCGATGCGTCCCTCGTCGTTGAAGGCCGGCCGGCAGTAGTTGTTGCGCGCCGCCACCTCTGCCAGCGCGGCGGCCACATCCAGCCGCGCCACGGCGCGCGCTGCTGTCATCAGCGCGGTGGCGTGCTGGCCGGCAATCGCTGCGTTGATCTCTTTCAACAGCCTGGCTTCGATCTCTGCCACGCGCTCGCCGGCGTTCAACACCAGCGCCTCGCGCTCCTTCAGTTCCGGCGTGATGTAGCGCTCGGCGTTGGTCAGCGTCTGCTTGCGAATGTAATCGGCGGGAATGGCCGACGTGTTGGCGTGTGTGACCTCGATGTAGTAGCCGAACACCTTGTTGAAGCCGACCTTCAGCGATTTGATGCCGGTGCGCTCGCGTTCGACGCGCTCCAGGCCGGCGATCCACGTTTTGGCGTCGCGCGCCGAGGCATGCACGCCGTCCAACTCGGCGCAGTAGCCGGGTCGGATGAAACCGTCGTCGTCTGGCTCGTCCTTGATGGCCTTTTCGATGGTGTCGATCACCTGCGTCAGCGATGCGGTGGGCAGCGCTTCATCGGCGCTCATCGCGCTGGCCGTCAGCGCGATGACAGCCAGCGCCTGGCGCGCAGCCGCTTTCAGGCTGAGCAGGTCTTTGGGGGTGGCGACGCCGGTGATGGCGCGGCTGGTCAGGCGCTCCAGATCGGGCATGTGCTTCAGCGCGTCGCGCGTTTGGGCGCGCAGCAGCGTGTCGGCGTAGAGCCGGTCGATGCGTTGCAGGCGTTCTTCGATGCCGGCGCGATCGAGCAGGGGCTGCGACACCCACGCGCGCAACAGCCGGGCGCCCATCGGCGTGAGGGTGTGATCCAGCACGCCGAGCAACGAGCCTTGCTTGGTGCGGGTGCGCAGCCCTTCGGTCAGTTCGAGATTCCGCCGCGTGACGGCATCCAGCCCCATAAAGCCGGCGGTGTCGTAGGCGAGAAGCGTGTTGAGCTGCGCCAACGCCGCCGGCTGTGTTTCGCGCAGATAGGCGATGATGGCGCCGGCCGCGCGCAGCGCCAGCGGCTTGTCCTCGATGCCGAAGCCGGCCAGGGTGTGAACCTTAAAATGATCGAGCAGCGTCTGGCGGGCGTTGCCGTGCTCGAAGCGGTAGGCGGGGAAGGGGGTCAGGTGGATGCGCGGCGCGCCTGCGCTGTGCAGCGGCAAGGCCGGCGGCCGGCCGCGCTCGGCTTCGGGCGCCAGCGCCTCGCGCGGTTGCAGGCGCGCCAGTTCGCGCTCCAGATCGATCAGGCTGTCGAGTTGCGCGGCGGCAAACTCGCCGGTGGTGATGTCGCAATAAGCCAGGCCGGCGGAAGATGCCGGCACAGGCTCCGCCGTTCGTTCCCCGTCTTCTGACGTGATGACCGCCGCCAGATAGTTGGGCGCTTCGGCTTGCAACATGGCCGGCTCGATCACCGTGCCAGGGGTGATGACACGGCGCACTTCGCGCGGCACCAGCCCGTTCACGGCTTCGTTGCCGATTTGCTCGGCGATGGCGACGCGATAGCCGCGTTCGATCAGCCGGGCGATGTATGACTCGGCGGCGTGATGCGGCACGCCGGCCATCGGCACGCGCGTGTCTCGGCCCACCGGCCGCGAGGTCAACACCACATCCAATTCACGCGCCACCAGTTCGGCGTCGCTGTCGAAGGTTTCATAGAAGTCGCCCAGCCGGAAGAACAGGATGCAGTCGGCGTGTTTGCGCTTCAACTCCAGGTATTGCCGGCGAATGGGCGTGGCGTCGGTTGTGCTCATCGGTGTGCGCGGTATGTTACCGCAACGCGCAGCCTGTATGATTGCCCCGTGGCAAAAACGCTTCCTATCAGCATTGTCAATGTCGGCTATCGCTCCACCAACTACTGGGTCGTCAGCGCCGGCCACAATCGCCTGCTCGTTGATATCGGCTGGCCGGGCACGCTCGGCACCCTGAAGTCGATGCTCAAGCGCATGGATGTGCCATTGCGCGAGATACGTTACGCCCTGGCCACGCACTACCACATTGACCATGCCGGACTGGCCGAGGAACTGAAACGCGAAGGTGTGCCCTTGCTGGTGCTCGATGTTCAGGTCGCAGCGATTCCGCTCATGAAGCAGTGGGCCAAGCCGCATGATCGCTACGTGGATATCATTGCTGAGGGGAATGTGGTGATCTCATTCACGCAGAGCCGGGCGCTGCTCGCGCAGATGGGTATCGCCGGCGAAATCGTGCATACCCCCGGCCACTCGCCCCATTGTGTCTCGCTATTGCTCGATGATGGTTCGGTGTTCACCGGCGACCTGCCGCCGGCCGCGCACGCTTTCGACAATCCGGTTGCGCTTGCCACATGGCAACGCCTGCGCGAGCGCGGGGCGGCAGTTGTGTATCCCGCGCATGGGCCGATCCGACCGATTGACGAACTGCCGCAATGACACGCTTTGCTACTTCAGAATATAGTACGTGCCCTTCTTGTCCCCGATGCGCAGAATGACGCCGGCTTCCACCAGCTCCACGAAATCGCGCCGCAACGACTCTGCGCTGATGTCCGGGCACAACTCCTGATACTCGCGATTGGTGATGCGGCCATGCGCGCGCAGATAGTCGAGCATCTTTTCAGCGCGCTGTTGTTGCGCCGTTTGTGGCAGCGCGCCGGCGCCAGCTCCGGCGGCTTCATCGGCCGGGCGCAGGGTGGGCTTGCTGGTCAGGGTGACTGCAAACCCGCCGTCTGTCTCCTCGAACTGCGGCGCAGGATGGCCGGCCTCTTTCATGGCGCGCACCATGCGGTCGATGCCATAGCCCAGCCGCTCGATGAATCCCATGTCGGCCAGCGCCTGCACAATCGCCTCGTTGCGCGAGTAGCGTTCGTGAAGCAGATTTTTTAAGGTGACGTGGCCGGGCAGTTTGCCGGGGCTGCGCACCTCCACGCGGTCGCTGAAGAGCAGCAGATGGATCTGGTTGCCGATCAGCCGGTAGTCGCGGTGCGCAATGGCGTTGACGACGGCCTCGCGCAGCACGCCTGGCGGGTAGGGTGGATCGTCGCTGCGCCGCCAGTTGCCCACCCGCGCGCGCCGGCTGAGATTTTCGGAGATGAACAACTCGGCGCGGCGAATCTGATCGGGCAGCGTGCCGCCGATGGTCTGCCGGGTGAACACGTCGTCCATGCTGGCGCCGTTGAAGCGCACGGCCATCACTTCTGCGCCGCGCACCCAGCGTTGAGGCTGCCGGCCAAACAACAACAGGCCCGCGTAGGTGGGCCGCACACGCCGGCCTGCCATCACAATGCAGCCGCGCCGCAACAGCACATCTTCCACCGTTGGCTCGTTCAAGCTATGCGCGCCGGCGGCGTAGCTTTCGGCGCGCGCCCAGTCCAGGTCGTCTTTGCTGCTGCCGGCCGGCGATTTGGCTTCCCACTCGCGCGCGTCGTCGCTGCGCGCAAGGATCAATTCGCGCAGGGCGCGGCCCGGCAATGCCACAATGCGCGCGCCGTTGCGCGTGACGTAGCGCCCATCCACGCTGTACACATGGGGCAGGCCATCCGGCACTTCCACGATCAGCGCCTGGGGCGCGGCGTCCGGCTCGGCCGGCAGCAGGTAGGGGAGTGGCACGATCAGCGGTGGCTCGGTCATCAGCAGGGCTTGCATGGCGCGGTCGCGCAGGTCGGCCGGGTCGGGCGCAGCGGCGCGCCGGCTCTGCCCGGCCTCCAGGTCTACGATCAGCACACCGCCTTTGGCGTTGGCCAGCGATGCAAGGCCGCGCGCGATGCGTTCGGGCGTAGCGATGGTGGGGCTGAGGACATCGATGCGCGCGCCGGCGCCAGCGTTCAGCAGTCTCTTCAGATCAGCGAGTGTGATCATGGATTGTCCGACCGGCAGCGATAGCGCGCGTCACTATCTTTCCACGACCGTGAATGTTGCAATCTCCTGATTGCCATTTGAGAGCGTCAGCCGGTCGCCGGCTTTCCAGGCCGGCTCGGCGCGATCCCAGAACAAGTCGGTGGGCACATCGGCCCCTGTGGTGGTGTGCAGATTGATGAAGCTGTCCTTCAGCAGGGTCACGTTGCCAAAGGTATAGGCTATGCCGCTCGACGAGGCCAGCACCCAGCCGGTCAGGTCCACGGTGTCGCCTTCATTCACCAGCACCACGACTTCGCGCGAGAGCTGGCCGGGAAACAGCACGGTGCTGATGCGCACCTGGGCGCTGGCTGCCAGGGTAGTGGCGGCTGGCGCGGTGGTTGTGGGGGCGGGCGTGGCTGTGCTGTCGGCTGCGCCGACGGATGTTGTGGCTGGCTCGCCCGGCGTAGCGGAAGCTGCCGGTGCTTCAGCGGGCGTGACGGGAGTCGGTGGCTGTGTCGGTTCCACTGGCGCGGCAACGGCCATGCTGGCTGATGGAGGGGCGTCGGGGTTCATCAGGGCGCGCACCACGAACAGCGTCGTGACCGCCGACACGATGATGTTCACCACAATGAACAGTAGCCATTGTTTGGGCGTGGGTGCGCCGAACGGTGTTCGAGATGACACGGCAGTGCGAATATATCACGGCCAGATGGACTGGATGCGCCCATCGCCCATACTGACTTCATGCAGTCTGTTGCTGATATTGAGCCAGGCGATGCCCTGCGCGAAAGCCAGGCCATTCAGGTCGGCGCGTTCGATGGTCTGTGACACTTGGCCGGCGCTGACGCCGGTGCGCGGGTCGAGCACATCGAACAACGCGCGCCCGTCCTCCCATTGCGTCTGTGCGAGAAACAGCCGGCCATCGTACTGTTCCAGCGCCCAGTCGTCGAAGGCGTGGCGCGTGTTCAGGCCAATCTGCCACGCGCGCGCGCCGGTCTGTGGGTTCAGTCCCCACAGCTCTGTCTTCGAACGGTCGAAGGCCGGCTGCGCCGAGATCACCAGAATGTCATCGGTGGCAAGCGCAGCGCGAATCTCATAGCGATCTTCTGTCAGGATGCGGGTGGCTGCGCCGGTGCGCGCGTCGATGCGGCTTACGGTGGCATCGCTCGAACCCTGAATCACAAACAGCGCGTTGTCCGAGGCGGGGTAGGGTGGTTTGCCGATGAAAGGCAGCAGCGCATCCCTGGCCGAGCCGCTTTCCTGGTACAGCCAGAGCTGCTCGCCGCTGCGCGTGTCGAACTTCCACACTGCGGCGGTGCTTGCCCCGCCGACGACGTACAGAAAGCGCCCGTCGGGGGAGAGCGTGTACACATCACTCGTCCTGACCGTGACGGGCCAGCCGCGCTCGCGCTCGAAACGCGGCGCGATCTGGAGGACGATCTCGCCGGTGCGCGCGTCGAACACCTCGAACTGAGCGGCATTGTTCTGGGTGTCGATGGCGTCCACCACAGCCGGATTGCCGGCGATGTTGAACACGCCGCCGTTGGTGGCATTCAAGCGCATCGTCCACAGCGCGCGGCCGGTTGCCCCGTCCAGCGCCATCAGTGTGCCGTCCTTCAGGCGGCCGATCACCTGTTCGCCGAACACTTGCAGGCAGGCGCCCTGCTCGCACAGGTACTTTGGATTCAATCCATACGCCAGCGCAATCTCCCACACCGTCGAGCCGTCGCTGCGGTTGAGGGCTGTCAGGGTGTCGTCATGGGCGATATAGGCGCGCTCTGTGTCGGCGGCCAGCGTGATTTCGGTGAACGATGCGTCGAACAATGGGCTGCGCCAGTTCTCCTGGCGCGCGGCCGGCTCGTAGCTCACCGCGAAGGTCTGGCGTTCGGCGAGGCTGAGGTACAGGATTTGCTGCGGGCCGTCGTCCTTGCGGGGCATGACGTAGGGCGAGCCGAAGACGCGCGCGGGCGGCACAAGGGCCGGCAGGCCGGCTAACGGCGCGCTGTTGCGAATGCCCAGCCAGCCGGCCAGCGCACCCGACTCCCATAGCGGAATCAGGGCTGCAGCGACGACAATGCTGAGCGTCAACAGAGTGACCAGGCAGCCGGGCAGTTTGCTCTGCGCCGGCGGTTTGACGCTGATCACCTGCTTTGGCTGCGGGGCCGGCATGTCGCGTTTGGGCAATGCCAGCGACGAGCCGCAGTGTTCACAGCGGATGTGCGTCTGGTCGGGGGCGAGGCCGGTCAGGTTGACCGGCGCGCCGCAGTTGGGGCACGAGTCCGAGCGCAGGGCGCTGGCGCGGGATTGGGGTGATTTCATGAACGGCGAAATCCTCTCGCATCTGCAAAACACAACACAACGTTGGGGGCCAATCTTAATTGAGTCTGCCGGGGCGATTGGATTTGCCGGTTGGGCCGGGGCCGCCCGTTGGATGCGCGCCGAGAAAGCGGACACATAGGGAAGCCTCAGTTCGCGGCCTCGAAATCGGCTGGGTTGAGGCCGCCCAGTGCTGAGTGTATTCGTTGACGATTGTAGAGGGTCTCGATAGACGTGAACATCTCCTCCGTCGCTTGGACGCGCGTTCGGAATTGCTTCTGTCGGAGCAATTCTATCTCCCGCGACGAAAAGAACGATTCCATGGGTGCATTGTCCCAGAAGTTCCCCTTGCGGCAGTTGCTCTCAACGGCCTGGTGCTGGCGCAGCCGGTCAGCCATGTTGCCCCCTCTCTGAAATGCGCCCATGCGCAGCCTGTCGCAATCTATGCGGGGTAGAATCCGGCGATGCAAACCCGCTGGCACACTCTCGTCAAAGTGTTGATCGTTATCGCCACGCCGATTGTGGTGGTGCTTGTCCCCATCCGGCTCGCCATGCAGCCGTGGGTGGTGCCGTTTCTGTACAGCCAGCCCGGCTTCCCGCCCGAGGTGTATGGCATGAGCGATGAGGAACGACTGCGGCTCGGCCTGATCGGCATGGACAGCGTGATCGGCATGCGCGGGGTGGAAGTGCTGCGTGAAGCGCGCTTGAGCGACGGCTCGCCGGCCTTCAACGAGCGTGAAATCCGTCACATGCAGGATGTGCGCGATCTGATCGGCTGGTTGTTCCCTCTGCACACCATCATTTCTATGCTGGCCGGCATTGCCGTCATCGCGCTGGCCGCGCGCCGCGCCACCTGGCGTATGGTCGGCGGCGCGCTAATCGCCGGCGTCGTCGCCACAGGGGTCGGCGTGGTCGGCTTGGGCATATTGGCTGTGGTCGGCTGGGACATTTTCTTCACCGTGTTCCACCGCATCTTCTTCGAGGGCGACACATGGTTGTTCCTGGCCACGGACACGCTGATCCGGCTGTATCCTGAGATGTTCTGGTTCACTATCACGCTGATGATCGGCGGCGCGATTCTGGTGGAGTGCATTGCCCTGGCTGCGATAGGCGCCATTCTGCGCGCAGGCGGCCAGAGAGCATAGCGAGACACCTTGCCGGCCGGCAAGGCAAAAGATGAGAGGGGAAAGTACCCCCACGCAGACTCGAACTGCGATCTTCGGCTCCGGAGGCCGGCACTCTATCCCTTGAGCTATGGGGGCCTGTCAGCCATGCCAGACCTTGCCGGTCTGCGCACTGGCAAGGCATTTTAACACGCCTGCCACAGAGTATAATCGCCCGGTCTGCGGCCGGGCCGCAATCAGATTCAACACAGTACAGGGTTGGCAACGCAACACACTATGTCACTTGTAGTCTTGAAGTTCGGCGGCACCTCTGTGAGAGACGCCCAGGCTATGCACCAGGTCGCGCGCATCGCGCGCAGCGCGCTGGCTCAATGGGATCGAGTTATCGTTGTCACCTCGGCCATGGGCAAAGCCCCGAACGACACCATCAAGGTCACCGACTCTTTGATCACCGCTGCCCGAACGGCAGCCGACGGCGACAGCGAGACCTTTCACCGCGTCCGGCGCGAACTTGCCGACAAACACCAGGCAGCCATCGATGGCGTGATTGCCAACGCAGACGAACGACAGCGCATTGGCGATGAAGTTGAGCAGTTGCTCAGTGGTTTCGAGATGCTGTGCGCCAGCGTGCGTGTGCTGGGCGAGATCACGCCGCGCGCCCTCGACGCCATCAGCGGCCTGGGCGAGCGTATGGCGGCGCGCATCCTGGCCGGCGCGCTGCGCAACAACGGCATCGCCGCCGAAGCCGTCGACGCGACCGAAATCATCATCACCAACGACAACTACCTGTCCGCTGCGCCACTCATGGAAGCTACGGGCGAGAAAACGCGCTGCCGGCTGCTGCCGCTGTTGGAAGCCGGCATCGTGCCGGTCGTCACCGGCTTCATCGGCGCGACACCCTCCGGCGTGCCAACCACCCTGGGGCGTGGCGGCAGCGACTTCAGCGCCAGCATTATCGGCGCGGTGCTCGACGCGAACGAGGTGCACAACTACACTGACGTGGACGGCGTCATGACCGCCGACCCGCGCATTGTGCCCAACGCGCGCACCATCGAGGCATTGACCGGTCAGGAAATGTCCGAGCTGGCGTTCTTCGGCGCGCAAGTGCTGCACCCGATGACCATTGCCCCACTGATTGAGAAGGGCATTCCGCTGCGGGTCAAGAATACCTTCAATCCGTCGCATCCCGGCACGCTGATCCAGCACGAACTGGCGCGCACCGGTAGCGCCATCAAAGCCGTGACCGTGATCGATCAGGTCGCCATGGTCACCGTGGCCGGGCGGGGAATGAAGGGTGTGCCTGGCATCGCTGGTCGCACGTTCATGGCCGTCGCGCGCACCAGCACCAGCGTGCTGATGATCTCGCAGGCATCTGCCGAACAGAACATCTGTTTTGTGGTGCCGCGCAACGCCGCAGTCAAAGTTGTCCACGAACTCGAGCACGAGTTTGCCCGCGAGTTGTCTCATCAGGAAATCGACCATATCGGTGTGATGGACGAAGCGTCCATCGTCACTGCTGTGGGCATGGGTATTTCCGACACGCCGGGCGTGAGCGGCAAGGTGTGCAGCGCCCTCGGCGCGCATGGCATCAACATTCACGCGATTGCGCAAGGCTCGTCGGAGTGTGGTATCAGTTTGATCGTGGGCGCCAGAGACAGCCGCGAGGCTGTGCGCGCCATTCACGCGCTGACCGGCGCGTGATCAATCCGGAAAACTCGAAGGCCGCTCCGGTCTTTGCAGTTCACAAATACACATTGCGTAGTTTCATACAAGTGCAAAGGAGTACATGGCATGTCAACTGTATCTGTTGGATCGATTGTTCCGGATTTCGAAATGGACACCTATGACCCAACTACCGGGGCATTCGGCAAGTTCTCGCTGGCCGCCAATAAGGCTGCCCGGCGCTGGACTGTCGTGGTGTTCTATCCCGCTGATTTCACCTTCGTGTGCCCGACCGAACTGGCTGACCTGGGCGACCGCTACGAGGACTTGAAGCAGGCCGGCGCCGAAGTGGTCTCGGTTTCGACCGACACCAAGTTCACCCACCTGGCCTGGCGACGCGACGAGCGCCTGCTGAGCAATGTTACTTATCCGATGGGCGCCGACCCAACCGGCGAGATCTCGCGCCTGTTTGGCGTCTACAACACCACGTCGGGCCTGGCCCGGCGT
>DAOUDB010000186.1:0-12839 GCA_034431495.1 Thermoflexales bacterium
TCACATCCAATCACTGCAGATCACGAGTTGTACGATGTCACGATCATCGGCGCGGGGCCGGCCGGCCTGTTTGGCGCGTTCTACGCCGGCCTGCGTGAAATGAAAGTCAAGATCATCGACGCGCTGGACGAGCCAGGCGGCCAGTTGGCCGCGCTGTACCCGGAAAAATACATCTACGATGTGCCGGGATTCCCGCGCATCATTGCCCACGATCTAGTCAAACACCTGGTCGACCAGGCCATGATCTGGAAGCCCTATCTGGCGCTGGGAGAGCGGGTCGAGATGCTGACCCGCGAAGCCGACGGCACGTTCACCCTGACGACCAGCAAGGGCACGCACCGCTCGCGGTCGGTGATCATTGCCGGGGGCGTGGGCGCTTTCAGCCCCAAGAAACTCCCCAACCCTGAACTCACGCAATACGAGGAGAACGGGCTGTACTACTCCGTCAAGGAAAAGGCCGCTTTCCGCGGGCGCAATGTCCTGATCGTGGGCGGCGGTGATTCAGCAGTGGACTGGGCGCTCAACCTGAAGGACTATGCCCGGCACGTGACGCTCATTCACCGGCGCGACGGCTTCCGCGCGCACGCCGCCTCGGTCACCGAACTGATGCAATCAGAAGTCGAGGTCAAGCTGTTCTATGAATTGAAGACTGTGCGCGGCAATGGCCGGGTGCAGGAAGCTGTCATCTTCGACAACCGCACCAAAGCCGAGGAAGTCATTCCGGTGGACGCCGTTATTTTGACGCTGGGCTTCAACGTGGATCTCGGCCCGATCAAGACATGGGGGCTGGACATGGTGGGCACGCGCTACATCAAGGTCAACAGCAAGATGGAGACCAGCCTGCCGGGCGTGTATGCCGCCGGCGACATTTGCGCCGAGGCCGGCGTCGAGCCGCTCAACCTGATTGCAGTTGGCTTCGGGCAAATCTGCTACGCCGTCAACTTTGCCTATCAGTTCCTCAATCCGGGCGCCAAGGCGTTCCCCGGCCACTCCAGCGAGAAGAAGCTCTGAGTGGTGAGTGGTGAGTGGTGAGTGCTGAGTGGTGAGTGCTGAGTGGTGAGTGCTGAGTCCACAGTGCCGCACGCTGCGCTCTGTAATCTGACGGCTAACGACTGGCTACTGACTACTGACGACTCCCACTCAGCGCCGTTTGGTCCAGGCGTCATTGGCATAGCGTGAGGCCAGCAGGTCGTCGGTCGCGCGCAACTCGGCCTCGGAGATTGGCTGAGGGGTGAAGGCGATGTCCAGCGTGTCTGTGAATGCCGACTGCCACGCCTGGGCCACTTCGTTCCAGGACACATCACGGCCAACGACTTCGCTCAACGTGCCGGCGTGCGCGCGCACTTCGTCGGGCGACGGGGCGCCGATCAGATAGCGACAGATGCGGGCAATGTCACCGCGCAAAGGCAGACTGCCGTGCTGGAGCACGCCGTCCACCCGCCGCCATTGGGCGCTTCCCACCAGCTTCTTGCCACCGCCCACCACTTCATAGTCACTGGGCGCCTCGAAGCACACCGGCCCCTTGGCCTTGTCCTCTTTCGCCACGCGGTCGGCGTTGGCATCGGACACACCCAGCCGGCGCAGCGCCTCCACAATTGCGCCTGCAATGCGCCGATAGGAAGTCATTACATCGCCTTCCGCGATCGGGTGAGCGATCGGCAGTGAGATGCTGTAGGTGAACTCGTCGGTGTGCAAGATGGCCAGGCCGCCGGTGGGCCGGCGCACCACGCCAACGCCATCGGCCTCGCAGGCGGCCAGGTCGACGCTGCGAATGCGCTGCGCCTGGCCCAGGCTGATGCAGGGGGGATGCCAGGCGTAGAAACGCAGTGTGGCCGGCTGCTCGCCGGCAGCCACTGCCCGTGAAATGGCCTCGTCACGCGCCATGTTGGTCGCACCGTCACAGCAGACGGCGTCCGTAGGGTCATCCAGAATCAGGCGAAACGGGAAAGACATGCCGGTGAGTATAGCTATTGCCCAAGCTGCGCCAGGTTCGCCGCGCAGATGGCGATGAGGATCGCTCCGCTCAACAACGCACTGGCCGGGTTGAGCCACATCCAGATGGTGCGGATCATCGCTTCAGCCGGATTGGCCGGGTCGTAGAGCACGGTGACTTTCTGGCCGGCCACTTCGTAAAGCTTGCCGGTCAGATTGCGGTTATCAAACTCGATCTCCCGGCCGTCGCGGGTGGTATAGCACACGCGCGCCTGATAGAGCGGACTGCCGATCGGGCGTTTCTCCAACTCGACAATCTCCGAAACGACGCCGGGGGCAACCTGCGCGCGCCATACAAAGCGGATGACCTGCGCCAGATTGAGCGCCCCTACGATAATCGACGCCAGTCCACCGATGCCGGTCAGAATCATGATGCCTATCTGAAACATCCGGGGCAACAGTTAACCACAGCCTCCCCTCTAGCGCAAGGCCGGCGGGGACATGGACACAAATCCGATCGGACTAAGAAACTGGGGGGCAAGTCCAGGCGTCTGCTTGCCGGCTGGGGCGAGGATTACCTTCCCCGCCTCGTCGCGGGCAACCTTAAAATTCAGGGGCGATTGCCCTGGACTCTGGCCCCCAACCTATGTTCTAATAGGTGTTTCGTATGACGACTTACCGGCCTGAAAATCCGCTGATCGTCCAGAGCGACAAGAGCGTGCTGCTGGAAGTGGACAACCCGCTGTACGCCGAGGCGCGCGATGCCCTGGCACGCTTCGCCGAGCTGGAAAAAAGCCCGGAATATGTGCACACCTATCGCATCGGCTCGCTATCGCTGTGGAACGCCGCAGCCGCCGGCCTGACCGCCGACGCCATCCTCGCCGACCTGGAGCGATTCTCGAAGTACCCCCTGCCGGACAACGTCAGGGTGGACATCCGGGACGCCATTGGGCGGTATGGGCGGATCAAGATCGTCGCCGAAGAGGGATTCTGGGCCGGCAGGCCAAACGGAAGGGGGCGCCTGCTGGTCGTCACCGATGACCTGCGGCTGGCCGAAGAGATCAGCCGGCACAAGCTATTTGCGCCGCTCATCCAGGCCCGGCTGAACCCACTCACTTTTCAGATTGACCCGGCGCAGCGCGGGCATGTCAAGCGCGTGCTGGTGCAGATCGGTTTTCCAGCCGAAGACCTGGCCGGCTATGTCGAGGGCGCTGCGCTGGCCTTTGACCTGCGCGAGCTTGGCGCATTGACCGGCGCGCCCTTCTCGCTGCGCAACTATCAGGTGGACGCCGCCGAGGTGTACTGGGCCGGGGGCAGCGCCGCCGGCGGCAGCGGCGTGGTGGTGCTCCCCTGCGGGGCCGGCAAGACGCTGGTCGGCATCGCCGCCATGCACCGCACGCAGTGCGCCACCCTCATCCTGACCCCGAACACCGTGGCCGTGCGGCAATGGATCCGCGAGTTGCTGGACAAGACCACCCTCGCCGAAGACCAGATCGGAGAGTACACCGGCCTGAAGAAGGAAATTCGCCCCGTCACCGTCACCACCTACCAGGTGCTCACTTACCGCCCCCGCCGAAAACCAGCCGCAGGCCAGGCCGAGTTGACGAACGGCATCGACAACGCCGATCTCGAATCCAAAATCCAAAGTCCAAAATCCCAAATCATCACCGACTACCCCCACATGGCGTTGTTCAACTCGCTGGACTGGGGGCTGATCGTGTACGACGAGGTGCACTTGTTGCCGGCGCCGGTATTCCGCATCACCGCCGAGATTCAGGCCCGCCGCCGGCTGGGTCTGACCGCCACCCTCGTGCGCGAGGACGGGCGCGAAGATGAAGTGTTCTCGCTGGTCGGCCCCAAGAAGTACGATGTGCCGTGGAAGGACCTGGAACGGCAGGGCTGGATTGCCACCGCCGAATGCCACGAGATTCGCGTCGCGCTGGAAGAGGAAGACAAGCTCGAATACGCTGTGACCAATCTCGAAAACAAGTATCGCTTCGCCGCCACCAATCGGCGCAAACAGCGCGTCCTCTCGCTGCTGATGTCCAAACATCGCGAGGACTCGGTGCTCATCATCGGTCAGTTCCTCGACCAGCTCGAAGAGATTGCCCGGCGCATCGACGCGCCGCTGATCACCGGCGAAACGCCCGTCCGTCAGCGCGAGAAGTTGTACGCGCAGTTCCGCGATGGCGAGATCAACAAGCTGGTGCTGTCGAAGGTGGGCAACTTCTCCATCGACCTGCCCGACGCGAATGTGCTGATCCAGGTCAGCGGCATGTTCGGCTCGCGCCAGGAAGAGGCGCAGCGCCTGGGTCGCGTGTTACGGCCCAAGCAGAACGGCCTGCTGGCGCATTTCTACACGCTCGTGACGCGCGACACACTGGATCAAGAGTTTGCCGCCAAACGCCAGTTGTTTCTCACCGAGCAGGGGTACCACTACGATATTTTCTACGAGGATGAGGTTGCGGCATTCCAGCCGGCTGTCATTGCCGCAAACGCCGCCCCCGTCCGGCGCAAGTCTGGCGCGTTCAACGGATAAAGCATGAGCAACGTCGTCAGTGAGATGTCTCCCGTGCGCCCCGGCATACGCCCCGGCACACAGCCCACCAATGCCGGGGCCGGCTATTGGCCGCGCGCCACGCCATTCCGCGCCCAGTTGCCGCCCCTGACCGAAACACTCGAAGCCGAGTTCAACATCGCGCAGATGCGCGCGCTGGCCCGGCTGTGGGACATCCCACTGAAAGGATCGTCGCGCAACGGGTTTGTCGCACAGGTGGCCGAGGCGCTTGCCGGACGCATTGCGCAGATGCGCACCAACCCCGAGGCGCTATTGGAAGGACTCCCGCCCGATCGGGCCGAGCTGGCGCGCCGGCTGCTGACTGCGCGCGATCACGAACTGCCCCTACCCCGCACGCTGGCCGCCAGCCTGTGGAGCAGACAGGTCGCAGATTCGCCTGACCGATCTCTGACAGAAGTGCTCGATGCGCTTCGGCGACGCGCCCTGATTTTCCCCACCCATCGTTACACGGGCTACCGCGATGTGTATTACCAGTGGTTGCCGCTGACGGCCAGCGGCGGCAATGTGCCGGTCATCTCCTGGCCCGTGCAGCGCAGCGCATCGCCCGACCGCACACGTCCGGCCGGCCACACCAGTGCCGCGCGCTTCCTCGATGCCTTCGATCTGGTGCTGGAAGCAGTGATCTCTACCGGCGTGAGTGTCCGACCACCGCTGGCCCGACATCCACAGGCCGGTCAAACGGCGTGGCTGAGAGGCTGGGAACATGACCCGCAGGAAGCGCAACGCCTGCTCAACTCGCGCGCCGGCTGGGTCCCGAATCCGCGCAGCGGCATCAGCGTACCGGCAGCCTCCTGGCTTTCGCCTGAAGCTTCCATCACCCTGGAAAATCAGACCGGCCTGCCGGCTGCCGAGTGCGAATTCCTGTTCGCCATTGCTGCCAGCCTGCAATTGATCGAGGCGCCCGACTTCAGCGCAGAGACTGCAAACGACGACACCCGTCCCTCCGAAGCCGGCCGGCATGTCAGGGCATGCATGCCCGCCGTCGAAGCGTGGTATGCGCTGTCGAACGAGCAGCGCTTCCTGCGCGCCTGGACCGCCTGGCAGGAGACAATTCCCGACGCCATCGAGGCGAATCTCGCACTGCGCAGCAGCCCCGCCCTGCGCGCACCAGAAGGCAGAGCGGCGCGCTCAGACATGCCCCAGCAGCCATTCAGAGTCATGCGAGCCATCGGCGCGCGCGAGATGGGGCCGCTCGATCTGGGCGCAGAGTGGTGCGCCTTGCGCCGCTACCTATTCCGCGTCTTGCGCGGATTGCCGCGCGCACAGTGGATTGACTGGCCAGCCCTGCGCCGCGCGCTGTTCGACTTTCACCCGGACTGCGCCTGGACATTCATGACTCCCGACCATTGGTGGTTTGCCAGTCCGGATGGCTTGATTCGCCTGCAGCACAGCCGGTATGACGAATGGGAGCGCAGTATCGGCGCAGTCCTCGAAGCTGCTCTGCGTGGCCCGTTGCAGTGGTTTGGCCTGCTCGAGGCAGAGGAAAAGCCGGCCGGCTCCACGTCAAAGGCAGACAACGCCGGCATCGCTCTGTCCGCCTTTCGCGTCACAGACATGGTCGACTGGGTGATGCAGGCGCAAATCAGCATGAGCGCATCAGAGGCGCCGGCCGCGCACACATTGCCCACGCTGCCGGCCACAGCCGCGCCGCGCCCACGCGCCATCGCGCCCGTGACCTGGCTCGACTCGGCCACCTGGCGCTTGCCCCCTGCGCCCAATCGGGCCGAGTTCATTGCATTCGCACGCAAGATCGGGGAGCCGACCGAGACGCCCTTCACCTATCGCCTGACACCGGCCAGCATCCAATCTGCATTGCGCGACGGCATCACAACCGAGGAGGTAGTCGCTCAATTCGAGCGCTTCGGCGCACCCGCGCCCGCAGCAGCCCTCAAGCAGTATCGGGCTATCGCCGAACGCTATGGCCGCGTGCGGCTTTACGAGTCGTTGACAGTGCTGCGGTTGTCCGACGACTATGCCCTGCCCGAATTGTTGGCGAACACATCGCTGGCGCAAGCCATCATCTATCAGATCTCGCCGCGCGCCGTAGTAGTCCGCGCAGACATGTTGGATGAACTGGTTCGTGAGTTCGTCGAGCGCGGATATACCCCTGCCGTGATATGAGCGCGACCAGCCCCACCCCCGCGCACAACACCATGCGCAGCATGGGATCATCCGAAGAATCAGCGGCCGGGTTGCGCCCTGCTGTAGAACAGCCGGCCCGCGTCACGCTGGCATCAGCATCCGACTTCCAGCGCGACTTGAGCCGCTACTGGCGATATGTGCGCAGCAAAGGTGAAATCGGGCTGACAACGCGCGGCTGGATCTACAAGACAGCATTCAAGGGGTTGCTTGCGGCGCTTAACGAAGCGCCCGGTGGGCCAGACATCGAATCGGAACACCCGCGCCTGTTCTTCATGCGACAGTTGCTGGTTGCGCTGGGCGAGATAGACAACAGACCCGGCGCGCTTACAGAGCAGCCCGATGGGCGCTTCTTCCATATGCCATTGCCAGAGCGCATCAAACTGTGTTTCGAGACATGGCGCGACGCTATAGAGACCGTAGACATGATCGGCGCCGAGCGGACGAGCGCCCCCAACCTGCCCCGACACGGTGGCGCAGGCTGGGGCAAACTGCCTGGGGCCTTTCCCGCGACGATCAAGACACGCGCGGCCGTGTTGCGCGCCCTGGCGCGAGCCGAGAAAATGACCGCCCTGGAACACTCCCTGGGATTGGGCGGCGCGCCCCGCACGCGATGGATATCGGTTGCAATGCTGCTGGACGCAGTGGCGCGCCCCGATCCGGCCGGCCACCCCGATGCGCCAAAGCAGGCCACCGCAGACCCCGTTCGCGCGAACCAGGTACGCTGGCCGGGTCGAGCTGATGTGTTGTCCATGCTGACCGGGCCGTTGCACTGGCTGGGCCTGGTCGATCTGGGCTATGACGATCCGGCTGCCGGCGCCAAGACGTCTGCCAGCCAGCTGCCCGCGGCCTATCGGCTGACCGACACCGGGCTGTGGCTGCTCGATCTCGCCGAGGAGCCGGATTTTGTCGAAAGCGGTGGACGGGTGCTCGTGCAACCCAATTTCACCATCCTGGCTATGGAACCGATCAGCGATCGCGTGCTGATGGATCTCGATCAGTTTGCAGAGCTTAAGGGGAGCGACCGCGCTACCACCTATCAATTGACCCGCCAATCGGTGTACCGGGGCCAGCGGGCCGGCTGGGATGTCCGGCGCATCGTGTCTTTCCTGGAAGCGCATCAGGCCGCGCCACTGCCGCCCAACATCCGGCGGACGCTGGACGAATGGCAGGCGCAGCATCATCGCATCGTGTTCTACCGCGATGCGCGCGTGGTCCAATTCGCGGATGATGCCGCGCGGGCTGCCGTCACGGATGTGCTGGCCCAGGCCGAGATGGGGCCAATCGCTCTGGGGCCGGCGCATACATTAATCGAACCAGGCAAGAGCGCCGCGAGTGTTGTCACGGCACTCAGTGCCGCGGGATGGATGCCGCAGATCAGCCCGGCCGGTGGGGGTTCGGCAGAACGCAGCGACACGGAGGGCTGTCTTCGTCTCATCCCGTCTCAGCGGACAAGCTCCGAGGAGATGCCGGACAGCTTCGACGTCGTGTTCAAGCAGCCAGCGCCAAGCCTGTTCGCCCTTGGCCAACTGACGCCGTTGACAGGCCCCGTTATGCCGGGCCGGACCTTGCAGATCACTGCGGCCGGTGTTCGCAGCGCGCTCTCCGACGGCATGGCGCTGGATGAAATTCTGGCGACGCTGGCTCACCTGCACGATGGCCCGTTGCCATTGCTGGTCGAGCAAAACATTCGTAACTGGGCCCGGTTCTTTGGCCGTGCCAGCGCAAAGACGGTGTGCCTGTTCGAGTTCAGTAATCAGGAAGTATTGAACAACCTGCTCGATGACGACTCGATTGGCCAATACCTGAGGCTGATCGAGGGCAGCCTGCAACCGGTGGCGATTGTGGATGATGCTCATGCCGGCATTGTGCGCGAGATGCTGGCCGAGCGGGGCATCGAAATCACTCTGTGAACCGCCGGCTGTGAGCTGCTTCACAGGCGAAGCAAATCACGGCTGAGGCTCAGCGGTCGGCTCCGCCGGTGCATCGGGCGCCGGCGCGGCATCTGGAGCATCGGCATCTGTCGGAGCAGCGTCCTGTTCGGGTGTCGGTTGGGGAGTGGGAGGCGGCGCTGCCGGCGCGTTGGTCTGGTAGTAGCACGGGTTGAAGTCCGGCCCGATGATGATGCGGTAGCGCGGCCCATCCGCAGCAGGTTGTTCGGAAATGGCGTCGTCCTTGATGTTGAACGTGCGCTGGAGCAACGGCAACGCGCTGCCTTTCTTCGTCGTGGTGAAATCGACGATTTGAGTTCTGGCAACCCGCTCCTCAACATTCCTGACGTCGACGATGCGGAATCCCAGATCGCCCAGCCGGTCGGCGGCCACAATGCCGAAGTTTGGGTCGCTGGTGGCGTTCCAGACTTCGATCGGGATGCCTTCGTTCGGGCGCTGATTCAGCGCCACACGCAGAATCTGCTGGATGTAAGGCTGCATCGTCTCACGATCGGGGATAAGCGTGGAACCGACGTTTGGCAGGGTCGCGCCGCGCAAGCCGCCACCGTCGATGAACCGGCTACGGATAATGGCATCCTCGAATCGCGGCGCCAGGGTGGCCAGATACAGCATGTTCTCCAGCGTCAGATCGGTCTTCACCTGCTGCTGGAACTGCGCGTACAGCTCGGGCACTTTGGTGATCATGTCGAGCTGCTTGAGCTTGTTGAACATGGCGCGAATCAGGCGCTGCTCGCGTCGGCCGCGGTCGATATCGCCGCCCGGCACGCCGTAGCGCGCGCGCACATAGGCCAGCGCCTCCAGACCGTTCAGCGTGTAGATGCCGGGGCGCGGGATGTTGATCGTCTGCAAGGGCACGGGCGTGCCCGGCTCCCACACCTCGCCGGTGAACGTGTCGGTGTAGGGGGCGGTCACGGTCATGGGCGAGGCGGGATCGGCCATGTAGTAGGGGTCTTTCGGGAACTGATGGAACAAGGGGCAAGTCGCCACGATCTGCACGCCGCCCAGCGTGTTCACCGCCTGCACCACGGCGGAGAAATTGACCATGGCGTAGTAGTCCACATTGATCCCGAAGTTGTACTTGATCGTCTGCTTGAACAAGTCTGGCCCGCCGTGCGCAAACGCCGTGTTGACCTTGTGCGAGCGCCAACCCGGGATGTACACCAGCGTGTCGCGCGGGATGGACAACAATGTGACAGCCGGCACGTCGGGGTTGATGCTGGCGATGATGATCACATCGGTGTTGGCAAAACCCAGATTCGGGCGGGTGTCCACGCCGAGCAGGGCAATGTTGATGGTGCCCTCAGGCAACACCACCGGTGCAACCGGCGGCGGCACAGCAGTGTCGGAGAAGGTCTCGGTCGCCGAGAGGCCGGTCGTGGCATCTTCGCCGACGGCCGGGACCGGAACGCGCTGTCCCGCAACAGCAACCGGCTCGGGTAAGGGCGTCGGTGTGTCGGCGGGTGTTGCGGCCGGCGCCACCTCTGCAATCTCCACAGCTGTGGCCGTAGGCTGAGCCGGCGTTGCCGGTTGGGCATTGGGAGGCACGACGATGTCCACCACGATGGGCGTGTTGGTGACTGAAGGCGCGATTGGCGCAACGCGAATGCCGGCTGGCGCATTGGCGGACGCAGCCGCGCAGGCAACCAAAACGATGGGAATCAGCAGCGAGAAAACGGTTGTGGCGATTCGGCTGCGGCGCGGCAAGCGCCCGGGTTGGTGAGTACGGGTCAATTCGAACCTTCTACATGGCGGAGTGTTGCCCGCGCATCATATCATCAACAGCGGCTCCAACGACGCGCGCCAACCCGGCAATTGCTTGTCGATAACCCGCTGTTGCGCTTCGGCGAAGTCAACGACGCCTCGCAGGATCGCCGAATCAAGATCGCGCGCTTCTGGGAAGCGCGCTTCTGGGAAGCGCGCTTCCAGAAAACGCAACGCAGCGCCGGCTGCGGTATGAGCGTCGTTCACAACACCGTAAGCATCCTGGGCGGCAACGCAGGCCGCCAGCACCTTCTCCACGCGCTCCGGCGGCAGCACATCGCGCAGCGCGTCGGTGAGGTAACGCAGGCGCTTGATGGCAATCCGCAGGCGGTGCAGGTCTTCGACGGTTGGCGGATCGGGCATGATGTCGAACGCCTTCACGCGCGCCAGATGCTCAGCCTGCAAGGCGTCGATGGCGTGGCGCAGCAGGTAGGGCTTGCCGAGCCTGGCCGGCCGGTCATATCGATCTGTTTGCGCGAAAGCCAGCATCGCCTGGAACCATTCTGCGTGCGCAGGGCTGGCCAGATGCTCGGAGACGCGCGCGCGCAGCGTCTCGCGTTCGGCCTGCCATGTGGCCATGAGCGCCTCGACGCCGGCGAGCGCTTCAGCGCCGGCCTCGAAGCCCTGCGCGTAGTCCTCCAGCGCAGCCACAAGCACATCATGCTCGCGCAGCGGGCGCAGACAATCGGCCAGGCGCAGCAGCCCTTTGGTCAACGGGCGCAGGCTCTTGGGCCGGTAATAGTCGCCGAAGGCCCGCAACGCGCTGCGCATCCGGCGCGTCGTCACGCGCAGGCGGTGAATCAGGCGGGGCGAAACAACGGCGCCTTCGGCGGGCAACCAGTCGTCTGGATCGATGCGGTCGAGTTGGTAGCGCAGGATGCGCCGGCCGGCGCCGGCCAGTGTATCGTCGGGCGTCAGGCCGGGGCGCGTCATGCGCCCGCTCTCATGCAGAGGCCGGAACAGCGCGCGCCACAGGTCGGATTTCTTCTCGGCGCGGGCGGCGTCTTCGTGGCTGTGCGGGCCTTTCACGCGCAGGCGGATGGGGGTTTCGGCGTCCGACGCCTGCTCCAGGTCCACAGAGACGACGCGTGTGGACTGGGTCTGCGAATAGTCCAGCCCGTCGGCGATGCGGACCAGCGCGCTGAGCACGAGCGTCTCGCGCTGCTGGGCGGGGTTCAGCGCCTGGAACAGAGGCTCCATCTGCGGGCGAACCGTCTTGCGATGGAAGGCGGCGACGCAGGCCAGCGTCAGGCGCTCGGCCTGGGTGAAGCCGGCCAGTTGCGCAGCGGCGATGATGTCGCGGCCGGCGGTATGGTGGCCGGCGGGGTCGATGGAGAGGGCCACGTTGTGCAACAGCGCGCCGGCCTCGGCCAGTTCGCGCGCGCGCGGCGCAAGCTGATGGAGCGGGTGCAGGGCGTCGAACAGCGCCGTGGTCAGTCGCGCGACGTGGCCAGCGTGCGCCAGATCGACGTGATAACGCTCGCAGAGTGAGGTGATGCTTTCCATGGCCGGGCGCGCGGAGGGCATCCGCGGGGCAATGATACCGCGCCTTGCGGGGGAGGGATTGCCAGCCTGTGTTTCCCTGCAAGGGCCAAACAGACGTCAGTCAGGTGGCGCGGCACAGAAGCCGTACCCTATCATGCCCCTGGCCTGCTCTGAAATGCGCACAGTTACCATACAGGACGCTTTTTATGGGCTGGTTCTGAACGACCAGGTGTAGCTGAAGGGCGCGCCGTTGTACGTGCCCGATATGGACACCACATAGGTCGTGTTGCGAGCCAGCGCAGCGCTGGGCGTGACTTTCACGCCTTTGTGGCCGGCGTCCAGACTGGTGGTCGCGGTATGCGCCACCGCCACGCCATCGGCGGTTCTCAGGGTGGCGCCGGTCAGCGTGGGCGCAGGGCCCCAGTAGCGCCAGAAGATCGTGATGGCGTAGCTGGCCGGCGGCACGTCAGTCTGGCCCGCAGCCGGGTAGCGCACCGGCCAGTTGGGATAGGACGTGTCGGCAGTCGAGTTGAAGCGCGACAGCACGTCCAGGCCAGCGGCGGCGCGGTTGTTGGCCGCGGTGTAGAAGCCAAAGCCAAACACCGGCGTGGTCGGATACAGCAGCCACAGCCGGTGCCCCACCGATCCCATCCAACCGTCGATAGCGTGATAGGGCTGCCAGTAGGGTTGATAGAACGCGCCGCCCATCCAGGCGTTGCCGTTGCCGGCGCACACCTGCCCCTGCGGCGTGTACCAGGGATTGGCCGGGTCTTCCTGATGGGTGAGCACGTTGTTCTCGGCCATGTATCGACCATGTAGCCAACAATTGTTGTTCAGTGTGCCATCCAGGCTGACAGCCGGCGCGCCGGCCAGCGCGCGGAAATAGTTGATATAGGCCTGGACGTTGTTTTTGTCGGGCGGGGGTGAGGGCAGTGCGGCTGGCGGCCGGCCCACTCTGGGTAGAAACGCTCGCGGCGACACAGCCGCGACCG
>DAOUDB010000187.1:0-1865 GCA_034431495.1 Thermoflexales bacterium
AACCGCAGCACTACCTCTGTCGGTTCGCCGCCCGCCCCCCAATTCACCCCCCACGCGCCGGCCAGCTTCTCATACGGATCAAACGACTCCGGGATGGAATACGTGTCCGCCGTCAGCCGCACCCGCAACAGACGTTCGACCTTGAACGTGCGCAGATCATGCCGGTAGTGGTCATAGCCGATCACATAGGTCGAGAAGCCCCACGCGCTCGGCTCGATGAAGTACGGCTCGAACAGGCGCTCCAAATCCGGCGCCTCACGCTGCACCAGCCCGACCCGCACCCCATCGGCCCAGGCGCGCGTCAACGCTTCCAGGCATTGCAGATACGTGCGCTGCGATTCACTCAGCGGGCGATCCAGGCGCTCCGAGGTCAGCGCCACGTGCCGGGCAATATGCGGGGCCGCATGTTCCAGCGCGATGCTCAGTTTGTTCAACGCGCCGACCGCATGTGGATTCGGCTTGTCCGAATAACGCGCCAGCAGCCGGGCAGCCAGAAACATCGCCGTAGTTTGATCCAGCGTCAGCCGCACATGAGTCAGATAACGCTCGCGGTCGATCCACACATAGCCGGCCGGCCCATGCTGCAACGGCACGTCCCACTCCGTTTCCAGATCGGCCAGCGAACGGTAGATGGTGCTGCGGTTCGTGTTGAAGCGCTGCGCCAGCTCTCGAATCGCCACCGGCCTGCGGCGGGCCAGCAAAAACTCCTCGATCTCCTTCAATCGCGTTGCGCGCTTCGTCGTGCGTGTCATGATTCCATCGTACAACACAGCGTCTCGAAAAATGGCAACACGGCATGCCGAAATTTCGGACTATTCGACGCCCAATCCGCTTCAGAGCAAAGCAATCACCGCCGCCGGCCAAACCAGCGCTCGAACAAACTCAGCCGGCCCTGCCCATCCTCACACAACAGCACGCCGTGTTGGTCGGCCACGGCCAGATCACGGCTCACCGTGCTGCGCGGCACACCCAGGCGCCGCGCCAGTTCTGCCGGGCTGATGTCACCGCGTTCTTCGATGATCCGCCGCGCTTCTTCAAGGCGCTTGCGCTTGTCTGTCTTGCTGCCAAACATGTCACTGACCTCCGCTTTCACGGTAAGGCAGCCCTGTTGCAGCAATTGCGACACACAAGCCCTGTGGCGGCGCCCGGCGCCCGGCGCCCACCCCGCCCCCAGCGCACCCATGTAGAATGCCCCGCGCAAGCGAACGCGCTCACCAATCCGAAATCCAAAATCCAAAATCCAACATCGATATGAGTGAGTCAATCAACGACCTGCGCGCCCGCATCGCCGACATTGGCCGGCTGATGTATGAGCGCCACCTGACCGACGCCGCCGGCGGAAACATCAGCGCGCGCGCCGGCGATGTCATCTGTGTCACACCGCGCTACGCCGGCAGCAAACATCGCTGGCGGCTGCGCCCCGAACAGGTCATCGTGGCCGACCTGCAGGGGCGCAAGCTGGAAGGCGAAGGCGACATCTCGCGCGAGGCCAAAGTTCACTTCAAGCTGCTGACCGAGTTCCCCGACGGCCAGGCCGTTGTCCACGGCCACCCGCGCCACGTGATGGTATTTGCGATGGCCGGCCGGCCCATCGTGCCGGTGCTCGAAAACACGCTCAAGTTCGGCGTGATCAAGGTGTGCCGCTTTGCGCCGGCGCACTCCGTCGAGCTGCCCGAGTACATCGCTGCCGAACTGCGCGGCCAGGAGGCTGCCATCCGCAAGCAGGCTGCCGCCGTCATTGCTCCCTGGCATGGCCTGTTCGTGCTGGGCAAAGACCTCGAAGCAGCCTACGACGCCGCCGAGCGCATCGACGTGAACGCCCACTGCATCTTGATGAGCCGGCTGCTGCCCGGCGAGCCGGTCGA
>DAOUDB010000188.1:0-1993 GCA_034431495.1 Thermoflexales bacterium
GAGAGCAGCGACGAATCGCTGATCACGATCGCGTCGCAGGCCAGCAGGTCGGCATGGCCGGCGATGAATGGGCCGAGGTGAGTGCCGCCGATCTCCTCTTCGCCTTCGATCAGAAATTTAACATTCACCGGCAGCGTGCCGGCTGTCTTCAGCAGCGACTCGACGGCTTTGATGTGAGCCATGTGCTGGCCTTTGTTGTCGCTGGCCCCGCGCGCGTGGATGTAGCCATCGCGGATCGCCGGCTCGAATGGCGCGCTCTCCCACTCCTCGAGCGGGTCGGCCGGCTGAACGTCGTAGTGACCATAGATCAGCAGGGTGGGCCGGCGCGGGTCTGTGTGTTGCCATTCGGCAAAGACCACCGGGTGGCCGGGATCAGCTTCGCTGCCGGTTTCATACACCTCCGCGCGCAGCCCCAGCTCGCGCAGATGATCAGCCAGCCACAACGCGGCGTACTTGATATCCCGGGCGTGCTCTGGCTGGGCGCTGACGCTCGGAATGGACAGATACTCTGACAATTGGGCCACAAACAGATCGCGGCGCTCTCTGGCGTAGCGGAGCGCATCGTCAAGGGTGTTGGTCATGATTCACCTCGTTTCACTATTCTCGCTTCGTTCGGCGAGCAGAAGGTCGTAGTCCACCAGCCAGCGCTGGATGGTGATGCCGCCGACGCCAAGTCGGCCCAGCAGCGCTGCAAACTCTGCGGATGGCATCGCCCGGCCCGGCAGTTTCCAGGCATCCGGCCCGATCCGATTGCTGACCATGAGCAGGCCGCCCGGCTTCAGCACGCGCGCCAACTCCGCAACCGCCTCGAACGGGCGCGGGAAGAACTCGATGGCCTCCAGGCAGGTGACCACATCGAAGCTGGCGTCCTCGAAGGGCAGGTATTGCGCGTCGTGAAGCATCCACTGAACACGATCTGCGTGGCCGCTCAATTTGGCCTGCGCCTGTTCCAGCATCTTTGGCGAGAGGTCCAGCGCGACGATGCGCCCGCGAAACGCAGGCTGGGCCAGCAGGGCCGCCGGCAGCCGGCCTGTGCCGGTGGCGACATCCAGCACGCGCGCCTGTGCCTGCCGGCTGCCCATCCCGTTCAGATGCTCCAGGATCGGCATAGCCAGCATGACGGCGTCGCTGGCCGGATGGAATTGCTTGACGCGATCGTAGCGGCCCGCATAGCGATCGTACAGGAACGCCACGACCCGCCGGCCCAGGTATGCGCCTTCGGCCACGGCCAGTTGCCACCAGGCGATCAGCCCGGCCAGCGCAGCGGCAATCACCACGAACACAATCAACACGACGCCTGTCACGCCGCCATATTACCAGCCTCGACCCGCGCATCCTCCCGCAGCTTTCGAACCTGCGGGACCATCCGGCGCTCAGCGGGTACGGTACAATTATTCGTGAGGTAAAGCCTTGCTGGAACCACTCATCTATGACCTGTCGTCGCCCGGCCGCGCCGGCGTGACGTTGCCTGAACCCGATGTCCCCCGCTTTGATTTTCCGGCCGACCTGTTGCGCGACGACCTGCCGCTGCCAGAGGTCAGCCAGATCGATGTGACCCGCCACTTCACGCGGTTGTCGCGGCTGAACATGGCCATCGACACGAACATGTATCCGCTGGGCAGTTGCACCATGAAGTACAACCCGCGCGTCAATGAAGACGTGGCGCGCATGGCCGGCTTCGCGCAGGTTCATCCGCTGCAGGATCCGGTCACAGCCCAGGGCGCGCTGTACTTGATGTACCAGTTGCAGGAGTTTCTGAGGGAGATTGGCGGATTTGCCGGCGTCTCGTTGCAGCCGGCCGCCGGCGCTCAGGGCGAATTCACTGGCATCCTCATCATGCGCGCCTATCACCGCGAGCGGGGCGATCACAAGCGCGTCAAGATGCTCATCCCCGATTCGGCGCATGGCACCAATCCGGCCTCGTCGGCGATGGCCGGCCTGAAGGTAGTGGAATTGCCTTCTGATCCGCGCGGCAACGTCGATCTCGAGGCGC
>DAOUDB010000189.1:0-1808 GCA_034431495.1 Thermoflexales bacterium
CTGGGACGCGGAGAATCGTCGCCCGCCGCGCAAAGACTGGCAACGCGGCGATCTGCCGACTATACCCGCCTTTCCACCCGATGACCTGACGCGCGGCGTCATTGCGGAGGTGGCGCGCATCGATACCGCATGGGGCCGGCTGGATGGGTTTGCTCTGCCGGTGACGCGCGCCGATGCCCTGGCGCTCTATGCCGATTTTGTGCAACATCGCCTGCCGGCTTTCGGCCCCTATCAGGACGCCATGCTGAGCGAGCAGCCCTGGCTGTTCCACGCGCTGATTTCGCCCTTCATCAACATCGGCCTGCTTGAAGCCGGCGAGGTGTGCGCCGCCGCCGAACAGGCTTGGCGCGCCGGGGCCGCGCCGCTCAACTCTGTGGAGGGCTTCATTCGCCAGATCATCGGCTGGCGCGAATTCATGTATGCCGTGTACTGGCGCGAGATGCCCCGCCTGCGCGCGATGAACGCGCTTGGCGCGACACGTCCCCTGCCGGCCTTCTACTGGGACGCGCAGACCGACATGGCCTGTCTGCGCGCGTGTGTTCAGGGTGTGTGGGAGCGTGGCTACGCGCATCACATCCAGCGGCTCATGGTGCTGTGTAATTTCGCGATGCTGGCCGGCGTCGTCCCTCAGGCTGTCAACGAGTGGTTTCTTTCGACATTCGTGGATGCCTATGACTGGGTGGTGACGCCCAATGTGATCGGCATGGGCCTGTATGCCGATGGTGGTATTGTCGGATCAAAGCCCTATGCCGCCGGCGCGAACTACATCCACAAAATGAGCGACTATTGCGCCGGCTGCCGCTTCGATCCGCGCCAGCGCCTCGGACCGGATGCGTGCCCCTTCAACGCGCTGTACTGGGACTTTGTGGCGCGCCATGCCGCCCGGCTGGAGAAGAACCCGCGCGCGAGCATGGCCGTCAGGTCGCTGCGTCGCATGAGCAGCGCCGATGTCGCCGCGCTGCGGGCGCAGGCGGCGGACTTTCTGGCGCGCCTGGCCGGCTGAGCGAATTGCTTCGCGCTCACGGGGTTGCCAGGCTGGCGCGCGCAATCAGCGATTTCTGCTCCTCATTGATGCGCTCGCCGAATTGCCGGATGGTGTGTTTCACAACGCCCACCCCCTCGCACAGCCAGACTTCTTCCTCGTTGTTAGTTGAACGACGCCGCAGATGCGCGCAGGTCTCGGCCCGGCCTCCCGCCCAGTCCACCGCCGCCCGGTCGAGCACGCGCCACACACCTTTGTTTCCGCCGCCGAAGGTCTGCCCGTCTGTCACCGGCCACACAGTCAGCAACATGGTTTCGTAGCCGCGCCCGTCCTGCTCGATGAGCGCCTCCGGCGAGCCGGGCGCGCGATAGAGCCGATCTCCGATCACCACATCGTATTCCGTCGTCTCCAGCCGCTGGCCGAGCAGGCAGGATTCCACGCGCAGCTCGAACACCTGCGCCGCGCCAAGCTGCCACGCCGACGCGACCGTTTCGGTGATCGCGCCGCGCGCGGTTTTGTTGACGCCGCGCCCCACGCACTCGTCGCTGCGATTGGTTTCGTAGACCCACTGCGCGCCGACCGTCAGGCCGAACGCTTTGCTGAGCGGTGAATCGACTGTGATGGGGTGGCGCGCCACTGTGACGACCGGCGGCGCAGTTGCAGCCGGCGCTGCGGGTTGGGCGCCGGCGCAGGCAGTCAGTATCACACTGGATAGACTGGATAGAAGGAGCATCCATCGAGCAGGTCGCATGTCACACGCCTCCTGGCTGACTGAAGCGCCAAACAAAAACGCCGGCAGCACACTGTCGCGCTGCCGGCGTTTCCT
>DAOUDB010000190.1:0-43660 GCA_034431495.1 Thermoflexales bacterium
ACGCAATACGCACTACGTTCTGCCACTCACCACCCGGCCAACAGCGCCTGTCCCGCCGGCCCGGTCAACCATGCGGCCAGCGTCGGCCACACGCCCAGCGCGATGACCAGAATGCTCATGACGACCAGCGGCGCGATCATCGTCGCCGGCATCGCTGCGCCCAACCGCACTGCGTCTGATGGTTCGCGCCGATACATGGCGTTAACGAGCGGCGCGTAGTAGGCCAGCGACAGCACGCTGTTCAGCGCCGCAAAGATCACCAGCAACGCAACGAGTGTGTCGCCGGCCTGAAAGCCGCCCACGAAAATCTGCCACTTCGACATGAAGCCGACCAGGGGCGGCAGGCCGGCCAGCCCCAGCACGGCAACGCCCAGCGCCAGCGCAGCCAGCGGGTAGCGCCGCGCCGCGCCGTTCAGATCACTGACCGTCAGCGGCCCGTGCGCGCCTTTTGCTACATACAGTGTGTACAACAAGGCGCCGGCAGCCAGGAAGGCCAGCCCTTTCATCAGCCCGTGACTCAGCATGTGGAACATACCGCCCTGCGCGGCCGCGCTCTGGCCGGTATAGGCTGCCACGCCAAAGCCGAGCAGCATGTAGCCCATGTGGCTCAGGCTGGAGAAGGCCAGCATGCGCTTGACCTGCGTTTGCTTCAGCGCAAGCAGGTTGCCCAGCGCCATGTTCAGGGCGGCGAATAGCAGTAGCAGTTGGCCGAAGCGCGCCGGCGAGTCGCCCTCTCCCAGCAGCGGGGACACGGCGCGCAGCAGTGCGATCAAGCCGGCCTCGATCACCACGCCCGACAACATGGCGCTGATTCCACTGGGGGCCTGTGAGTGCGCATCGGGCAGCCAGGTGTGCAAGGGAACCAGCGCCGCTTTCACGCCAAAGCCCACCGTCATCAATGCGCCGGCAGCCAGTAAACCGACCGAGGCAGCCGGTGTTGCGCCGGCTTGTCGCGCGCTGTCCACGATGCTGTCCAGGCTCAATCGGCCCGTTGCGCCAAATACGGCAGCGATGCCCAGCAGCACCAGCACCGATCCGGCGGCGCTTTGAACCAGGTACTTCACCCCGGCTTCCAGCGACGCCGGCTGGTCGCGGTAGAAGGCGACCAGCATGTACGATGCCACCGCCATCGCCTCGAACCATATCCACAGGTTGAACAAGTCGTTGGCGCAGCCCAGCCCCACCATCACGCCGATCATCGCCAGCAGCGCGGCGTAGTACTTTTCTTCGCCTGTCTCGCCGCGCATGTAAGCATTCGAGAAGAGCGTGACGCATGTGCCCAGACCCAGCGCCAGCGCCGCCAGTAACAGGCTCAGGCCGTCGAACTTGAGTTGCACCAGACCGAGGGTGAACGTTGCTGCGCCGCTCGCAGCGAGGTCCTGGGCAGCAAGCACGAATGGCGCGCACGTGGCGATCAATGCGATCAAGGCCAGCCAACGCGCAAGGGCAGCCCCGGCCAGCCGGCCGGCCAGATACACCATCGGCGACGCCAGCACGGGGGTCGCAATCAGCCACAGGAAAGGATGAAGGGAAGAAGTCCACAGTGCCATGTCAGCGCGCGCCTCCCCCGGCCAGGATGATGAGCACAATGATGAGTGCGCCGGCAATGCCGGCTGCGTTCCAATTCAACTCGCCGGTTTGGGTGCGCTGCAAAACCGTCGCCGCGCTGCGCGTCATGCGCGCCACAAACCGGTTGATGGCCTCGAACCCGAAGCCTTGTTTGGCCGCCTGCTCCAGTGCGATCGCTCGAGCGGCGATGGGCGATAGCCGGCTGCGCTGCTGCCACGCCAGCAAGCCGATGGCAACCACACCCAGCGCCAACAGCGTGGCCGGGTCGGTGACGACCTTTGTGACAAACGCCAGTGTGGACTCCTCGTGCAAGCCGGGCACAGCCTGGGCCAGCAGCGCGTTAAACGGCCCGAACAGAAGCCAGGTCGTCAGGGTGCCGACGGCGAGCAGGACGAGTGGAATTGCCATCGCCGGCCGCGCGTCGTGGGCATGATGATGGCTGCGCGGTTCGCCGTAGAACACCAGCCACACCATGCGCGCCGTGTAAAAGGCGGTCAGGCCGGCCCCGATCAACATACCGATGTACCCCCACAGTGGGCCATGCGCCAGCCCTGCTTCCAGCACAAGTTCTTTGCTCCAGAAGCCGTTCAAGATGGGAATGCCGGCCAGCGCGCCTGCGCCGATGACGAACACAACCCGCACGAGCGGCATGTGTTTGCCGAGGCCGCCCATCTGGTGCATGTCGCGTGTGCCGATGGCGTGAATGACTGCGCCGGCGCCGAGGAACAACAATGCCTTGAACACGGCGTGGCTGAACAGATGAAACTGGCTGGCCAGCACCGACCCGCAGCCGATGGCGAACACCATGTAGCCAAGCTGGCTGACGGTGGAGTAGGCCAGCACGCGCTTCAGATCGTCGGCCACCAGCGCCATGACTGCCGCCAGCAGCGCCGTCACCATGCCGACGATGATCACGGTGGTGCTCCAACCCGGTACGCTCTCGAAGGCAGGGAAGAAGCGCGCCAGCAGATATACGCCGGCGTTCACCATTGTCGCGGCATGGATGAGTGCGCTCACCGGCGTCGGCGCTTCCATGGCGTCGGGCAGCCAGGTGTGGAACGGCGCCTGCGCCGACTTTGCGGCTGCGGCTGCCAGAAAGCCAAATGCGATGATGGCGCGCAGATCAGGGGGCAGCGCATCCGCGCCGGCCAGAAACGCGCTGATCTCGTAGCTGCCCAGGTGGGCATAGATCAGCAGCGCGCCGGCCAGCAGGCCGACTCCACCCAGTTGGGTGATGACGAGCGCCTTGATGCCGCCGGCGACGGCTTTGGGGTCGTCGTTGTGGAACGAGATCAGGGCATACGATGTGAGCGCCGTCACTTCCCAGAAGAAAAACAAGAGCAGCAGGCTGCTGGTGAGGGCCAGGCCGGCCATGGCGCCGATGAACAGCAACACGAAGGCGTAGTAGCGGCCCAATTGCGCTTCGCCTTTCATGTACTCGACCGAGAAGATTACGGCCAGGCTGCCGATCACGGTGGCGATCACTGCCAGGAACACGCCCAGCCCGTCGGCCACGAAGGTGAAATCGCCAAACACCCCGCCCACCGGCAGGCGGATGGCAATCTCGCTCCCGGTTGTGGTGAGCAGGGCCAGTCCGCTCAGCCCGCCGGCCACAGCAAACAACACGGCCAGCGCGTGCTGGGCTTTGGGGCGCTGGTCGCCGGCGATCCAGACCGCCAGCGCGCCCAGCCAGGGCAGCCCGATGGTGAGTGTGATGAATGTTGCTGCCATGCGATCAACCTCGCAGATTCGTGAGTTTGCGCACGTCGAGCGTGCCGTAATGACGCCGTACCTGGACGGCCAGTGCCAGGGCGATCACGGCCACGACCGTGTCGGCCACAATGACCATGGCGACCATGCTCTGCGCCAGTCCCATTTGTTCTTGCCCGTAGCCGGCGGCCACGAATGCCAGCATGGCCGCCTTGGCCAGAATCTGCAACACCACGATGAGTTTGATCAGATTGCGCGCGACGAGCAGGCCATAGAATCCGACCCCCAGCAGCAGGGCGACTGCCAGCAGAACGATGGCGAGGGGTGACAGGCTCATGGGCGGGCTGCCTCCTTTTCGAGTTCGAGCGGCGACTCGGTTGTGGCGCGCGCCGCTATTGTCTGCCGGCTCCTCTCGACCGGCGCTGTGTGGGTTTCGGCTACGTGCGCGCTGCGCGACTCGGCCAGCAGTCCCAGCAGCCCGATCACGCCGGTGAAGATCAGCGCCACTTGTGCAAGCACGTCGAGCGCCCGCTCGTGCCACAGGACATTGGTGAGAATGCTGGCGTTGGCGGCTGTTGGTGTTGGGGCTGTGAGATCGCGCAGCAGCCAGATCAGGCCGATGACACACAGGCCGGCCAGCATGACAGCCAGCGCGCGCGGCACGGCAGGTTTGCCCTCGATCGATTCGTCGCCGGCAACGCTGATGGCAAAGACAAACAACACTGTCACCAGGCCGGCGCCTACGCTCAGTTCGATAATGGCGACTTCGCGCGCGCCCATGCTGTAGAAGATCATGGCGATGAACGCGCTTGCGCCGGCCAGCCACAACGCCGAGTTCAGTAGCCGGTCTGCGCGAATCGCCTGTATGGCGCAGGCGACGGCAGCAATGACGAAGATAAGCAGGAGTTCGACCATAAATGACCAGACCTCATCGTAGTGATTCGCTCGCTCAAGTGCCAGTGTCAAAGGGCCGCATTGCTGCGTGATGTTTGTCGCTGGCGATCGCCAGGGCGAGGGCCGCGAGGTGCGCCGGGATTGTGAGATTTCATAGCGTGTTGGCGCAGAGGTATTGTAGGTGCTGCGTTGAAATGGCGCAACGCAAGTATTGCGCGCAGTCAGGGTTGGGCGAGTTGCCGGGCAGCCCGGCTCGCCCCGCTGTGCACGCCAGCTGCTCCAGGAAAATGTGCTCCACCTGCTGTGTGATACTGGTGCCGGCCCTGCGTATATTTCTACAAGTATGGCCATACAGGACAGCATCGTGCGACTGAGACGCCTGATCCCACGGACAGAATCCGCGCTACCAGACTGGGACGCGCTATACGAATCATTGCTGCCGCGCGTCTACAATTTTTTCGTCTATCGCGTGGGCGATATTGCGCAGGCCGAGGACCTCACATCCACGACATTCGAAAAGGCGTGGCGCGCGCGCGATCAGTACCGGCATGATCGAGCCGGCTTTTCGACCTGGTTGTTCAGCATTGCGCGCAATGTGGCGACGGACTACTTTCGCCGGCAGCGCGTCGAGCTATCTCTCGATGACTCGCCCGACCGGCCGGACGACGTCGCCCGGCTTCCCGATCGGGTAGCGGAGGAGCATGACGAGCGTGCTCGGCTGGCGGATCTGTTGGCGCGGCTGCCGGCGCGCGAGCGCGAATTGCTGGCGCTGAAGTATGGCGCCGGGATGACCAACCGTGACATCGCATGCCAGACTGGCCTGACTGAGTCCAACGTTGGCACCATCATCAGCCGGACCGTGCAGGCGCTGAGGCGGCAATGGGATGCGGCAGATCAGTGACCCAATGGAGATGAGCAAATGGAAGATGAATTCATGACCCGGTTGCGCGAAGATCCGCGCCCGGAATTCAAGCGCGACCTGAAGCAAAGGTTGAGTCGTGCCGGGGCATCACGGATGTCAGCCGCGCCCCGGCGATTTCTGAATGGCAAGCTGGCCCTGGCAGGACTGGCCGGCATCCTGATTGTGGCGCTGATCGTGTCGCCGGGTGCGCAAGTGTTGGCGCAGGAATTCCTGAACCTGTTCCGCGTCAAGCGCATCACGGCTGTCAGCATCAGCCCCGAGTTGATCTCGCAACTGCGCGAGGGCAAGCTCGACATCGAGTCGATGCTGAGCAGCAGCGTGGAAGTGTTGCAGGAGCCGGCCGACCCTCAGACCGTGAGCAGCCTGGCCGAGGCAAGCCAACTGGCCGGCATTGCAGTGCGCGCGCCGGCCCGTGTGCCCGATCATTTGAGCGGGCCGCAAATCGTGGTGCAGGGCGAAGGCGTGGTGCGCTTCACCGCCGATATCGCCCGGCTGCAAGCGATTGTTGATGCGCTGGGTGTGCAGGATGTCACCATCCCGGCAGAACTGGACGGCGCAGCGGTCACGGTTACCAAGCCGCCGGTGGTGGCGCTCGTATATCAGCGCGACCCCGAGCGGGGCGCGAGCAGTGTGGTGTTCATGCAGGCGCGCAACCCAGAGATCGTTTTGCCAGAGGGTGTAAAGCTGGCCGAGCTGGGCGAACTGGCTCTGCGTGTCTCGGGCATGGCGCCGGATGAAGCGCGCCGGCTGGCCCAATCCATCGACTGGAGCAGCACCCTGTTGTTGCCCATTCCCGCCAATGCGGCCACCGTGAGCGAGGTGCAGGTGCGTGGCGTCACAGGTCTGCTCATCCTCACAACCGGACAAGGAGGCAGCCCGGTCGCAGTGGGTGACGAGCAGATGGCGCAAGGCGCTACACTGTTGTGGTCCGAAGGCGATACGGTATATGCGGCAACCGGCAATATCGACCAGACCACACTGGTCGAAATGGCAGACTCGATGCAATGAACCCCGTCATAGAAACGGCCGGTCTGCGTAAAGCGTTCGGCTCAAAAGTGGCTGTTGATGACCTCACCCTGACCGTTGGCCGGGGTGAGGTCTTTGGCTTTCTCGGCCCGAATGGCGCGGGCAAGACCACATCCATGAAGATGCTGCTTGGCCTGGTTACACCGACGGCCGGCGTGGGCCGGGTTCTTGGCGCGCCGCTGGGCGATGTGAAGGCGCGCGCGAAGATGGGCTTTCTGCCCGAGCACTTCCGTTTTCAGGACTGGCTGAGCGGGCGCGAGTTTCTGCGTTTTCATGGCCGGCTGTTTGGGTTGGCCGGCGGCGTGTTGACCCGCCGGATTGAAGAGCTGCTCGAACGGGTTGATCTGCTCGACGCCGCCGACCGCCCTTTGCGTGGCTACAGCAAAGGGATGCTGCAACGCATCGGGCTGGCACAGGCGCTGCTCAACCAACCCGATCTGGTCTTTCTCGATGAGCCGACTTCCGGTCTGGATCCGCTGGGGCGCTTTCTGGTGCGCGACATCATCGTCGCATTGCGCGAGCATGGCGCCGGCGTGTTTGTCAACTCTCACCTGCTGAGCGAGGTGGAAGTGACCTGCGATCGCGTTGCGTTTGTCAAGCGCGGCTGTGTGGTGCGGGAGATGGCGCTGGCCGAGCAGGCCGGCGATGTCACTGTGGAACTGAAGCTGGGCCATGTCGATGCTGCCCTGTTGGCCGGCCTGGCGCAGTTTGGCCGGGACGTGCGGCAAGTCGATGGGCTGGTGCGGCTGACTGCCTCGGACGAGGCGACACTGCCGGGTATCGCGCGCTGGCTGGTGGCGCAGGGCGTGTCGATCTATCGACTGGCTGCCGATCACAAGTCGCTTGAGGCATTGTTTCTCGAAGTCATGGGCGAGGACGAGAGGCCGGGATGAGGGAAATTCTGACAGTGGCGCATCTCACGTTGCACGAGGTGAAAGGGCGCAAGGTGGCGCTTGCAGCGTTGATTCTTGGCGCGGCGTTTCTGGTCGTCTTTGGCGTGGGGCTTTACTTTGTGTACCGGGACATGATCGGAGGGAGTCTGGGCTTCACGCCGTCGCGTGCGCAGCAAGATGTCGGCCTCAGCTTTCTGGTGATGGCCGGCCTGTACGCGGTCAACTTCCTGATGGTGATGATGGCCGTGTTGATGCCGGTGGATACGCTGGCAGGCGATATCCGCTCGGGCGTCATCCAGACATTGGTGACCAAGCCGATGCGCCGCGCGTCGATCGTGCTCGGCAAGTGGTTGGGTTTCTGGGTGGTGCTGGCGCTGTATCTGGTGATGATGGCCGGCGGGGTCATGCTCATCGCGTCGGCGATTGCCGGGTTTGAGGTGCAGAATGCGCCGGCCGGCCTGGCTCTGATGCTGCTCGAAGGCACACTGCTGATGACGCTGTCGATCCTGGGCGGTACGCGGCTGAGCACGCTGGCCAATGGCGTCATGGTGTTCGGGCTATATGGGCTGGCGTTCATCGGCGGTTGGCTCGAACAACTCGGCGCGGTGCTAGGCAACGTAACCACGCAGAACATTGGCATCATCGCCAGCCTGATCGTGCCGAGCGAGGCGCTGTGGCAACTGGCCTCGTATGTGATGCAGCCGCCGCTGATCCGCGAGGTGTCGATCACGCCGTTTTCGGTGGTGTCGGTGCCCAGCACAGGCATGTTGGTGTGGGCGCTGGTCTACACGCTGGGGGCGCTCCTGCTGGCGCTGCGGCAGTTCGGCAAGCGCGACCTGTAGGGCGCGTGATGATCCTCAGAATGGTCCGGCTGGTTGCGCAGGGTTTCGGATGCGTTAGCGGGGAAGGGGAATCTGAAGCGGCGGCGCTATAATGATTCCGCCTTCACTTCACAACAGCGCGGCGTCGAACGGATCGATGGGTTCAGGTTGCCGAAAGGCGAAGGAGGCTGCCATGTTGCGCCTGGAGATCACGCCGGACGAGCAGGCAATTCTGGTGGAAATCCTCGAAGCCGAGGTCACCGAGTTGCGCGCTGAAATTCACCACACAGACCGTCTGGACTACAAGCGCATGCTGGAGACGCGCGAGCAAGTAGTCAAGGATCTGTTGGCCAGAGTCCGCGCGCTGCAATCTGAGCAGCAGCCGGCATAGCAAGCTACCTGAGTGCGTTTGGGTTTGCTTGCACGGGGGGAGGATAAGGTGCGCCCCAGCGATGGGGAGAGCGGGGTGTTGCAGGCCGCTGCCTGCTTCGAACAGCCTGCCCGGCCTGGATGCCGGGTTGGTGCTACAGTCGGCCCCATGCGCGAAATCTATGTCAGCACCGATGTCGAGACCGACGGCCCCATCCCCGGCCCGCACTCGATGTTGAGCTTTGCGTCTGCGGCCTTTCTGCCCGACAAGACGCTGCTCGGAACTTTCTCCGCGAACCTCGAAACGCTGTCAAACGCCACCGGCCATCCGGTGACGATGGCGTGGTGGCAACAGCACCCCGACGCCTGGGCCGCTGCGCGCAAAGACCCGCAGCCGCCGGACAAAGCCATGCGCAACTACGTGGCCTGGCTGAAGCAGCTTAAAGGCCGGCCCATCTTTGTCGCCTTTCCCGCCAGCTACGACTTCATGTGGATGTACTGGTATCTGCTGCGCTTTGTTGGCGAAAGCCCCTTCGGCTATGCCGCGCTTGACCTCAAGAGCTATGCCATGGCGGTGATGAAGACGGATTTTCGCAGCGTAGCAAAGCGCAACATGCCCAAAGTGTGGTTCGATGCGCAGCCGCATACGCATGTGGCGCTGGACGACGCCATTGAACAGGGCGCGCTGTTCTGCAATATCCTGGCGGCCAATCTCACCACAGATAACCTGCCTCTCGCAGCTTCGGAGCAACCCTGATTTGCGAGAAGGCAAGCCAAAACCCTCATGTATCAAGCAGGAGATAAACAATGACGCAAAAAATGAAAGTGGGTGTGATCGGGCTGGGCGGCATCGCCAATACGCACATGCCCGGCTGGCAGGCCTCGCAGCACGCAGAAGTCGTGGCCGGCTCGGATATCAACCCGGCCGTGTTTGCCATGTGGCGCGAGAAGTACGGCGTCGCGCGCTTCTACGAGAAGCCGGCTGATCTTATCAACGACCCGGAGATCGACATCGTCGATGTGTGCTCGCCGAACATGTATCACGCCGAGCAGGTGATCGCCGCGCTGGAGGCCGGCAAGCATGTCATCTGTGAGAAGCCGCTTGCGCCCACGCCGGACGAAATCCGCCGTATGATCGCCGCACGTGACCGGGCCGGCAAGCTGTTGATGACGGCCCAACACTTCCGCTTTCGTGGCGTGTCGCAGGCGATGAAGGCCGAGATCGACACCGGCGTGCTGGGATCTGTCTATCACGCGCGCGCGTGGATGCTGCGGCGCGGGTTCATCCCGGCCCGCCCAGGCTTCCTCTACAAGGTGCACAGCGGCGGCGGGCCATGCATCGACATCGGGGTGCATATCCTTGATCTCACCCTGTGGTTGATGGGTCACCCGAAGCCGGTCGTGGTTAGCGGTGTGGCGCGCACGGCGCTGGCAAAGCACAAGGGCGCCTTCTCGCAGTGGGGGCGTGTGCCTGTTCCGCCGGATATGGACGTGGAGGACTTTGCTGCCGCGTTCGTGCGCTTTGAAAATGGCGCTACGCTCATTCTGGAGGTGAGCTGGTTGTTGCACCACAGCACGCCGGGCGAGGAAGCGCGCGTGTGGTTGTATGGCGCCGAGGGCGGTTGTGAGTGGCCCAAAGCCGAGTTCCTGCACACCCTGTACGCATCTCGCCAGTACACGAATAATACGCTACAACTGACGCAGGACACTACCGAGCCACACGCGCTGGAATGCATCGAGTTCGCGCGCGCTGTCGCCGAAGGGCTGCCCAGCCCCGTGCCGGCTGAACAGTCGCTGTATGTCCAGACCATCCTCGACGGCATCTATCGCAGCCAGGAGGCCGGGCGTGAGGTGGACGTAGCCGTGTAGCCTGTAGGGCAAGTCGCCAGACTTGCCCTTGCCCAGGCCGCCGGTTTGCCTGTCAAAGGGACACACGCAGATGATGAAACCGACCCCTCAACAACTGGCCTGGCAGGCTGCCGAGTTCGGGCTGTTCTGCCATTTTGGTATCAACACGTTCTACGATAAGGAGTGGAGTGACGGCACGCTCAGCCCGGCCGGCTTCAACCCGGCCCGGCTGGATGCGCGGCAGTGGGTACAGACGGCGCAGGCAGCCGGCGCGCGCTATCTTATCTTCACTGCCAAACACCACGATGGCTTTTGTCTGTGGCAGACCGACACGACCGACTATAGCGTGCGCGCTGCGCCGTGGAAAAACGGCAAGGGCGATGTGGTGGCCGAGGTGGCGCAAGCCTGCCACGACCTCGGCATGCCGCTCGGCCTGTATCTCTCGCCCTGGGATCGCCACGAGCCGTGCTACAAAGATGCGCCGGCCTACGACCGTTTCTACACACGCCAGCTCACCGAGTTGTGCACGCGGTACGGCCCGTTGTTCGAACTGTGGTTCGACGGCGCCGGCTCGGAAGGGCGCGTCTATGACTGGGAGGCCATCATGGCCGTGGCCGACAGGTATCAGCCCAATGCGTTGATCTTCAACATGGGCCGGCCCACCATCCGTTGGGTGGGCAACGAAGACGGCCTGGCTGCCGACCCGTGCTACTACGTCGTGGATAACATCGGCGTGTCGATCTACACCGATCGCAAGGATGCCGCGCCCAAGTCTTACATGCCGCCGGAGTGCGACGTGCCCATCCGCCAGCACTGGTTCTGGCATGCTGACGACCTGCACACCTTAAAAAGCGCAGAGCATTTGCTGGGCATTTACTATCGCTCGGTCGGGCTGGGCGCGAACCTGTTGCTCAACGTGCCGCCCAACCGCGATGGGCTGTTGGACGAGGCGGACTGCCGGCGGCTGATGGAAATGGCCGGCGAGATCAGCCGCCGTTTCGCCCGGCCCATGCCGGCCCGTCTCACTCAGCGCGGCGCGGTGGTGACGATTGAGTTCGATCAGCCGATCACATTCGATCACCTGGTGTTGCAAGAAGTGCTGGACGACGGCCAGCATGTGGATGGCTATACCCTGTGGGCCGGCGAGCGCGAGGTTGCAGCCGGGCACACCATCGGCCACAAAAAAATCCATGTCTTCCCGGCGGTGACGGCGCGTGAACTGACCCTTGAACTCAACACAGATGCCGCGCGCATCGCCTCGGTCAATGCGTATCGAACCGGCCACGAGCGCCTGCCTGAACTGAACGCACCGTTCGACCGCGCCGTGTTCGAGTCGAAAATGATGCCCAGGTAGGGCAAGTCGCCGGACTTGCCCATGTAGATCAAGTCGCCAGAATTGCCTATGAGCAAGCCGCCGGGCTTGCTTTGCCAACGGACAAACATGATGAACGCACGCGAGATTGTTCGACGTACCCTGGACTACACCTATCCTGAACGCGTCGCGCGCTCCTATGGCGACGCCGATCTTGTATGGGCCAACTGCACCCCGCCAACCCGCGCGACCGACTGGCAGCGCGTGGGCGGCGCAGCCTGGGAGCGTTTCGATGAGTGGGGCAATCTGTGGCGGCGCATCGACGACACCTCGAAGGGTGAAGTCGCCGAGGGTGTGCTGAGAACGCTGGCCGATATCGACACGTATGTGTTTCCCGATTACACGCGGCCGGAAGATTATGACCCTGTGCGGCAGTCCCGCCGCGAGCAGCCGGGCAAGTGGCTGATCGGCGGACTGCCCGGCTTTGCCTTCAACATCGCCCGCAAGATGCGCCGGCTCGAAACTTATCTCATGGACCTGATGAGCGAGCGCGAAGCCATCCACCGTCTGCACGACCGCATCGATGACGAGGTGCTGGCGCCGATGATCCGCAACTACGCCGCTGCTGGCGCAGACTGTGTGATGATCGTCGAAGACTGGGGCACACAAACGCAGACGCTGGTCAGCCCGCGCCTGTGGTATGAAGAGTTTGCACCCCGCTTCAGGCGATTGTGCGCGCTGTCGCATGCGCTGGGCATGCCGGTGTTCATGCACTCGTGTGGGCAGATCGAGGCCATCGTGCCCGGCCTGATGGAGGCCGGCGTCGATTTGTTGCAATTCGATCAGCCTGATTTGCACGGCGTCGACACGCTGGCAGCGCATCAGGCGCGCGGCCGGATCACGTTCTGGTGCCCCGTCGATATTCAGGCCACATTGCAAAGCCGCGATGAGGCGACCATCCGGGCCAAAGCGCGTGAGATGCTGGACAAGCTGTGGCGCGGGCGAGGCGGCTTCGTGGCCGGCTACTACACCGATAACGCCTCTATCGGCCTCGACCCGCGCTGGCAGGAGATCGCCTGCGATGAGTTTGAACGCTACGGCGCGCAACTGGCGCAGCGCAGGGCCTTGTAGAATCCAGAGCACAGAAGTCAGCACTCACCACTCAGCACTCATCACTCAGCACTCCGAATCCAAAATCGAAAGATGGAATACCGAGAACTTGGACGCACCGGCTGGAAAGTCTCTGCCATCAGCTTTGGCGCATGGGCGATTGGCGGCACGTGGGGCGCGGTGGACGACCGCGAGTCGCTGGCCGCGCTGCATCGCGCCGTTGATCTGGGCGTAAATTTTTTCGATACCGCCGATGTGTACGGCGATGGGCGCAGTGAACGACTGCTGGCGCAACTGAAGCGCGAGCGCAAAGAGCAGATCATCATTGCCACCAAAGCCGGCCGGCGGCTCAATCCGCACGTGGCCGAGGGCTACACGCGCGCCAATCTGACTGCCTTCGTCGAGCGCAGTCTGCGTAATCTGGAAACCGACGCGCTCGACCTGGTGCAGTTGCATTGCCCGCCCACGCAGGTGTATTACATGCCAGAGGTGTTCGACGCGCTGGACGATCTGGTTCGGCAGGGCAAGCTGCGCTATTACGGCGTCAGCGTAGAGAAGGTGGAAGAGGCCATCAAGGCCATCGAGTACCCCGGCGTGCAGTCGGTGCAGATCATCTTCAACATCTTCCGGCAGCGCCCGGCCGACTTGTTCTTTCAACTGGCGAAACAGCGCAAGGTCGGCATCCTGGCGCGGTTGCCGTTATCGTCGGGCATGTTGGCCGGCAAGATGACGCGCGATGCCACGTTCGCGCCAGACGATCACCGCGCCTTCAATCGGCAGGGCCAGGCGTTTGATCGCGGCGAGACTTTCTCCGGCGTGGACTTCGAGACCGGCCTGCGCGCGGTCGAGCTGTTGCGCCCGCTTGTGCTGGCCGGCATGAGCATGGCCCAGTTCGCCCTGCGTTGGATTCTGATGTTTGACGCCGTCACGTGCGCCATCCCCGGCGCCAAACGTCCCGCCCAGGTCGAGGAAAATGTGGCGGCAGCCGATCTGCCTCCACTCGCACCCGAAATCATGGCGCAGGTGAGCGACATCTACAGCCGGCACATCAAGCCGCTGGTGCATCAGCTCTGGTAAAGGCCTGTCTCGGTCGAAGTGAAGTTTTGGCAATCAGTCGGATTGACAGAGGGGGTAGGGCAAGCCAGACGGCTTACTCATACCCGCTCAGTGCAGGCCGGCTTTTGCCCAGAAGGTTGTTGTCGGGCATGTGACGATTTCAGCCGTCACGCATCTAAGAAACACGATGAGCAAGAAGAAACACGCCAAACAGTCTCAGGTTGGCAAGAGACAAAGCGCGCCGCAGGCTGCGCAGAAAACCGCGCCCCAGAGCGGGCAAAGCGCCGCGCACGCTGCGCCGAGGGCCGCGCCCGCGCCGGCCTCGTCTTCATCCCGATCCACCCCGGTGGTGATGTACGCCGGCATCGTGGGCTTGGTCGCGCTGGCGGCCCTGCTGGTGATTGTGCTGACGCAGAATAACGCCGCCGCGCCGGCTGCTGTGGCAACCTCTGCGCCGACCGCTGCTGTTGCGGAAAACGCCGCCGCGCCGGCTTCGCTCGCGCCCCTGCCGACTGAAATCTCGGTGCAACAGGCCGCTGCCATGCGCGAGCAGGGCGCTTTTATCCTTGACGTGCGCGAGCCGGATGAGTGGGACGCCGTCCATATCCCGGATGCGACGCTGATTCCGTTGGGTACGCTGGCGCAGCGGGTGGGGGAAGTGCCGAAGGACAAAGAGATCGTGGTCGTGTGTCGGTCGGGCAATCGCAGCCAGCAGGGGCGCGACATCCTGTTGCAAGCCGGCTTCACGCGCGTCACCAGCATGGCCGGCGGCATGAATCAGTGGAGCGCAGCCGGCTTTCCCACTGCCAGCGGCAAGTAATGCCGGCCTACTGCGTCATGCGCATGAACAGGCGCGCTTGCCACCGCGTCTCGGGCCGTCTCATGGCTTGACCGGCTGCCGGCGCAGGGGCAAGAAACAAAAGGTGGGCGCGCGCCTGTCGCCGCGCCCGCGCAAGGTGGGAAGACGCGCTTTCGCTTGAGGAAGCTGTTCCCTGAACAGCCGGCCCCTACGGAATCACATATCCCCGCTCCGCTGCGAAGTCCCAGCGCACCGGCTCGCCCTCGCCCAGCATCCCGCCCCAGATCGCGTCGCTGTCGCTCACGCTGAGCGCCTGGCCGCGCGTCTCGATCTCATATTCCACGCTGTTGCCCAGGTAAGTGGTTGCGCGCACGCGGCCCTCGAAGCGCCCTGCGCCATCCGCGCCCGGCCGGCCGGCTCGAATCGCTTCCGGGCGCAGCATCAGCGCCGCCGGCCCCGGCTTCACGTTCTCGTGCGCCGGCACACGCATGGGATGCCCCCACAAGTCGATCTGCGCGCATCCGTCGCTCACTGCCATCACCGTGATGTCGATGAAGTTTGCCCGCCCGATGAAATCGGCCACAAAGCGCGTCGCCGGGCGCGCGTACAACTCCGCCGGTGTGCTCACCTGTTCCACCCGCCCGCCGTTCATCACCACTACCCGATCTGACAAGCTCATCGCCTCGGCCTGGTCGTGCGTGACGTACACGCTGGTGATGCCCAGCCGCTTCTGCAACTGGCGGATTTCCGAGCGCAGCGACACGCGCAGCTTGGCATCCAGGTTGGAGAGCGGCTCGTCGAACAACAACACTTTGGGCTGCACGGCCATGGCGCGCGCCAGCGCCACGCGCTGTTGCTGTCCGCCGGAGAGCGCCGTTGGCCGGCGCCGCTCCAGGCCGGTCAGGTTCACCAGCGCCATCATCTCGCGCGCGATGCGCTCGATCTCGGCTTTGCTCTTGCCGCGCAGTTGCAAGCCATAGGCGATGTTGTCGAACACCGTCAAATGCGGAAAGAGCGCGTAGGACTGAAAGACCATCGCCATCTCGCGCTTGTTGGGCGGCACATGGGCGATGTCTTTGCCGTCCAGCAGAATGCGCCCGGAGGTGGGGAACTCGAAGCCGGCGATCAGGCGCAGCGTGGTGGTCTTGCCGCAGCCCGATGGCCCCAGCAGGGTGACGAACTCGCCCTGGCCGATTGTCAGCGACACGCGCTCGGCGGCCGTCACCAGCCGGCCCTCCGGCGTCTCGAACACTTTGGTCACTTCTTCCAGCACAAGCGAATGAGCTTCTGTCATGGTTGCAAAGAAGAGCGAGTGCGCGCCGGCCTCGCCTCGCGCTCGGCCCCGCTGCGGTTGCCGATCAGCGCGAACAGGATGCCGATCGCAATCAGGACGATGGCGATGAGCGCCACCACATAGGCGAAGGCGTTGCCGAAGCGCCCGGCCTCCGTCTCGTTCAAAATCTGTTGCGTCATGATGCGCGTCTGCGGCGTGGTGAGGAACAGGATCGCGCTCACCGTCGTCATCGAACGCGCGAAGGCGTAGATCATGGCCGTCAGCAGGGCCGGCCGGATCAGCGGCAACGTGATGCGGCGGAAAGTGGTGGCCTGATCGCCGCCCATCGAGATGGACGCTTCTTCGATGGCCGGGTCGATCTGTTGCAAAGCGGCCACGCCCGAACGCAGGCCGGCCGGCGTCGAGCGGATGACGTACACCAGCACAATCCCCAGCGCCCCGCCGAATACCGCCGTCCCGCCGGTCAGCTTGGGCAGAATTGTTACCCCGAACAACGTGACCGGGTTGTTAAACGCCAGCAGATAGCCGATGCCGAAGATGGTGCCGGGCACGGCGATGCCCAGCATGGCGCCCAGGTCGAGCGCCGCGCGCCCGAAGAATTTTCCGCGCACCACCAGGAACGCGATCACCATGCTGAGCAGGCCGGCGGCCAGCGTGGCGACGATTGACATGATGCTGGTGTCGCTCATCGCCTTTGACCCATATCCCAGCAGCACGAACTCAAAGTTGCGCCAGGTGAAGGTGTTGTTCGCGCCCAGCGAGATGGTGAACGCGCCGGCCACGATCGTCAGGTAGATGAGCGCCACCAGGCCGGTGATGAGCAGGGCCGCGCCGGTCAGCGGGATGACAGCGCGCCGGTCGGTCACCAGTTGCATCTGGCCGGTTGGCTTGCCGGTGATGGTCACCACCGACGCGCGCGACACCAGGCGCAATTGCGCGAAGTACAGCGTCACCGACGGCGCGAGCAGAATGAGCGACAACACCGCGCCGGTGGTGATGTCGTACTCGCCGATGATGGCCAGATACAGGCGCGTAGCCAGCACGGTGTAGTTGCCGCCCAGCACCAGCGGGTTGCTCAGATCGGCGATGGCTTCGACGAACAGCAGCAGAAACGAGCTGGCGATGCCGGGCAGCAGCAGCGGCAGTGTGACCGTGCGAAAGGTGTGCCATTTGCCGGCGCCCAGATTGGTCGCCGCTTCGTCCAGCGCCGGATCCAGCCCGCGCATCAACGCAGCCAGGTTCAAGTAAGCCACAGTGAAGAACGACAGCGTCATCGCCAGGGTCAGTCCGGGCAGCCCATAGATGTCGGTGCGCAATCCCAGCAGCCCGCTGGTGATGAATCCGCTGCGCCCGAACAGCACGATGATGGCGATGGCAACCGCAAAGGGCGGGCTGACTACCGGCACCAGCGCCGCAATGTGGATCAGGCGCTTGATCCAGGCCGGCGCGGCCACCTTCACCTGCACATAGGCGAACAGAAAGCCGACCGCCGTGCCGACCGTGGCTACCGTCAGGCCCATGACCAGCGTGTTCAGGATGATGCGGTGATACACCGGCCGGCTGAGCACGTCGCCCAGCGCGCGCGCGCCTTCGGGCGAGATGGCCTCGGCCAGCGTCGCGCCCAGCGGATACAAAATGGCGACGATGACGAACAGCGCCGAGACGATCAGCGCAATCAACAAGACCGGGTCGCGCGCTACGGCGCGGTACTCGCGCCAGGCGCGACGCCACGTGGAAGGGCGGGTGGGAGGAGAGATGGCGGTTTGCACAGAGAGAATGCGCAGCGGCCGGCATTTGTCCGACCGCTGCGGGCATCAGATGAAACAGGGGCAGCGCCTATTGCGGCGCGACGGTGATCTCGTCCTCGAAGCGTTTGGTGATCTCTTTGCGGTTCTTGCCGGCCTCTTCGAAGTTGTAATCGACCAGCTTCACCTCGGACAGCTTGACCGACCGCTCGGACACCTTGGCGTTCGGGTTGGTGGGCAGCTGATAGGACTTGACCGTGGAGCCGATCTCCTGCGCTTCAGCCGTCAGCACCCAGTCGATCCACATCTTAGCGGCTTCCGGTTCCGGCGCGCCTTTGATCAGGGCCACGCCGCCGATCTCGTAGCCGGTGCCCTCGGACGGGAACGACACTTCGAGCATGTCCATGCCTTCATCGGCGAACTTCACGCAGTCGTGCGAGAAGATCACGGCGACGGCCACTTCACCGCGCCCGGCCATCTGCCCCGGCGCCGATCCGCTCTTGGTGTATTGCAGGATGTTCTGGTGCAGTTGCTTGAGGTAATCGAACGCGGCGTCTACACCGCCCAGGCGCGTCACCTGCGTCCACACGGCTGTGTAGGCCGTGCCGGAGCTGGCCGGGTGCGCCATGGCCACCTGACCTTTCAGTTTGGGGTCCAGCAGGTCGGCCCACGCGCCGGGCTTCTCGACGCCGAGCTGGCTCAGCACGTTTTTGTTCGAGCAGAAACCCAGCGCGCCGACGTACACGCCGGTCCATATGCCGTTGGGGTCCTTTTGCGTGGCGGGGATTTGTGCGGCGTTGGGCGAGATGTAGGGTTCCAGCAGGTCTTCGGCGGCAGCGGCGACGAATCCATCCGCCGGCCCGCCCCACCACACGCTGAATTCGGGATTGTCTTTGGTGGCGCGCAGCTTGGCCAGCGACTCGCCGGATGACAGGCGCACATAGCTGGTCTGAATGCCGGTCTGCTCCTGGAAGGCTTTGGTCATCGCCTGGCACCAGTCTTCCTGAGGGGTGCACAGCACGGTCAGCTTCTCAGGCTTTGCTGCCGGCGCTTCGGCGGCGGGAGGCGCAACCGGGCGCGGCGCGGCGCAGGCTGCCACGGCGACGGATACGCTGGCGATCAACACGAATAAACGTCTGCTCATGTTCTTTGTCTCCTCAGCTTGTCGTTGCTCAAACTGCGCGCTGGCTGGCGCACAGGCGGACATTTTGCCATAGACAGATTAAGACAATATTGCCGGGTGTATTGCCCTGTCGGCGCATGTTGGCCAGCGCGATGACGCGCGATGGCGCGCGATGGCGCGCGACGCCCTCATCAACAGGCGTGGTATCAACCGCGCCTGTTTGCTTTTCTATGAGTGACAAGTCGTGATATGGTACGCGCTCACCGAGGGATAAGCACATGACACGAATACTGCGCGTCGAAGTCCGCACACAGTGCGATCGTCCGGCTGCCGCCGGCAGCAGACACGTCGAGATTGCCCGCCAGCTCGGCATTGTCGGTCTGGAAGGCTGCCAGGAAATGCGCCTCTACTTTTTGAGCGGCACGTTCTCTGCACAGCAGGCGCACCGGTTGGCCGAGGCGCTGTTGGCCGATCCGGTTACGGAAGCGTATGAGATCGTGGAAGCGGAGGAGGTAGACGGCAAGCCGGCCCGCTCGTCTTACATGCAGGCTGTCGCGCCCGATCATGTGATTGAGGCGACGCGGCTGCCCGGCGTGACCGATCCGGCGGCGGAAAACCTGCTGCGCGCTGCGCAACTGCTCGGTGTGGCCGGCCTCGACCGCGCTGCAACCGGCGCGTGCTTTCTGCTGTGGGGCAACCTGACGCCCGACGCGCTGCGTCGCCTGGCCGTTGAGGTCTTCTCCAACCCTGTCATCGAGCATCACAGCATCGATCAATCGATCACTGCGCCGTTTGTCCCGTACCAGCCCGTTGACGACACCGTAGAGGTTGTCCCGATTACCAACCTGGACGAGGATGGCTTGCTGCGCCTGAGCCGCGAACGCCGCCTGGCGCTGGATGTGGACGAGATGCGCGCCATCCGCGATTACTTTGAGGACGAGGAGCGCGATCCCACCGACGCCGAGCTGGAAATGCTGGCCCAGACCTGGAGCGAGCATTGCGTGCACAAAACTTTCAAAGCCCTGATCGACTTTCGCGTTGAAGGGGGCGATCCATCCCACATCCAAAATCCAGAATCCAAAATCCAAAGTCCCAAATCCAAAATCGTCAACGGGCTGCTGCGCGAGTACATCCGCGCGGCGACGGAAGAGATCAACAAACCCTGGGTGCGCTCGGCGTTTGTGGACAACGCCGGCATCGTCGCGTTCGACGAGCAGTTCGATCTGGCTTTTAAGGTTGAGACGCACAACCATCCTTCCGCATTGGAGCCGTTTGGCGGGGCGAACACGGGCGTGGGCGGTGTGGTGCGCGACATTCTGGGCGTCAGCGCGCGCCCGATCGCCAATACCGATGTGCTGTGCTTTGGGCCGGCCGATTTGCCGGAAGCTGAGCTGCCGGCCGGCGTGCTGCACCCGCGCCGTATCGCCGACGGCGTGATACACGGCATCGAAGACTACGGCAACAAGATGGGCATCCCCACCGTCAACGGCGCGATTCTGTATCACTCCGGCTACACGGCTAACCCGCTGGTGTTCTGCGGCTGTCTGGGCATTCTTCCACGCGACGCGCACCCCTCCAACCCGCAGCCGGGCGATTACATCGTGGTGGTGGGCGGGCGCACCGGCCGCGACGGCCTGCGTGGGGCGACCTTCTCCAGCATGGAGATGGATCAGGCCACCGGCCAGATTGCCGGCAGCGCCGTGCAGATCGGGCATCCCATCCATGAGAAGCAAACGCTGGAAGTGATTCTGCGCGCGCGCGATGAGCGCCTGTACAACGCCATCACCGACTGTGGGGCCGGCGGCCTATCGTCGGCGGTGGGCGAAATGGCGAAGGACCTCGGCGCGCAGGTGCAGCTTGAGACGGTGCCGCTGAAGTACCCCGGCCTGCGCCCCTGGGAGATCTGGTTGAGTGAAGCCCAGGAGCGCATGGTGCTGGCCGTCCCGCCGCAGAAGTGGCCCTTGCTGAAAGCTATCTGCGATGGTCAGGATATCGAGGCGGTGCAAATCGGGCAGCTCGAATCCACCGGCCGGCTGAAGCTGTTCTATGGCAGCAAGCCGGTGGCCGACCTGTCGATGGATTTTCTGCACAACGGCATCCCGCGTCGCAAACTCAGCGCCGTCTTCGATTTGGGGTCTGCGATTGTGGATGCGACGCCGCAGACTGCCCCGCGGCCTGCGCCGTCCACAATCCACAATCCACAATCCACAATCCAAAACTCAATCCTGTTGTCTCTCCTCTCTCACCCGAACATCCGCAGCAAAGAGCCGGTGGTGCGGCGCTACGATCACGAAGTCCAGGGTGGTGGGGCGGTCAAGCCGCTGGTGGGTGTGGACAACCACGGCCCCAGCGATGCGGCAGTGCTGGTTCCAGTAGTCAGTAGTCAGAACACAGAGCACAGAACACAGAGCACAGAAGAACGCTCGGAACACGCAATCCAGGATGCGGAATATGGGGCGCGCAATCCCGAATCGCAAATCCTAAATCCAAAATCGGCAATTCCTGCGGTGGCCTTGTCGGCCGGCATTTGCCCGCAGTACACGGTACTCGACCCGTATGTCATGGCGTGGGCGGCGGTGGATGAGGCCATGCGCAACGCGGTGGCCGTTGGCGCGGATCCCGACCGCATTGCCCTGCTCGACAATTTCTGCTGGGGCAATCCGAACTTGCCCGACCGGCTGGGCAGCCTGGTGCGCTGCGCGCAGGGCTGCTACGACGCCGCGCTTGCATATCAGGCGCCGTTTATCTCCGGCAAAGATAGCCTGAACAATGAGTACACCGGCGCAGATGGCCGCAAGCACGCCATCCCCGGCACGTTGTTGATCTCGGCGCTCGGCATTGTGCCCGATGTGACGCGCACCTGCACGATGGATTTGAAACAGCCGGGCAACCTGTTGTATCTGGTGGGCGACACGCGCCCTGAATTTGGCGGCGCAGCCGTCTGCGATTTGGGATTTGCGATTTCGGATTTTGGATTGCGCGACACTCAATCGTCAATTCAGAGTCCAAAATCCCAAAGTCCAAAATCCAAAATCCAGAGTCCGCCGCAGCCGGTGACCGATGGGTTGGAGCGGATGCGCGCGCTGCATCGCGCGATTGCCGCCGGCCTGGTTCAAGCGTGTCATGATTGCTCAGAGGGGGGGATGGCCGTCGCGCTGGCCGAGATGTGTCTGGCCGGCCGGCTGGGTGCGCAGGTCGATCTCGGCCGCGCGCCGATCAACGAACGCAGCGACGACCCCGCTTTTAACGACTGGGTGGCGTTGTATGCCGAGTCGTTGACGCGCTTCATCGTCGAAGTGCGGCCCGAAGACGCGGCGCAGTTTGAGTTGCTGATGGCCGGCGCGCCGCGCGCAGTCATCGGCGCGGTGAGCGCGCGTGATGAACTGGTGATCAACGGGCAGAGCGGCGCGTTGATCCGCGCGCCGGTTGCCGATCTGGAACGCGCCTGGCGCGGACAGACGCCGGCGCAACCCAATCCGCCATACCAGATGCCATCTGCCTCGCGCGCCGCTTACGGTGCGCCGCTGGTCAAGCCGCGCCTGCGCGTGTTGATTCTGCACGCCACCGGCACCAACCGCGATCGCGACGCGGCGCTGGCCTGTGAGCTGGCCGGCGGCGACCCGGAAATCGTGCATGTCAATCAGTTGGTCTCCGGCGAGCGTGAACTGCTGGACTATCACATGCTGGTGGTGCCGGGCGGCTTTTCCTACGGCGACGACTTGGGGGCCGGCGTGTTGTGGGCGCTCGACCTGCGCCATCGACTGGGTGATGAGATGGCGCGCTTTGTGGCCGCCGGCCGGCCGGTGCTGGGCATTTGCAACGGCTTCCAGGCGCTGGTGAAAGCGGGCATATTGCCGGGCGTGTTGCCGGGAGACGATGGACGACCGGCGACCAAACGGGATGTGACCCTGACGTTCAACGACTCCGGGCGCTTCGAGTGCCGCTGGGTGTATCTCAAATCGAACCCGGCCAGCCCGTGCCTGTTCACGCGCGGCATGGATGAGCTAATCTATTGTCCGGTGGCGCATGGCGAAGGCCGGCTGGCCGTGCGCGACGATGACACGTTGCGCCGTCTTGAAAGCAAGGGCCTGATTGCGTTAACCTACACCGATGCAGCCGGCGGGCCGGTGGGCTACCCCGGCAACCCGAACGGCTCGGCGGCGAACATCGCCGGCCTGTGCAACGCGGCCGGCAACGTGCTGGGGCTGATGCCGCATCCTGAGAATCACATCTTCCCCTGGCAGCATCCGCGCCGGCACAGGGGCGAGGCCGGCCTGTCCGGGCTGACGCTGTTTGTGAATGGGATTCGGGCCGCGTGATGCCGCGATGCAGCGCTTCGCGCGACTAATCCATCGGGCGCCGCGCATGAGGCCGGCGCCTGAGGGAGGAGGACGCGCATGATCGACCCATTCAAGAAGCCCGGGGCAGTGATCGGTGTGATAGCGGTTGCCGGCCTGACAGGGCTGGCAGTGTTGCTGTTCAGTGGGGAGGGGCAGCCGGCGGGAGGGCCGGCGGGGCAGCCGGCGCAACAACGGCGCTATGGCGGGACGCCGCCTGTGACGATCTACCCCACGTCTGAGACGGCGTCTGAGACGGCGTCTGAGACAGCGTCTGAGACGGCGCTTGCGACGGCGTCTGCGACGGCAACGAGCGTTGTGGCGAGCGCGGCGACGGTCGAGACGCCAACGGAGCGGGGAGAGCCGTCCATCGGGGTGGTGGTGTATGAAGCACAGGCTGGCGGGGGTGGGAATGACGTGTCGCCGGTGGTGTATACGACGCGCATCGCCGAGGGGCCGATGGTGGCGACGACGATGCAGCGGAAGGCGCTGTCGCAGCATTACGAGATTCCCGAAGCGATGGATGTGTTTCCGTCGCCGGATGGGAAGCGGGTGGCGCTGGTGCGATACGTGGAAGCCGGCGATGTGGTGGACATCGTGACGGTGGAGAACGGTGAGATCGAGCCGCTGTTCAAGCGCGGGGTGCATGGGATAGGGCTGTTCTTTCGCTGGGAGTCGAGCAATCGCTATGTAGCGTTTCGCGCCCATGCTCTTTATGTCGATCCGGGGCAGTCGAGCGATCTGAGTCGTGGGCTATGGGTGATCGATGTGGATACCGGCGCGATCAGTCAGTCGGTGTGGGAGTGGGTCACGCATCCCGATGGAATCAAAGGGCAGATCAACAGCGCGGCGGTGTCGCCGGATGGCAGGCGGGTGGTGTACTCGGTGGAGGGGTGGGGCGGCACGGTGAGCGGGCTGTGGCTGGCGAACCGCGATGGCACGGACGCGCACGTCATTCTGACGGGGACCGGGGGGATCGATCTGGCGTGGTCGCCGGACGGGAGACAGATCGCCTTTGCCAATGCGGGGTTGAACGTGATGAACGCGGACGGGACGGGGCTGCGCAAGCTGGAGGGCGGCATCTCGCACGCGTTGTTCTTTCCGATGGCGTGGTCGCCGGACGGACGGATGATCGCGGTGCAGGCGCTGGAGGATGTGAAAGTCGAGCCGGGGAAGGGGGATCTGGCATACCTGGAGCCGGCGCGGCGCAACATACAGGTGGTGGATGTGGAGACGGGGAAGGCGCGGCGGTTGTTGCCCGAGCACGGGAACTATGACCCGGCGTGGTCGCCGGACAGCCGGCAGTTGGTGTTCATGTCGGTGCGGAGCGGGCGGCCGGAAGTGTGGGTAATGGGAGCAGACGGGGCCGGGCTGAAGCAGGTGACATCGGGCATCCCCGCGTCGGCCCGGCGTCCATTCTGGCATATCACCAGGTAGGTGCAGGATGGTGACAAGGAATCGATGGATGTGGGCGATCTATGGCGTGGCGGCGCTTGCGCTTGCTCTGTTGCAGGCTGGCAGGGGGTAGGCGCAAGCGCCGGCCGGCCAGCCGCCAATGGCGACGCAGTCGGCGGCGGCCTTTCTGATCTCCCCTTACTACGGCAGCAAGTTGCGCACCTCCTATTTCGACCACGAGTCTCCGTACTACGTTCAAAACGGCGTTTTTAGCCGGTACGATGGCGCGCGCTGGGTGCCGCCTGCGCTGGTCGGCCCCCAGAACTGCAACGACGGTCAGACCGCCCCGTATGAGAAATGCTACGACGGCCACTCGGGCACCGATTTCCCTCTTCAGTACGAGCGCGTCCTGGCGGCTGCCAACGGCACCGTTTCCGCCGCGAGCTGGTTCCGCGATGGCTGCTACAGCCAGACGTGGAATTGCGCCTTTGGGCTTCGCATTGAGATTGAACATAGCAATGGCTATCGCACGATCTATGCGCACCTCAGCGCGATTGCGGTCGAAGCGGGTCAGAAGGTTCTGGCCGGACAGGTGATCGGCACGAGCGGCAACACGGGAAACTCTGCCGGCGCGCATCTCCATTTCGAGGTGCAGAGTAAGCCGGGAATCCCAGCAGATCCATTTGGCTATCTGAGTAGTGGTTGTTTGTGGGCCGGCGGTCAGTGGGCCAACGTGTGCGGCGGCACAAGCGCCCCGATCCAGCCGCCTACAGAGGTCTCTACCCACATCGTGGATGATCTCGACCCCCGCCACACTTCGAGCGAATTATGCTGTCCAACCCGCACTGGTATCAGGCGGCCAGCGGCTACAACAATCATCTGTGGTGGACCTACCCGCAGAACAACGCTGGGACAGCGGATGTGGTGTGGTGGCCCAATCTGCCGGCTGAGGACTTCTATGAAGTGTTTGTGTGGATCCCACTCGGCAACTACGCGACGACGCATAAGGGGCGATATCTCATCGCGCATGTGGGTGGGCACACCCGGACCACTGTCGATCAGGATGGAGTTGGAGACAAGTGGCTGAGCCTGGGTGTGTACCGCTTGCGCCAGGGGATTCGCAGCTACGTGAATGGGATGAACGGCAGCCTGACCTTCATTCATGACGATGGCAGCGGCCCAGGCTCATGTCCAGAACCTGGCGACAGCCCTCCCAGCGATCACTGTGTCGATGGGTACCGCCGATACGGCTACGATGCCGTCAAGTTTGTGCGTCTCTCCGGCAACGTGGTGTGCAGTTCCAACCAGCCCGGCCTCGCCGCAACGGCAAGCGGCGGGTCGCCCTGCGGCACATACACTTACCTGCCCGATCTGCGCAACAAAGACGGCTGGGTGTCGCGCGTCTATGTGCGCAACGACGGCGAACACGCGCGAACCGTTTCCGTTGAGTTCCACGATGCCAGTGGCAACCCGACCACAACGAGCGAGTGCGCCCTGAGACCCAACGAGTGGTGCGTATTGCCGGTCGACCAGGGCGGGCGTATTCCGTCCGGCGCTGTCGGCTCGGCCATCGTCAGTTGCGCCGGCGACGCTTCGGCGGTGGCAGTGCATGTCCACGCGCAGGGTGTCAGCGCGTACACCGGTTTGCGCTCTCCGGGATGGGGCGATGCCAACTGGGAGTCCACCGGAACCCACCAGCGCCTGGCCGGCGTTTCGCGCGGCGCCGGCGGCGTCACCTCGAAGATCAAAGTCGTCAACACCGGCCACACCACGGCGAGGCTCGATCTCACCTACTACAGCCTGAATGGCGCAGCCTATACGCTGCCGAGCGCAGATATCGCGTCATTCAGCGCTCTGTCCATCGAACCGCCAGCCGGTATCATCCCCGAAGGTTTTCAAGGCGCGCTCGACGCCCATGCCGCAAAGCAGGCGCTTGCGGTGTTTGTGGACAATGTCGATGTCGCCGGGCGCGTGGTTGGTTCAGCGTCGGGCAGTCGCGGCGCGATCACGCTTCATCTTCCCGCGCTGGCCAAGTACGTCAATGAGTATGGCTACACCTACAACACCTGCGTCAACTTCGCCAACCTTGAAAGCGTTGCGAACACTGTTCAGGTCGTTTACTACTGGCACAATGCGGGTGGGGGCAGCGGATGGCGCGAGACCTTTTCGATCCCGGCCAATGGTCAGATGACGCGCTGCCAGCAGACCCAGCCTCTGCCACACACATGGCTGTCTGCCCGCGTGACGGCGCAGTATCCCATCGCGGCAACGGTTCACGGGGTGAATGAGGTTGCCGGCTGGAGCGCCGGCTACAGCGGCGCGAGCACGGCTTCGACATCCGTAGTGCTGCCATTTGTGACCCGGCAAGGCACTCTCGGCGGGCGTCAGTGGGACACGGTCATCACGCTTCAGAACGCCGGCGCGCGAACCACAACACCGCATCTTGTTTTCTATGCATCCGACGGGAGCATCGCATTGGTGAATCCGTTTGGGGAGCACATTCCGCCGGGCCGTTCCGTGACAGTCAAACTGGCCGGCCTGAATCTGCCGGGCGGGTTTCAAGGCTCGGCTGTCGTGAGCGCCGACCAGCCGATCGCAGCAATCGTCAGCGCGGTGTGCGTCAACGGGTGCAGTGGCGACCGCGTGTTCAGCTACAACGGGGTGAACCATTGACACAGCCATCCAACCATCGATTGCCCAGGCCCGGCCCGCGATCTGGCGCGATCGGTCTGTTTGCGCTCGCCGGTTGCGTGTGTCTGGTTGCTCTGCTCAGTCGCGCGACTCAGGCAGACCAGTCTGCGCCGTCATCTCTGACGCCGAAAGCGTTCATGCCGCTGGCCGTGAATGACGAGCCTCGAGACGACATCCCCTGTGACGCACGACCCATTCAGCCCGGCATCGTTTACCAGGCTTATGCGGAAGACAGAGAAGACTGGTATGTGTTCGATGTGGCGACCACCAGTTCCATTCAAGTTGACTATGCCAGCTATCTGGGCGACGGCCAGTTCCAGCTCAAACAGCAGGGCGCCTCGTGCGCTGTGTCAACGACGCATCTGGCGCACGTGTATGGCGTGTCGGGCGTTGTCATGTCGCCTGTGACGGCTGGTCGCTACTACCTGCGTGTCGTGACGGTGGATCGCTACGACGCGCAGACCCCGTACCGCTTCCGGCTGTCGGTCAATAGCGCCAACTGGCAGCCTGATTTCACGACCAGTTCGATGCCCTATCAGCCCGATACTCATCTGGACGACGTCTATCCCGGCGAACAGAAAGTGTTCCGCTGGTATGGCATCGGCAGTCGTCAGGGCGGCGTGAGTGAGATCGCTATCAAAGTCTACGGCGAACCGAACGGCGAGCAGTGCCCATCGGGTTGGCCGGAATCGGTGGTTCCTGCCGGCTACACAGTGGCCTATAAGAGCGTGAACAGCGTGATGGAATCGGGCGCGTTCACGTTCACTTTCCCCATGCCCGGAATCTACGTCATCGACTTGCGCGTCAGGCGCGTTGGACAGCCCGAGTGGCTCGACGGCAAACCTGTCCGGGTGGGTTGCCGGTTTGCGCCGTGGGTCACGCCCATTCCCCCGCTTGCCCATTCCTGGGACGGGCGTCCTAACACGGGTGGCTTCGTGCCGGGCGCAACCACGCCAACCCCAGCGCCAGCGCCCACACAAACACCCGTGCCATAGGCTGGCCTGAGGACGCGATTTCCTTTTGGGGGCGCGCGCCTTGAGGTAGCGGCGTTCAACTGGACGCCGCTACGCCGGGTGCGATTGCGGTTTCTGCGCGGCAACGTGTATGATGCACCCATTCCATTCATCGGGTGCGTCTGCAATCATGCTCACACACGACCAACTGCTGCAAGCCATTCCAAGTGCGCTGGCCGGCGTGACGGCGCCCGGCTGGGCCGGCAAACAAACCGGCAAAGTGCGCGACATCTATCCCGTCGGCCGCTATCGTGTCCTGATCACCACCGATCGCATCTCGGCCTTTGACCGTGTGCTGGGATTGATCCCACACAAAGGCCAGGCGCTCAATCAACTCAGCGCGTGGTGGTTTGAACAGACGCGCGACATTGTCGCCAATCACGTCGTGGCCGTGCCGGACCCCAACGTGACCATCGCCCGCGAGGCGACCTCGCTGCCGGTGGAAGTGGTGGTGCGCGGGTACATCACCGGCGTCACCAAAACCTCGTTGTGGCATCTCTACGCGCAGGGCGAACGCGCGCCCTATGGCATCCCGCTGCCCGACGGCCTGCGCAAGAACGATCCCTTGCCACAGCCCATCATCACGCCGACCACCAAAGCAAGCGGCGGCGCGCACGACGAGCAACTCACCCGCGAGCAAATTGTGCGCGGCGGCCTGCTCGACGCCGGCCTGTGGGAGCAGGTCGAACGCGCGGCGCTGGCGCTGTTCGCGCGCGGGCAGGAGATTGCCCGGCGCGCCGGCTTGATCCTGGTCGACACCAAGTACGAGTTCGGCCTGTGCGACGGCCAGTTGGTGTTGATCGACGAGATTCACACGCCCGACTCCAGCCGCTACTGGTCGGTGGAATCGTATGCCGCCGGCGAGCCGGAGCACTTCGACAAGGAGTTCCTGCGCCAGTGGTATGCCGAGCGCGGCTATCGTGGCGATGGCGAGCCGCCGGCCATGCCCGCCGACTTTGTGGCGCAGGTAGCGGCGCGCTACATCGCTGCCTGTGAAAAGCTGACCGGCCAGGCGTTCGCGCCGGCTGAAGTCCCCGCCGAGCCACGCATCATTCGCGCCCTGCAAGCCTGGCGCGCAAGCCTGCCACAAACCGAGTTGGAAAACTGAAACAGCAAGATGGATCAACCGGCAATTCCAAATCCCAAATCCCAAATCCAAGATCTCACATCCGACGGCCCTCGTGAAGCCTGCGGCGTGTTCGGCGTGTACGCTCCGGGGCGCGACGTGGCCCGCCTGACCTTCTTCGGGTTGTACGCCCTTCAGCATCGCGGGCAAGAGAGCGCCGGCATTGCCACCAGCGATGGCCGGGCAGCCTACATCCACAAGGACATGGGGCTGGTGGCGCAGGTCTTCGACGAGGACAATCTGCGACCGCTAAAGGGCCATCTGGCGATCGGGCATACGCGCTACTCCACCACCGGCTCCTCCCATCTTCGCAACGCGCAGCCCTATCTGATCGAGACGATCTACGGCCCGCTGGGTGTGGGACACAACGGCAACCTGACCAACGCGCTGGAGTTGCGCCGCCGGCTGCTCGAGCGCGGCGTCGGTCTCTCTTCCACCACCGATAGCGAGGTCATCACGCAGATGCTGGCCGCGCCGCCCGAAGTGTGGGACGACGGCGCGCGCGATGATTTTTCGCCGGCAAGCGCCCCCGCGCCGGCTAACGGCAAATCCCAAACCCAGAATCAAAAGGCCAAAATCCAGAATCCGGCTGATCGTTGGGAGCAGCGCATTCGCGCCTTTATGCAGGTGGCTGAGGGCGCTTATTGCCTGGTGATTCTGACCCGCGACGCCGTGTATGCCGCGCGTGACCCGCATGGTCTGCGGCCGCTGTGCCTGGGCGCGCTGGGCGATGGCGGGTATGTGGTGGCGTCCGAGTCGTGCGCCCTGCTTACCGTGGGTGCGACGTTCATCCGCGAGGTGAAGCCCGGCGAAATCGTGCGGCTCGACCGCAACGGCATTACCTCGACCCAGGGGCGCAAGCTTGCGCTGCCGGCGCTGTGCATCTTCGAGTATGTCTATTTCGCGCGCCCGGATTCGCGCTTGCAGGGCCAGGTGATTCACGAGGTGCGCCAGCGTCTGGGCCGGCAACTCGCCCGCGAAGCGCCCGCCGACGCCGATCTGGTCTTTGGCGTGCCGGACTCGGCGACGCCGGCCGCCATCGGCTTCAGCCAGGAAGCCGGCATTCCCTTCAGCGAGGGGTTGACCAAGAACCGCTACATCGGCCGCACTTTCATCCAGCCGGACGACGACCTGCGCAAGCTGGGCGTCAACCTTAAATTCAATCCGCTCACCGCCAACCTGAAGAACAAGCGCGTGGTGTTGATCGACGATTCGATCGTGCGCGGCAACACGGTCGGCCCGCTGATTCAACTGGTGCGCGACGGCGGGGCGCGCGAAGTGCATGTGCGGGTGTCGTCGCCGCCGGTGCGTCACCCCTGCTTCATGGGCGTGGACATGGCGACCTACAAAGAGTTGATCGCCCATCGCATGGGCGTGCAGGAAATCTGCGAGCAGATCGGCGCAGACAGCCTGGCCTACCTCAGCCTCGAAGGCATGATCCGGGCCGTGCAGGATGGCGTGTGGGCGGCCAACGAGGACGCGGCGAACGGGAGTTCGCAGGATCGCGCAGCCCGCTATGAGATTGGCAACTGCACGGCCTGCTTCTCCGGCGCGTATCCGATCCGCATTCCCAACTGGCTTTTCAGCGACGAGCGCGACAAGATGTTGTTTGAAGCGACGTGGGGGTAGGCCCTGTCACAGGGCCGCCCCATACAATCCCATGCGGAGTGTGATCGAATGACAGACCGCGTTCTGATTTACATCTCAGCCGCTTCCGATTTGAAGGATGAACGCGAGGCGCTGAGCCGGCTAATTCCCGAAGTCCCCACCTCACTGGGCTGGCGTGTGGCTCAAACACCGCTGGATGACCGCGAACCTGATCTCGATGCGGTCGCGCAGGCGGATATTCATGTGCTGCTGCTGGGCTGCGATGTGCGCGCGCCGGTCGGGCTGGAATGGCAGGTGGCCCGGCGCGCCGGCCATGCGCCGATGCTGTTCTCCAAGCGCGATATCTTGCGCACACAGGCCGGTGAGGCGTTTGCCCGCGAGCTGTCACGGCACGCCAGGTGGCACGCTTTCACAGATGCCGATGACTTGTGCCGCCAGATCTCGGCGACGCTGGTCGATCATCTGATTCAATCGGCGGCGCGCTATGCCATTTTGCCGGAGGAGATTGTCCGTCTGCGCGAGTGGCGCAAAGCTCAGGCCAGGGGGAAGCCCGCGGCTGCCGGCAATCAGGCCGGCAAACGGGAGGGCGCCGGCGCGGGTGGGGTGATTTTGTCTGCCGAACGTTTCACGCCCTCACAGGGCCGTCTGATCGGTCGGTGAATGAGCGATTGACAGCTTCGCGCCGCATGATGCGCGCACCACAAGCTCTGTCGGCAGGATGATCTGGCGTGGCGCGCATTGTGGCTCGTCGATCAATTGGATCAATGTTTCTGCCGCGATCACGCCGCTCTGGTGCACCGGCTGGCGAATGGTCGTCAGCGTCGGGTTGGCGCGCGCTGCCAGATCGACGTCATCGAAGCCAACTACCGCGATGTCAGCGGGCACCTGCATTCCGGCTTCGTGAATCGCCCGCATTGCCGCGATCGCCATGATGTCGCTGGCTGCGAACACGGCGTCGGGACGCTGTGGCAGCAACTCGCGCATGGCAGCATAGCCGCTCTCGTCAGTAAAATCGCCCTCGCGCACCAGGCGCGGATCATGCGCAATGCCGGCCTGCGCCAGCGCATCTTCGTAGCCGAGACGCCGGTCGATGCCGGGCGCCAGGTTCTGCGGTCCGGCGATCGTGGCGATGCGCCGCCGGCCCAACCCGATGAGATGGTTCACCGCCAGGCGTGCGCCGGCGCGGTTGTCGACATCCACGTAGCTCACTTGCTCGCTGGACGGGTGACGGCCAATCACCAGGAATGGCCGGTGGTGATCCATCAGCGCTGCCAGAATGGGATCATCCAACTGCGCCGAGGCCACGATCACGCCGTCGGCCAGCGTGGCGTTGAGCACCTGCCGCGCCATGCGTCGCTCGTATTCTGGCTCGGCCAGCCACAGCATTACGGAGAACTCATGCGCATTGCAGGCCGAGGCCACCCCCTGGATGACGGTGGGAAAGTAGGGATCGTGGAACAGGGTGGTCACTGCGCGCGGAATGAGCAGGCCCAACATGCGCGTGCGCCCTGCCGCCAGGCTGCGCGCAACCAGATTCGGCTCAAAGTGGGTTTCCTGAATGACGCGCAGAACCTTGTGGCGGGTGGGCGCGCTGACGTTGGGGTTGTTGTTGATCACACGCGACACAGTCGAACGTGACACGCCACAAAGCCGGGCGACTTCATCCAGCGTCATCATTGAGAGTGCTCTCAGCACGAGATATTAGTGTTGAGCCGGGTGGGTGTCAAGCGGAGGAGCGCGGCGCCAAACGCGTGGCAAGCCATCGCTTCAGCGGCGAGTAGTGCTTCTGGTAATAGCGTAGCCGGCTGCGCCACTTGATGCGCTCGGCGCGCTCACTGACCTGGCCGCTGCTGGCGCCGCCGTAATGCTTGACGACAGCCGCCGGCACGCACCAGCGCTCCCAGCCGGCCTGTTTCATCCGCATGGCCCAGTCCACCTCTTCGGAGTACATTTCGAAGCCGGGGTCGAGTGGCCCGATCTGCGCGATTGCCTCGGCCCGCGCCAGCATGGCCGCGCCGAGGGGATGGCCAATGGGGAAAGGCTGGCCGGCTTCGTATTGCCGGACGGCATAGCGGCCATCCAGCCGGCTGCCGCGAAAGCGCCACAACAGCGGCTGTGTTTCCAGCAAGAGCTGCGTCAGGCCGGGAAATTCAAACGCCCCATGTTGCAGGCTGCCATCGGGGTTAATCAGTTTGGGGCCGCACAATCCGCAACGGGGATGCTCGCGCATGAAGTCGAGCAGGATCGAGACGGCGCCGGGAAGCACCTCGGTGTCGGGGTTGAGCAACCAGACAAAGCGCGGCGATCGGCGATTGGCCGGCAGGGTCTGGTCGCTGGCCGGCGCCTCATCCGTCAGCCCTGGCGCGCGCAGCCCCAGCGCGCGCAGCCCCAGGTTGTTGCCTCTCACATAGCCGACGTTCTCGGCACAGGCGATCAAGTGGACCACCGGGAAATCGGCTTGCACCATGTCCGGTGTGCCGTCGGTTGAGGCGCTATCCACCACGATCACCGTCGTGTCGATCGGCGCTTCGCGCAAGAGCGAGGCCAGACAGCCGCGCAGCAATGCGCGCACGTTCCACGAAACGATGACGACAGCCAGTTCGAGTTGTGTCATGGCTGGTTCGCTCCGCTCATCGCGAGTGCGGAATGTTCGAGGAAAAGAATAGGTCGGTCGGGCCAGGCAGGGTCGAAGAAGACAGCGTTCTTCCTTTGTTGCGGGTCATACAGCGAGATGCGTAGGGTGTAACCACTTTCGGAACCGTTGGTGTGGATTGCGTCTGCCGGCATTGCTACACGCAGCGTCATGACGATCAACTGGCCGGGTTGCCAGACTGCGCCGGGCAAACCAGGTGCGCGGGCGAGGGCAACCTCGTTGCCGGCAGCGTCGATAAGCTGCGCGAAGCAGTCGAATACCCAGCCGGCGTGAGGTTCGTCGGGCAGCCTATCAATGCGCCACACGTAGGTTACTTCGGCGACGCTGCCGTCTGGTGGTGTGTTGGGCAGAATGCGGATCTGATCCGCGATGCCGGCCAGCGACCAGCCCAGGTTGGTCACCAGGGGGGGCGCTGGCGCCCTGAGGGCGTAAACATGACCATCCAGCGATCTCCAGTCAGACACGGCGCGCGCGTTTTGGCCTGTGTCGTTCAATGAATCACCCGGCCACATCCTCGATCGATAGACAGTGATGGCCGTTGAAGCGCCCAGTTGCACGGGAAAGGCGTCGGCGTAAACTGGCAGACCATCGGCCAGCGTAACGCAGTCTCCCCCTTGTGGTGAAACCAGCCACTGATGCGAGTCTCCCATTGCAGCCCAACGCCCGGCGCGGGCCATGTGCCCGCTCTCATTCATGCTGATTAGCCAGTTTTGTGGCACAGCGTCGTTGAGCATGTGGCACTGTTGTTGCCACACTGCGCGCAGCGCCGGCTGCCAGCGCAGTGGCAGGGTAGGCAGTCGGTCCACCGTCGGTGTGCCAAAGCGAAGATTGCGAATGAGCGGCTGCGCCAGCGTGCCCTCGGCGAAGCGCATCAACATTGGGGCCGGCGCCAGCGCCAATGCAAGCGCGCATCCGATGATAGCTGCCGAGACGATCTTGCGCCGGCCAGTGTGAGACGCCGGCGATATCAACGCGCCAATTGGCAGCGCAGCCAGCGCATAGCCGGCCGGCTGTGTCATCAGGAAGTAGAACTCCAGGAAGTCTACTTTGGGGCGCAGCATGCCGAAGACAACAGCACTCAGGATGGGGACGGAAAGCCACACTGCCATCCAGCGATGCGCCACGCTTCGGCGCGCGCGCCAGGTTGCCATGCCAAACCCCACGGCCAGCAGAACTTCGACCAACAGAGCGCGTGCGCTCCATAGCAACCGTTGTTCGGCGCCGATGAAGTCGGGGCCGAGGTCGTTGGCAACGAGCGCATCGTAGCCGCGCCCGCTTGTCATCGCAGCAGTTCGCACCGCCGCTGTGTAGTCGATGCGAATCCCGAATGGATTGGGAATCGATGGTCCCATCTCCGGGTATTTGTCGAAGCCGGCAACGCCGGTCCCGTCTGCGATTCCTGACAGGCTTCGTGATGCAGCATTCGCCACAGCAAACAGGCTGGCGCTGGCGACAAGGATAACGAGTGCAAGCGCCGCCGGCTTGAGCAGAGCGCGCAAACGCGCGCCGGCAACGATGATGGCTGCCACGACTTGCGCCGCCACGCCCAATGCCAGCAGATAGGTCTGGATGAGGGTGGCTGTGATGAGAGCGCCGGCGATCAGTCGCCGTGCTGCGCCACGCTTGAGCGCCGTCAACCCAAGCCATGCCGCGCAGGTCGCGCTGAGTTCTAGCCAGCCCTGGACCCATGCCCCGCGCGCCGTGTGAATGGCCCATGGGCTGCTGGCGGCCAGTAGTGCGGCCGGCCATGCCACGCGCACGCCAAACAGCCGGCCGGCCAGCGCATATGTCATCGCAACAACCAGCACGTTGAGCATGGCGCTCACGGCTGTGGCAGAGAATGGACTGCGATCGACGACGGCGACCAATGCCCAGATATAGCTGAGCAGCGGAGGATTCGGCAACGCGACACTGGTGGCAGAGCTGACAGCTGGCAGATCGCTCCAGCGCCGGTCGGCGATCGACTCCAGAATGGCGATGCCCAAACCGTGCGGATAGCCCCGGTCGAATTCGTGCCGCACGGCATCCAGCCGATACACACGCAAAGCGAAGCCCAGCAGAATGATGGGCACGGCAAGCCACAGCGCGCGCGACTGACGATGGCGATGTGCGGGCATGATTGCGGCGGGGGCTGTCTACGGCTTGACCAGTTGGATCAGCACGGGCGACACGCGGTTGTTGATGGCGGTAATCTCCACGTCTTCGTGGATGAGCGAGGCCCACACGTAGAACGGATTGCGCACCGGCATTTGTGTGAGCTGAATGCATCCTCGCACCAGCACCTGCTTGCCCGGCGCGAGGTAGTACAGCGGCTGCCCATCGCGCATCACGATGTCCAGATCGTCAAGCGCGCCGATGCCCCAGCGCCACGGATGGTCGCTGCCGGTGTTGGTCTCGTAGTCCACGCCGACGCGGAACACGCCTGGCTCCTGGGGGAAGCCTTTGGTGTAGCGGTTTTCATCCATGCGATAGCAGTCGTTCGGATCGAAAGGGCCGGCGGTGCGGATGGGCACCAGGCCGGTGTTGCGCACTGCCATGGTGAAGTGCAGCGTTTCGCCGATGCCGAACGTGAGGCGTTGGGTTTCGTTGGGATTGCCGGGCAAAGCCGCTCCCGATGCGCGCGCCCACTCCACGCCGCTGCCGTCGGGCTGCACCACGATTTCGGCATTGGGCCGGCCGCTTTGGGCGATCGTGAGTGAAGCTGTCACCATATCGCTCTGTCCTATAGCGTCTTGACTTTGAGCGACGAGGGTATACACGCCGTTGGGTGGCGGGTCGGCCCCCAGGTCGATGCCGCCGTCGTAGTCATAGTTGTAGCGTCCCGGCGCCAGCTCGGCGCTGTCTGAGACGAGTTGCAAGCCCTCGCGGCGCTGCACCTCGTAGCGGAAGCCGTTGTCGCCCACCACGTACACGTTCAGACGGGCGCGCGCTGTCAGATACACATTGATGTACACGCGGTCGTCGATGCCGTCGCGGTTGGGCGTGAAGATCGGACTGGACAGCGTGAAGTCTTCGATTTTTGGAAAGGGCATGTCGGCCTGCTCGATGCGCAAAGGGCCGCTGAAGCTGGTGACGCCGGCATCGGTGACAGCCTCGATATGCCAGGTGTAGTCACCATTCGCCATCAGCCGGCCACCGGCTACGCCGTTGAACAGGATTTCGTACGACGCCGGGCTGGGCGCGCGTTCCACGTCGCGGCGCAAATCGAAGCGCGCGCCGTCGGCGCTGGTCAGATAGATGCTGATGCGAGCCGGCGCGCTAACGCGATAGGTGATGCGCGCCAGGTCGTCTGTGCCGTCGGCGTCAGGGCTGATGACCGACGGTTCCACGCTGACGGCGCTGAGTGGCGAGCCGCCGGCGTTCTGGCAAGCCGACAACAGGCCGGCCAGCGCAAGCGCGCCGAGGGCTAATCGTGTTGCAGTGGCAATCATCACAAAGAGTATACCTGTGGCGATTGACGACTGATGATTGTGGATTGACGATTCAGTGCGGGCCCGCTGACGCTCGAACTGCCCTGTTCTGTGAGATGCTGGCGCGTTCGCAGAACGTTTGTGCTACACTGGCGGCATGTCCAAAACCGCTGCCCCCAAACTCAAGACGCGCTATGTGTGCTCGAACTGTGGCAGTGTCCAGATGCGCTGGGCCGGCAAATGCCCAGACTGCGGCGAGTGGAACACACTGGTCGAGGAAGTGGTGGATGAGGCGCGCGAGAAGAGCCGGCAGGGCGCGCGCATGATGGGCAGCATCGCGCCGCAAAAGCTGAGCGATATCCAGGCTGACGGCTTTCAACGCCTGCCGTTGGCGATCGGCGAATTCTCCCGCGTGCTGGGGGGCGGCATCGTGCCGGGGTCGTTGGTGCTGGTCGGCGGCGATCCGGGCATCGGCAAATCTACCTTGTTGATGCAAGCTGCGGTTTCGACCGCCCAGCATGTCGGGCCGGCCTTGTATGTCAGCGGCGAGGAGAGCGCCCAGCAACTCAAGATGCGCGCTCAGCGACTGGGCGTGGGGGATAGCGACCTCTATCTGCTCACCGACACCAATCTGGACAACGTCATCTATCAAATCGAGGCGATGAAGCCGAGGCTCACCATCATCGACTCGATCCAGACGATGTATCTCGACACGGTTTCCTCCAGTCCGGGCACCGTTAGCCAGGTGCGCGAGTGCGCGCTGCGCTTGCAGGCGCTGGCCAAGTCGCAGGACATTGCTGTGTTCATCGTCGGCCATGTGACGAAGGAGGGCGCCATCGCCGGCCCGAAAGTGCTGGAGCACATCGTGGACACCGTGTTGCAGATGGAGGGCGACCGCTTCCACGCCTTTCGGCTGCTGCGGTCGATCAAGAATCGCTTTGGCGCGACCAGCGAAGTGGGTGTGTTCGAGATGGCCGGCAGTGGCATGATCGAAGTGACCAACCCCAGCGAGGCTTTTCTGGCCGAGCGCATGTCGTTCGCCCCCGGCTCTGCTGTTGCGGTGACGATGGAAGGCACACGTCCGCTGCTGGTCGAGATGCAGGGGCTGACCTCGCCCACGCAGAATCCCATGCCACGCCGCACCGCCAACGGTTGGGACTACAACCGCTTGTTTCTCATCCTGGCTGTGCTGGCCAAGCGGGTCGGCATTCGGCTGCACGATCAAGACGTATTTGTGAATGTGGTCGGCGGCATGACTATTGAGGAGCCGGCCGCCGATTTGCCGGCGGCGATTGCCATTGCCAGCGCATACAAAGGCGCGCCCGTGCCGATGGACCTGGCCATCATCGGCGAAGTTGGCCTGAGCGGCGAATTGCGTTCTGTGGGCCAGTTGCCGGCGCGACTGAACGAGGCGGCCAAGCTTGGCTTCAAGCGTTGCCTGATCCCCAAACTGTCGCGGCCAATCGAACGCCCCCCGGCCGATTTGCGCGTCCTCAGCGCGCGCTCGCTGGGCGAGGCGCTTGATCTGGCGCTGGGTCAGCCGGACTGAGCTGCGCCAGCCTCTCAAAACTTGCCGTTGATCGACTGTGCGTAGCCGGTCATCTCCAGATAACCCTGTCCGCGCACCGGCTGCCCCTGGATTGTCCCGCTGACCTGAATTGCCCCTTCCCAGTAGACGATCGAGACGTTCATCTCCTGGGCCGGCGTTCGCGCTTCGACGGTCAGGTCGATCTCGTGGGTGGGAATGCGAATACGCCAGCGCTGCGGATATTCCCCGCCGCTGGTTGGGCTGCGCCACACCGTTTGCGGTTCCAGGGTGAAGTCGGCCAATGTCAGGCGCGTGGTCTGGCCGGCTGCATCGATCAGTGTGCCGGATGAAGCCGGCTCGAGCGACCCGTCGGCGTTGCGAATTTGAAAGAGCATCAGTTCGCGCTGATCGTCGAGCTGGATGGAGAACCAGTCCCACCCCAGCGCATTTTCGCCGAGAGCGCTGGTGCTCCACTCATGATCCATCCAGCTCAGGCCGGTGACGGAGAACTTGTTTCCGTCGAAGCTGACTTCGCCTTCTGTTTGCATGCGGGTGAATGAATAGTAGAAAGAGGCGTTGCCGGGTTGTGTGCCTTTGGGGCTGTGGCCGCGATCGCCGTGCAGCACAGCCGGCTTGACGGCGCGCAGTGTCAAATCCAGGCGGTGATTCGCGTGGCGGGCGAGGATGCGCACCGTGTTGCCCGCGTCATCGAGCGCAGTCACCGACCAATCCTCGATGAAGGCGCGGAAGGATGCGTCGTCGTTGCAGGAGATGGCTGCGTCGCGCGCGCACGCGCCGGCCAGACCGCCCGCGCCCCGACTGAACTTCTCGGCGGCCGTGTGCTGTTGTGCGTTGATGTCGGTGAGCGCAAAGTGCGCAAAGTACAACTGGTTCGAGGCCAGACTCGAAGCGCGGGTGATCGGTTCAGCAGTCAGAGCGCGGCGGAAGATGGTGAATTGATAGCCGAACTGCCGGCCGGCAGCGTCTTGCAGGTTGCCGGTGTAGTACCACCACTCCGTCTGATATTCGGGATGTGGCCCATGATCGGCGGGAAAAACAAAGGGGCGCGGTTCAAACGCGCGCGCATAGCCGCTCAGACCGAGATCGGCCTGCGCCACTTCGATGCGGGCGCTGGCCAGCGGACGCTGACCGGGTTGGAGGGCCAGCGCCGCCAGCGCCGCCAGCGCCACAGCGCCGGCCAGACTCATAACGATGCGGACAGTCTTCATGCTTTGCCTTCATCCCCGCTTTGACGATCTCACCGCTTCTTTTAACATGGCAAGGTGAGAGGCGTCTGCAACAGAGATGAAGGCGCGCAGAGACGTTGTTCGGTGACGCCGGACACTATCGGATCGCGCGCGGCAAGAACGATGCGCAAGTGGAGCGCGCCGTGCTCGATTCGCTGAGGTATTGAGATGTGACGTTGCCGGCTTTGTCTACCACCTGAACGAGCAGCACCGCCATCGGCGCAGGCACAGTGCCGGCCCAGGCGCCATTCGAAGCCTGGCTCAGGTCTACGCTTTGCCACTGCCCAGCGTTAGTTGTGTATGCGACCAGCACGCCGTATATTTCCGAGTCGTCGTCCGCAGTCACACGCATCTGCGTGCCGGTCAGGGTTGGGCTTGCCAGGATGCAACCGATCTCAGGCGGCGTCCAGTCTGAATCATCTGCGCGATACAACCAGGCGGTCACGCTGCTATACAGGCGTTGTGCGCCCAGGCTCGATGTGCCCTTGAACTGGCCGGCGTCGATCACCACATCCTGGGCCAGGCCGCCATCGAACATCCCTCGCGCCGTTTGGATATTGAACAGTGTCTGGGGTGTCCAGTGTGTTGATTGAAAGGCCGGCTCGGAGATGGGCGCGGCGCCGGGGTTAACCGCGACAGCAATCACGGGATTGATACCAGCCACATCCCGGTATGTGGCCTCGACGAGCACTGCGCCGTGGATGGGCCGGCTGATTGCGTAAGTGCTGACGATGTGGCGTGGTTGCAGCGGTTGGCCGTCGGGCGCGCCAGATTGGCCGTCGAGTGTGAAGTATTGCCCGGTCGGCGTCGTCTGGGTGACGGGGCTGCCGAAGCGAATCACCTGTTGTTCGACCATGATCTCGCCGCCTCTTTCGACCTGTGGGCTTGTGGCGGGCGTGGGCGCATCGGTTGTCTGCGCTGCGCCGGCCATGTGCGCACTTGCGCCATAGACTCCGGCTGCCGCTGTGTTTATAGAGAACATGGGCAGTCCATACAACACCAGGCCGGCCAACACCTTTGCGTCGAAGTGGTCGAAACGCGCAGCGCCGAGATAGTAGGCGCGCTTTGCGTACAGCAAGGCATCGCCCAGGGTGGCGCCGTCGCCGGTGACCAGCAGGCGGGTGAAGCGTTCGATCATGGCGTCGGACAATCCTGTGCCCTGCGCCAGTCCATAGCCCCAGCCGGTGTTGCCGACCAGGCTGGCGCCTTTGCCGGCCAGCGCCTGCGGCCAGTCCAACTCGCCGGGGTTCCCCGGCGCCACATTCAGCCCCATGTGGTTGCCGAGGCTGTATAGCAACACCCCCGACCTGGGAGCCGATGCGCTCAACGCATCCTGTGCCGTTTCGGCGCCGCCGGCGGGCGGCGTGATCTGGGCGTGTTGCGTGTCGGCGTTGATGCTCACCAGCTCCTGCGTCTGCGGCGTATCCAGCCATGCCGAGCGCAGGGTATTGGCGTTCCATGAATCATTGGCAAAGCAGATCGCCGTCAGCCCCGATGCGCTGAACCGGTCGCAGATCCATTGCGTAATGTTGACGGGGAAGCTGGCCCCGGCTGCCAGGCCGCGCGCAGCGGTCTGGTGTCCGCCCATTGCGATGAAGGCGTCGACCACGGCGCCCATCTCGGCCGGTGTTTCCACCAATCGGCCCAGGCCCCGGCCTGGCACGTGCACCGTATGGCCGCGCCGGTCGATGCCCTCATCTGCTGCATAGTAATCATCGGTCAATGTGTAGTTGCCGCGCAACGCTTCGACGGTTGGGTCGGCTGTGTTCCACGGCCCAGCAAACAGGGACAGATATGCGGACTCATCGCGCCACGTCTGGCTGCTGCCGGGCGTAGTGGGGGTGATGAGGGTGCGGTAGAACGGCACGATGTGATCATCGCCGGCGATGACCAGGTAGCGAATGCCCGGATAAAGACTGAGCTGTTCGCCGATCAACGTTTTGATAGCCTGTGCGACTGCGTTGGCAAGGGCGGGACTGGCCGGATCGGCGTCCCACGCGAGGTAGGCATCGCTGGCTGCTGGGTTCGCGCCGATATCCACGATCAGGCCGGAGACGGAGGGTTGGCCGGCTAGTGCGATCAGCTTGTCGTACAGATCTTGTTCGGCCTGCGCGCTGAAACGCGCCTGAAGCCGCGCGCGATGGGTGAGGATCAGGCTGCCGTAGCTTTGCGCGGCCAGCGGCTCGATCGCCACAGAAAGAGTGTAGGGGATGTAACTACTGGCGTTATTCAAACCGTTGACCATGAGGTAGTACCAGCCCGGATCGGCGCCGATGTTGAAGTTCAATCGCTCTTCGCCGGTCTGGCGGGTCTGGCCGGTGTGGCGCGGCAGGCCGGCTGAAGTGGGGCAGCCCTTGTACAGCGTCAGGTCGTAATCCTGGTCAGGATGTTGCACGCGGGCGCGCAGGGTCGAGAACGGCTGATCGACACGCACCTTAAAGAAATCGACATCGCCGGCGTAGCTCAGGTAGGAACTGGCCGGCGCTGTGGGCGACACGATTGTAGCCGTGTCGCAGGTGTTGTCTGGTTCCCGGCTGTCGAGCGTCAGTTCGATTTGCAGGTCGTATGGCAGTTCGGCATAGGCGCCGTCGAATCCTTCCACTTTGAGGTAATACGTTGTCGCGCTGGTTGCGCCGATGTTGTAGATGATGGACTCGGTGCCTGTGCCGCGCGCGCGTCCCGCCTGGACTGGCTCTGGCATCGGGTTTTGGCAGGCCGGGTACAGGACAAGATCGTAATCCTGGCCGGGCTGATTGAGTGTCGCCTGCAGAGTGGTGCCCGGTTGGGTAATCACCAGACTGTAGAAGTCTACATCTGTGCTGGTGTGCAGGTTGGCAGTCCAGGGCGGGATGGTGTAGGTGGGGAGCCAGGTGGCGGTGAGGCAAGTGTCGTTTGGCTCATAGCGGTCAGGCTGCGTTACTGACCCGCACGCGGGTGGCAGGTCCAGATAGGACAATGTGCCGGTGTAAGGGCCGGTCGTGTCCTGGATGCCACCGAAGATGATCCGATATTGGCCGGATGCTGAGAGCGTCAGATCTTTGATCTGCACATCGCTGCCGGCTGAGAGGGAGCTTTGACTGGCCGCGATACTGCCGTCGGGCTTGAGCAATGTCAGCGCAAGACGGCGGCTGCCGCTCGTAGTCATGTTGCGACCGAAGATCGTGATGATGTCGCTGGCGCAGCCCATGAAGGCGAAACCGTCCTCGTCGCCGGGGAAGGCTATGTGCTGCGCGAAAGATTCGCCATCTTTAATGAAGGTGATATCCTGGCCGATGTTGCTATAGCCGAGCTGGTAACTACCTGTGGAATCCGCGAAGCCTTCGACGACGACGATGTAGGTCCCGTTTTCAGGCAGGTTGTAGCCTCGGCCATCGACATCCCAGCCGGCCAGCGTAGAGGTGGCGTACTTCCATGATGTGGCAGCCGTGGGGCGATAGACGGTGAGCGCCAGCCGGCGCGTGCCTGTGAGCATCAGATTGTCCACGTACAGCGTTACCCGATCGCCGGCTCGACCGTTGAAGGTGTACAGCTCGCCGTCGCCGGGATGGTCGATCTCGCGTCGCAGCGCCTGACCATCGGAGATGGCCGATGCGTTCTGGCTGAGCTTCGATAGCCACAGCCTGTAAGGGCCGGTGGTGTCGCTGATGCCGCTGATCACGGCAAAGTACGCGCCATCGGCCGGTAACCTGAACTGCCGTTTCTCCACGTTGCTGCCTGTGGTTAGCGAGCTGGCTGTCGTCAACGACTGACCATCCGCGTTGCGCAGCGAGAGTGTCAGGCGTCTTTGACCCGCGTCTGTGTCGTTGGCCACATACACGTTGATCATGTCGTTCTGTTGACCGGTGAAGGCGAAACAGTCGCTGTCTCCCATGAATGAGAGGGTCTGTGTCACCATCACACCGTGAGCGAGCGGTTCGCAGTCGCTCGACGGCTGAAGGAGCGTCAGCGCAGCCTGTGGCTCGGATTGGGGTACCGCCACTCGCGCACTTGCGCGCGCAGCCGGCTGAAGGGAGGAGCTGATCAACGCCAGACATGCCAGCAAGAGTCCGGGGGCGGGCATGCGGCGGGAGGGGCGCGTGATTTGCTTTGACATGGTCGGGAAGATGGATTGGCGCGTTGAGTTCATGACAGCCTCCTTAAAGTGAAACGCGACAAGCGCGC
>DAOUDB010000191.1:0-5550 GCA_034431495.1 Thermoflexales bacterium
TCAACTCCATCACGGTGTTTGCCAAGTGCCACCATAGTTGGAGCTACTACCCCACCCAGGTTGGCCAGCCGCACCCGAACCTGCGCCGCAATCTGCTCAAGGAGCAGATCGAGGCGTCGCACGAGATCGGCGTGCGCGCGCCGATTTACTACACCGTCGGCTGGTCGGCCACCGATGCTGAACAACATCCCGAATGGGTTGCTCGACGCAAGGACGGCTCCATCTCGCACTTCAACTACGACGTGACCGCCGCGCCGTCCGACCCCAAACCGATCATTTCGTGGAAGAATCTGTGCCCCAGCGGCGCGTACAAGGATCTCATACTGGCTCAGACGCGCGAAATCTGTGAGCAGTTCGAGGTGGATGGCTTCTTTTACGATATTTGCTTCCGCGAGCCGTGCTATTGCCCCAACTGCGTGGCCGACATGAAGGCCGAGGGCCTCGATCCGGCTAACGATGACGACGCATCCCGCTACAACGTCCTCAAGTGGCAGCGCTTCATGGCCGACTGCAACGCCATCATCCAGGCCAGATGGCCCCAGGCGACTATCTTCTACAACGGCGGCGCCAGCCAATATCACCCTGAATGGCATCTGGGCGATACACACTTCGAGCTGGAAGATTTGCCCACCACCTGGGGCGGCTACGACAAGTTCCCCATCCGCGCCCGCTACTTCGCCAACACCGGCAAGCAATACCTCGCCATGAGCGGCAAGTTCCACACCATGTGGGGCGAGTTTGGCGGTTTCAAGGCCCCTGAGGCGATCCGCTATGAAGCAGCCTGCATGGTTGCCTATGGCGCGCGCTGCTCCTTTGGCGACCAGTTGCACCCCAACGGCGTCATGGACATGCCGACCTACGAGAACATCGGCCATGCCTACGCCTATGTTGAGCAGATCGAGGAATACGGCCTGGATGGCAGGCCGTGCGCGAATCTGGGCCTTTTCCTCAGTGGCAATGAGCCGGATGACCAGGGCGTAGCCAACATGCTGATGGAAAACCAGATTGATTTCGAGGTGGTCATGCCCGGCGCAGACCTGAGCCGTTTTGCGGCGCTGGTGTTGCCCGGCGCGGCGTTCCTCGACGACGCGACGGCGCAGCGCATCGATGCCTTTGCCCGTGCCGGCGGCAGCGTGCTGGTGTTGGGCGAGAGCGGCCTCGATCGCGCCCGCTCTCGTTTCGCGCTGGATGTGGGCGCCGAGTATGCCGGCCCGGCCAGCTACCAGCTCGACTATATGATCGCCGGCCCCGACCTGTCAGCCGGCCTGCCCGCCTCGCCTTTCCTCAACTACCTGGCTGCCTTCAAAGCAACCCTGACCGATGCCACTGCCCTGGCAGTGATCCGCGAGCCATACTTCGACCGCACCTATGGGCACTACTGTTCGCACCAGAACACGCCCTATCGCGTCGAAGATGCTGCGCATCCCGGCGCGTGGCGCAAGGGCAACCTGGTGTATCTGCCGCACCGGCTTGGCGAGATGTACTACCACCACGGCGCGAAAGTGCACCGGCAGTTTTTCCTGAACGCGCTGCGGCTGATCTACACACAGCAGGTCGTGGAAACCCGGATGCCAAGCGCGGGCCGGGTTGCACTTACGCATCAACCCCAGCATTGCCGCTATGTGGCCCATCTGATGTATGCGCCGCCATTGCAGCGCGGGCGCTGTCTGGTGATCGAAGACATGCCGGCTCTGTACGATGTCCCGCTGCGTATCAACGTGCCGGAGACGATCACCCGCGCGTATCTTGCGCCGGCGAAGGTGGAATTGCCGCTCAACGGCGCGGCGGTCACCGTTCCGGAAGTGATCGGCCATCAGGCTGTGGTGTTCGAATACTGATTGCGAGCGTTGTTCCCCGCCGGGGCAGCGCGCTCCGGCGGGTGTCGCTCACATGCCGCTCGATACACAGACCGTCCTGGCCGTCGGCGTCGTGGTGCTGGTGGCGTTCATGGTTGCCGGCATCACCGGCATGGGCGCCGTCGTGCTGGCGTTGCCGCTGACCAGTCTTTTCATCGGCGTGCGCCTGTCTGTGTGTTCGTTGCAGACGCTGGGGCTGGCGCTGTCCGCCTACTTGGCGCTGTCGGGGTGGAAACATGTGCGCCGCAAACCCTTCCTCGTGACGGTAGCGCTGGGCGTTGTGGGAATGCCGGCCGGCATTCTATTTGCCAACCAGCTGCCCGAGGCTGGCCTCATGCTGGCAGTCGGCGCTTACGTGACGTTCATGGGCGCGCGCGTGTTGTTGCCGGGGCTGCGCGAACGGCGGCTGCCGGACTGGTTGCTCAAGGCGCAGCTTGTGGCTGGCGGCGCAGTGCACGGCGCATTTGCCTCGGGCGGCCCGCTGATGATTGCCTACTTTCACGAGTCAATCCACGATAAGAGCGCATTCCGCGCGACGATGAGTCTGTCATTTGTGGCGTTGGCAGTGTTGTTGCTGGCGCAATGGACCTTGAGCGGCGCGTGGGCAGCAGGCACAGCGACGACGGTGCTGGTCATGGCGCCGTTCATGCTGGCCGGCGTGGCGGCCGGAGAAGCTATCCATCGGCGCGTCAACATCCGCGTGTTCCGCACGCTCGTATCGGCGGTCATGGTGGTGATCGGCGTGTTGACAATTGCGCCCCGGCTGCCGCTCGGCTGATGCGCCGGCGCGCTACAATGTCGCCCATGCCCAGGAAGCAAACAACGCAATCCCCCGCCGCGCCGGACCAGGCCGCGCCGGACCGGGCCGGCGACCAGAATCTGACCTTCGAGCAGGCCTATCGTGAACTGCAACAGATCGTCGAGCAACTCGAACGCGGCGATCTACCCCTCGAACAGTCGCTCGCGCTCCATGCGCGCGGCCAGCGTTTGGCCGCCCTGTGCGCCGAGCAACTCGATCAGGCGGAGTTGAAGATCAGATCAGTAGTCAGTAGTCAGTAGTCAGACAACAGAGCACAGACCACAGGTTTCAGACGCAGAGCGTTGTGCGCAACACGGAATACGCAATACAGCCTTGCCATGACCGGAACCCTCATCAACATCATCACAGTGCTCATCGGCACAGCAATCGGCGTGCTGCTCGGCAACCGATTGCCGGCGCGAATTCGAGAAACGGTATTGGACGGCCTTGGGCTGTCTACCATTGCCTACGCGATTCTCAGTCTGGTCGATGCGATGTCGCAGCAGGACAACGTGCCGGCCAAGTTCATCGTCGTGCTGTTGTCGGTGCTGGCCGGCGGCATCGTCGGCGAGTGGGTCAACATCGATGCGGCCCTCAGCCGGTTCGGCGGGTGGCTGGAGCGCAAATTCGCGCGCAGCGACGACGCGGCCGGCGCAGCGCGTTTCGTGCGCGGCTACGTGGCGGCCAGCCTGGTGTTCTGCGTCGGCCCGATGACGATCCTCGGCTCCATCAGCGACGGCTTGCGGGGCGATTTCGCGTTGTTGTCGATCAAAAGCACGCTCGACGGCTTCGCCGCGCTGGCGTTTGCGGCGTCACTGGGCATCGGTGTCGGCTTCAGCGTGATCACCATTTTGCTCTTCCAGGGGGGCATCTCGCTCGGCGCCGGCCTGCTGCAAAACGCCTTCACCGGCCCGGCCGATCCTGTGCTGGCAGTGCTCTCCGCGATCGGCGCGCTGCTCATCGTCGGCATTGGCCTGTCGCTGCTGGAGATCAAGCGCGTGCGGGTGGCGAACTTCTTGCCGGCGCTGGTGGTGGGGCCGCTAGTGGTGGTCATGTTGCGTGCGCTGGGCGCCGCCGGCTTCTGACTACCTCGCCCACGCGGCCGCTTTCACTGCTCTTTCTGCTTGTGCCCCCGGAATGATAGCCGGATGGGCGTGCCAAGAAAGCCAAACTCGTCGCGGATGCGGTTTTCGAGGAAACGTCGGTAGGTGAAGTGCGCCAGCTCTGTATCATTCACGTGGAACACAAACGTCGGAGGGTTCGTGGCAACCTGCGCGCCATAGTAAATCTTGAGCCGTTTGCTGCCGCGCGTGGGCGGGGCGTGCTGCTCGGCTGCTGCGCGCAAAATGCGGTTGACATCTGATGTGCTGATGCGCATGGAGCGAGATTCGTGCACGCGCAGGGCGGTGGGCAAGATCTGGTCGCAGCGGAACCCGGTCTTGGCCGACACAAAGAGCGGCGGCGCGTAAGCCATGAAGTTGAACCGGTCCTGCGCCGCGCGGAAGAAGTCCTGCATCTTCTCGGTCAACAGACCCAGGCCGGCAAGCGGTTTGGCGGCGCGCGCAACTTTCTCCTCGCCTTCGATCAGATCCCACTTGTTCACGACCAGCACGACGCCTTTGCTCTCGTCCAGAATATAGCCGGCGATGTGCTCGTCCTGAGCGGTGATGCCCTCGGCTGCGTCGAGCAACAGCAAAGCCACGTCGGCCCGCTCGATGGCGCGGAAGGCGCGCAGCACACTGAACTTCTCCACTCCCGGCTCGATCGCGCCGCGCTTGCGAATGCCGGCGGTGTCGATCAGCGTGATTTTGGATTTGCGAGTTTGGATTGTGGACTCTGCGTTGTCCTCGGAGTCGATTTCGATCTGTTCCTCGAATTCGATGACCGTGTCGATGGCATCGCGGGTGGTGCCCGGCACCTCGCTGACGATCACGCGATCTTCGCCGATCAGCCGGTTGTACAGCGACGACTTGCCCACGTTGGGACGGCCAATGAGCGCGATTTTCACCGTGTCATCCGGCGGCTCCGGCGTCTGAGGCGGCAGCGCAGCCACCACCGCGTCCATCAAATCGCCAGTGCCGACGCCGTGCAGGCTGCTCACCGGATACACGTCGCCCAGGCCGAGGCTGTAAAACTCCACGCTTGCATTGCGGGCCGAATCGGACTCGCTTTTGTTGGCAGCCACGATGACGGGCGGCGTGGACTTGCCTTCCTTCTGGCGCTGACCGATCAGCTTGCGCAGGATGTCGGCCACAGCTTCGTCTGCCGCCGACAATCCCACCTGCGCGTCGACCATGAAGACCACCACATCCGCGTCGCTGATGGCGATTTCGGCCTGCTCGCGGATCTCGCGCACGAAGTCCGACGAGCCCTCGGCCAGCGCGCGCTGGCTGCGCAGCGGCTCCAGCGGCTCGATGCCGCCGGTGTCCACCACCGTGAACTCGACGCCGCGCCAGACACATGGCGCGTGAACGCGATCTCGCGTGGTGCCGGGGCGGTCGTCGATCACAGACAGTCGCTCGCCGGCCAGCCGGTTGAACAGCGTGCTCTTGCCCACATTGGGCCGGCCGACGAGGACAACGAAGGACTTCGACATGTGTGGTGTCCGATAATAACAGCGACCGGCAACCCGCCGGCTGCCGGTCGTGCGCCGTCAATCGCGGCGAAGATCAGGCGTTCAACGCCTCGTACACCTTGCCAACAATCTTCGCGCCGGTGGTCAGAGTCTTGGCGCCCGGCGCCCATTTGGCGGGGCAGGCCTGGCCAGGATTTTCGTACACGTAAATGCAAGCCTGCAGCTTGCGCAGCAACTCATCGGCGTTGCGGCCCACATCGCCATAGCTGATCTCGGCGGCTGCCAGCTCGCCGTCGGGGGTGATGATAAACGTGCCACGC
>DAOUDB010000192.1:0-1507 GCA_034431495.1 Thermoflexales bacterium
AAATGAAGCGCGCGCCGTCCTCGAAGGCAAAGCGCATGTCCTGCGCGGCGCGATGAAAATGTTCGCGCTGCCGGGTGAGCCAGTCCAGGAACAGGTCGCTTTCCACGGTCAGGCCGGCCAGCAGCTCGCCCTCATACACCCCGATCGCCTGGCGCAGATCTGCCAGACACTGCGGGCAGCCGGTTGCCCGCCGGTGTCTATGAGACCGGGCGCGCGTGATGGCCTGCTCAAAATGCGCGGTGTCCATGTCCCAGTCGTCGGGGAGCGTCAGGGTCACAGAACTGGTGTCGGCCTGCACGACATCGTCGGCGTCGCCCAGCGCGCGCCGGATGCGCGCGAGTGCCGTGCGGAGGGCGCTCAGGGCGGCCGGCTGGGGTTTATCCGGCCACAGCAGGGCGGCCAGGGTGTCGCGGCGGGCCGGCCGGCCAGGATTGAGACACAGCCACGCAAACAACGCGCGCGCGCTGTCTGTCTCGAAGCGCGCCGCCAGCGCCGTGTGATCGTGCCAGACTTCAAACCTGCCCAGAAGTCGAATCTGCCAGAGGCCCATTGTGCATCCTGCGCCTTAAACATGTGCCTCACAACGCTGTGCGCCAGCCCGTGAAGCGATTGACATCGCGCCTGTGTCGCGCGGGAGGATTATAGCGAAAGCGGGCGGCCTTGCTGCCTGCTGGCGATGTGAACGTTGTGTGTCCGGCCGGTGTCGCACGGGAAGCAGCAAAATGGTATACGTTCAGCAGTATATGCGTGACAAAAGCCATGACAGCCCTTCATGTGTCCTTTTGTTGCATCCAATTGCGTGGCGCGCGCCCGCCTGTCGCGCTTCTGTCACGCCTGCCCGCTATACCCCTCTCGCATCTGCACATAGGTGTGACGTGGCCGTGTTTGGATTGCTTTGGGTGAATTCTGGTCAGGAGCGCGTGGAATGAGTTCCAGCCGCACAGGGCGTTATGGGTTGTGGTTCGTTCTGGGAGGGCTGATCGTCGTCGCCCTCATCGTTGTTTCGAGTCAGGGGTCTGCGCTTGCCGCATCGTCGCCGGCGCAGCGTTTGCGCGATGCGTGGGAGATGGCGCGCGCCCTGCCGGCTTATCGTTTCACTGCCGATATCCAACAAAACACCCTGCCCCAGGCCGGCCCGCTCGCTGTGGGTCAAGCCGGCCACCAGCAGCGCGCCTACCTAGAGGGTGAGGCACATCCCGCCGCCCAATCCTTCACCGTGCGCATTCTGGACGAGGGCCAGGCGGCCCTAGCGGCGCCAGGGCAAATGCGCAACGCCGCCGAGTTGGAAGTCACGCCCACTTATGCGCGCGTCCGGCGCGGCGACGGCGAGTGGCAGACGCTGGAGGATTTCGATCTGGCGCTGGCCCCCGGCAACGACTGGCTCTCGCCGCTGGCTGCTGCCCGCAACGTCCGCCCGCTGGAAAATGAACCGAACGCCTTTCAATTCGAGATAGACGGCGAGGCGTTTGCAGCCTTGATGCAACAGGCCGCTGAACAACGTGCCTTG
>DAOUDB010000193.1:0-9270 GCA_034431495.1 Thermoflexales bacterium
GCCCAGGCCGGCCAGCGCGCCCGATTTGCAGGCGCTGGCGCGCAGGGTGTACCCCATTCTCAAGCGCATGTTGGCAGTGGAGCGAGAGCGGATGCGCGGCGCGTGAGCGCCGCATGGAAACAGGCGGAGAGGACACCATGACACTGAGAGCGAGGAACTTCGATGCCGATCGCGCGGCCCGCATGTTGGACGCCGGCTATGTGCCGGTGAAGGCCATGATCGTGAGCATCGATCCGCCCTTTCTGACCATCCCCTGCCAGTTCAACCCTGGCGAAATTCGCTTCAGCAAGGGCACAAACTGGAGCAATGGCACAGAGGACGACGCCAACAACGCGCCCAACCTGGCGAAGCGCAATGTCCCAAAGTCGTACTTCAAACATGGCCAGGCGCCGCGGTTGAGTATGAGCCTCTTCTTCGACACGTCGGAGACAGGGCGCATGGACGTGCGCTACTACACCGTTCTGCTGGTGGCATTGACGCTCATCAACCCCTCGACGAAGGTTTCGGGCGAAGAGCGGCCCTCGCTGGTCAAGTTCATCTGGGGCATGTTCTCGGCGTCGCTCACTATGTCGTTCACGGGCTATATTCCATCTGTCGATCTGACGTTCAGCCTGTTTCTGCCGGATGGCACCCCGGTGCGGGCCGAGGCTGAAATCGAGCTAGTGGCGGTTTCAAGCATGTTGCCGTTCCAGAATCCCACCTCGCGCTCCGAAGCGCGCCAGATGTGGGTGGTGACGGAAGGGCAGACGCTGGACTGGATTGCCTATCAGACCTATGGCGACCCGGCCCACTGGCGTCACATCGCGGACACCAATGGTTTGCTTGACCCACGCAACCTGAAGCCGGGTCAGGTGCTGAAGTTGACGCCGTTGCCGACGCCGGGCGGGTGACACGCGATCGGGAGGGAAGAGAGGAATTTCACATGTCGCCTGGCTTTGACCGTTTTAGTATCACGATAAACGGCATGCCGCTCACCTCGCCGCTGGCGGACGATGTGATCCGGGTGGTGGTGGACACCAGCCTGCATATGCCCAGCATGTTCGAGATTCACATCGCGGAGACCTCAGCGCCGCTGGGTCTGTTCAAGTGGATTGACTCGCCCACGTTTGCGATTGGCGGCAAGGTGAAGATCAGCGCATCGCCGCAGCCGGCAGACAATCTGCCAGCCGTGCCAGCCATTCCCCGGCCGCTAATCTCCGGCGAGATCACGGCAGTGGATGTTCAGTTCAACCAGGGCGGATCGGCGGTGATGGTGGTGCGCGGGTACGATGCTTCGCACCGGCTACATCGCGGCCGCAAAACGGCCACCTATCTGATGATGACTGACAGCGCCATCATTCAGGCTGTCGCCGCGTCGGCCGGCCTGGCTGCCCAGGTGACGCCGACGACAGTGGTGCATGAGCACGTGTTGCGCCACAACCAGACTGATATGGAATTCATCCGGCAGCGCGCAGGCCGGCTGGGTTACGACGTGTCGGTCGACGAACTGGGCGCGCTGGTGGTGGGCAAGAGCGGCGTGCCGCGTGGCGCGCCTGTGACGCTCACTTGGAACAAGGACTTGTCCAGCTTTTCGCCCCGCATCACCGCCGCAGAGCAGGTGAATCAGGTCAGCGTGCAGGGCTGGGACCCGAAGACCAAGATGGGCATCACCGGCGTGTTTGGCGTGTTGCCCAATACCGAGGGTGGCGTGTCGCTGGCAGTCGATAAGGCGGCCGCGCGGGCTGTCTTTGGGGCGACTGCCAAAGCGGTGACTGTGGATGAGCCGGTGGCGAATATGGGCGAGGCGGTGGCCGTGGCGCAGGGCGTCGCCGGGCGCATTCAAGACGCTTTCATTCAGGCCGATGGGGTGTGCCTGGGCAACCCCGGCGTGAAAGCCGGCGCGATGGCGATCATCACCGGCGTCGGCGCGAAGTTCAGCGGGCAATATCTGATCACCTCGGCCACCCACGTGTACGACGAGAACGGTTATAGCACCACGTTTCATGTGGACGGGCGCGAGCCGGGCGCGCTGCTGGCGCTGTTGAACGGCCATCCGCCGGACGATGGCCGGGCCGATGGCGTGGTGATCGGCGTGGTCACCAATAACAACGACCCGCTTGGGCTGGGCCGGGTGAAGGTGAAGTTCCCGCACCTCGGATCGATGCCGCCGGTGGAGAGCAACTGGTGCCGCGTGGCTGCGCCCATGGCCGGCGCGATGCGCGGCTTCTACGTCATCCCCGAAGTGAACGACGAAGTGCTGGTAGCTTTCGAGCACGGCGACGTGAACTATCCTTACGTGCTGGGTTCATTGTGGAACAACCTCGACCGGCCGCCCAAACCCAGCTCGGCGGTAGTGGTGGGCGGCAAAGTCACCCAGCGCATTTTCAAGTCCGCATCCGGCCACCAGATCATTCTCGACGACACCCCCGGCGCCGAGAAGATCACCATCGTGGACAAGACGATGACCAACTCCATCGTGATCGACTCCAAGCCGCCCGGCGCCATCAATTTGACGGTGAACGGCGCCTGCGCGATCGACGCCAAAGGCAAGGTCGAGATCAAGAGCGCGACGCAGGATGTGGAGGTGAGCTGCCTGAATTTCAAGGTGACGGCCAACGCTAATATCCAGATGAAGGCGAACGCGCAGATGCAGTTGGAAGGCACGGCCATGGTCAATGTGAAGAACGGGGCCGGCGCGCAGGTCGCCATGACCGGCCCCACCGTGAATGTCAACAACGGCGCGCTCGAAGTCATGTAGGCCGGTTGCGGAGCGACAGATATGCCAGGCTATTTGCTGACGATGGGATCGCAGGTGATATGCGGGCACGGGGCAAAAGCGTCGCCCACCGCGCCAAATCCACGCGTGAAGGTGATGGGGCAGCCTGTGCCCATGTCGAGTCCGCCATACATGGTGGCCGGCTGCCCGTTCCAGACGCCGACACCGGGCGGGCCGGTTCCCAACCCGTGCGTCTCGGCCACTTTTCTGCCGCCCACCATGACTGTGCGCGTCAAGTCGATGGGCCAGCCGCTGTTGTGCCAGTCCAGCATGACCGGCCCGGCCATTGCAGCCGGCCCTGTGCCCACCGGCCCGCCGCTGATGGTGGCTTCGCCGCTTCAAACGCGCGTCAAGGCGATGTAAGGCAGGGAGAACGAGGCATGGACAGTGCAACCCGCGACCGCGAGTTCATCGGGCAAGGATTGGCATTTCCGTTGCAGTTCAATTCGCGCGGCGAGATGGCTCTGGTGTCCGGCCCGGCAGATATCGAGCAGGCCATTCGCATTATTCTGGGCACGGTGCCCGGCGAGCGGGTCATGCGCCCCACGTTCGGCTGTCGCGCCTGGGAATTGCTCTTCAGCCCGAATGAGGCGGTGACGCAAAGCCTGATGGTCGAATACGTGCGCGAGGCGCTGGCGATGTGGGAGCCGCGCATCGAGGTGCGCTCGGTCGTTGCCTACCGCGACCCTGCGCGCGACGGCGGCATGCTGGTCGACATCGAATACGAGATCAAGGCCACGCACGATCAGCGCAGCATCGTGTATCCGTTCTACATTTCGGACGAATCCTGAGCCATGTCTTTACCAGAGCCGATTCTCGACACCCTGCGTTTCCAGAAGGATCTGGTCGATGAAGCGCGCCGGCGCATCATTCGCTATTGCCCCGACTGGACCGAGTACAACCTGAGCGACCCCGGCATCACGCTCATCGAGTTGTTCGCCTGGATGACCGAACTGATCGTCTATCGGCTGAATCAGGTGCCGGACAAGAACTACATCCGGTTTCTGGATTTTCTGGGCGTGCGGTTGCAGCCGGCCAGCAGCGCGCGCGTCGAACTCACCTTCCGCACCTCCATCCCGCTGCCCATCGCGCCCGAAGACGACACCAGCGTGCTGATCCCGCAGGGCACGGAAGTGGCGACCCGGCAGACCGAAGACGAGCCGGAGATCACGTTCACCACCGACGAGCGACTGCTGATCGCGCCGCCCCGGCTGACGCAGTTGCGCCGCGAAACGGCCGAGGGCAGCGGTGACGATTTCAACCGCAACTATCTGCCCCGGCTGGAGATCGAGCCGTTTTACGCCTTTGGCCGGCCTCGTCCACAGCCCGGCGACACGTTCTATCTCGGCTTCGATGATGCACTTGACCTGAGCGGCTACATCCTTCAGCTTGCGTTCACGTGCGAGGAAACGCAGGCCGCCGGCATCCGCCGCGAAGACCCGCCCTGGGTGTGGGAAGTGGCGCGCGGCAATGGCACATGGGAGGAGCTGCCGTTGAGCGCGCGGCTGGGCGAGCGCGACACCACCGGCGGCCTGAACAACGCGCAGGGCAGTCTGGTGTTGTACCTGCCGCTCGATTTGCAGCCTGATGAGGTGCACGGCCGGCGCGGGTACTGGCTGCGTTGCCGGGTCGAGCAGCGCCGGCGCGAGCAGGGCATGTACCGCGAGTCGCCGCGCCTGACGGGCGTCAAGGCGTTTGCGCTGGGCGCCACCACGCGCGCCACACACGCCGTCATCGTGCGCCACGAGACGCTGGGCGTCAGCAACGGCGAGGCCGGCCAGTCGTTCAAATTGCGCCACGCGCCGGTGTTGGGTCTGCGCGCCGGCGAGTCGGTCGAGGTCGAAGAAATGATCGATGGCGAACTGGTCTTTGTGCCCTGGCAGGTTGTCGCCGATTTTGCCGAGTCTGATCGGCATGATCGCCACATCACGATCGACACGGCCACCGGCGAGATCAACTTCGGCCCGTGTTTGCGCCAGCCTGATGGGGCCATGCGTCAGTATGGGCGCGTGCCTGAGGCCGGGCGCGTCATACGCATGAGCCAGTATCGCTATGGCGGCGGTGTGGCCGGCAATCTGCCGCCCGACAAATTGCAGGCCCTCAAGTCATCGATTCCGTACATCGATCGGGTAACGAACATGAAGCGCGCCAGCGGCGGGCGCGACCCGGAGACGTTGGACGAGGCCCGTATGCGTGCCCGGCGCGAACTGCGCGCGCAACAACGCGCCGTGACCGCAGAGGACTATGAGCATCTGGCGATTGCTGCTACACGCCAGGTGGGCCGGGTGAAGTGCAACACGCACGCGCCGCAGGATGGCAATCGCCTTCCCCCCGGCACGGTCGAACTGCTGGTCATCCCTGCCGCGCTCGACGCCGTGCAGGCCGGCGATCTGTCCCAGCTTCGGCTCGATCCGGTATTGCGGCAGACGGTCGAGGCGTATTTGGACGCGCGTCGTCTGTTGACGGCCACGCTCCGCCTGCGCGAGCCGGCGTATCTGGGCGTCAAGGTGCGCGCCGAAATCGTGGTCGGTGAACACAGCCGGCCCGAGGTGGTGCAACAGCGCGTCGTCGAGGCATTGCGCCAGTACATCACGCCGCTGGCCCCCCACTGGCCGCCGAACGAAGCGCCTGCATCCACGAACGCAGAGGGCGCGACACAGGCCGGGGCCGACAGGCCGCTGGCCGGCTGGCCGTTTGGACGCCACCTGTATCTGTCTGATCTGTACAGCCTCATTCAGCAGACGCCCGGTGTGCGGCATGTGCGCGACATCAAGCTGGGCAGCCGGGCGGTGAACCCCGCCAACGAGGCCGGCCTGATCCCGGCCGGCGATATTGCGCTGGGCGATCGCCGCGTGATCGAGACGCCGCCCGACGCGGTGCTGTGCTCGCTCGATCACGAGGTGGTGGTGGTGACGCTGTAGCGCGGAGATGACGCATGGCTGACCCGAATCCATCTCCCCAACTGCTCAAAGTTGTGCCGCGCGCGCGGGCTGCCGGTTATCCCGGCGCGCAGTCGCCTGTGCAGCTTTCGCTCACAGCCGATGCGTTGCGGCGTTACCCCGGCGAGTCGGTGACGTTGTTCCTGCGCGTCGATGTGGCGGATGGGACGGCCACCGATATGGCTGTGCGCGTGAACATGCCGGCCGGCCTGCGGGTGGATGATTTCCGCGCGCCCGACGGGCTGGTCGCGCCCGTTCCAGCCGTCACCCGTTTTGGCGATGAACGCTGGCCGGCGTGCGAACTTCTCTGGGAGATCGGGCAACTGGCGCAAGCCGATAGACCTGCGCGGCTCGAATTTGAGATCAACGCCACGGTCGAGCAGGACGTGGCGCTGATTGCGGCGCGCGCGTCGGACAGTCGGGCAGTGAACGGCAGCGCGATGCCTGCGCCGGTCTTCATGCTGGAGTGCCTGGCCGAAGCGCAGGCGCAGATTGCCGGCCAGCCGGTAGCGCGCTCGCAGGCGCTGGCAATCGAAATCTCGCCCAAGGGGCGCTATCTGAAACATCTGCCCGGCATTTACGAGTCCGACGAGTTGATGGGCCGGCTGCTGATGCTGTTTGAAAGTTTCTGGGCGCCTATCGAGCAGCAGATTACCCACATCCATCATTACCTTGACCCGCGCATGACGCCGGCGGCGCTGCTGCCCTGGCTGGCGTCGTGGGCAGACTGGATGATGGATGAGCGCTGGCCCGAAAGCCGGCAGCGCCAGATCACGCAGGCGATTGTGTCGCTGTATCGCTGGCGCGGCACGCAGCGCGGCCTGCGCGAGATGCTGGCGATTTACGCCGGCCTCGACCCGGCCAGCGATGCCATTCAGATCGTCGAGCACCGCGCCAACAACTTTGCGCTGGGGCCGGCGGCCTGTCTTGGCCCCGGCGTGGCGCTGGGAGTGGGCAATGTGCCGCACACGTTTTCGGTGACGTTGCGCCTGCCGCCGGTGTCGCGCGCGCACCCCGGCCTGACGCCGGCTGAGGTCGAGCGTGAAGAAGCGCGCCGCCGAGAGGTGATCGAAGACATCATCGCCCGCGAAAAGCCGGCCCATACCCGATGCAATGTGCGCATCGTCCTGGAGGATGAAGCCTGATGGATACAGAGCAGAGCGCAGTTGCTGTGTTGCAGCGCGTCCCCACGCGCCGGCTGAAGCCGATCGACGGGCTGGCCGTCACGGCCGCCGTGTGGGAAGAAGCGCATGATTACCATCGCCTGAGCCAGCACGCCCATGACCGGCTGGCGCATGGTTGCGGCATTCTCGCCGGCCTGGGTGTCATCGCCAGCGATCCGCCCGATTCAACGGTGTACATCCGGCCTGGGGCGGCCATCGATCCCAACGGCGAACTCATCGTTGTGCCGCAGCCGGTGGCCTATGATCTAGGGCAGGCGCAGGGCGATCTGTATTTGCTGCTGACGTATGCTGAGAGTGAAGCGCTACCCGCGACCGACGGTGACAGCGCCCGCCTGTATGTGCAAACCGGCTATCAGATTGAGGCTCGCCCGACCTTGCCGGAGGGGCCGCATGTGGAGCTGGCGCGTGTGCGCCGGCAGAGCCGCCAGTCCGCCATCGTCAACGCGGCCATCGCGGCGCATCCGGGCGTGAACGAGATCGATCAGCGCGCGCGGCGCGTTGTGGCAGTCAGGCCGCGGCGGACCGCCGGCATTGCGGTGTGCTACGTCGGCGATCTAGCTTTGAAAGCGCAATTGCGGGCCGGCTACCTGGCCGGCCTGGATGCGCTGGCCGGCGCAGCCAGTCGCGCCGGCGACACCGACTTCTGGGTCGATGACGATGTGGCGCTGAGCAGCGCGCTCGACCGCTATGCGCTGGTGTATGTGGTCGGGCTGGGCGCGCTGCCGATGTCGCCGGAAGACATGAACGGTTTGTACGCCTGTCTGCAACGCGGCGGCACGGTGTTGTTGGAGGCATGTCATCGCGTTGGCGATGGCGCTGCCGCCGACGCCGCATTGCTCGATGCGCTGGGTTCGCTGGGCGTCCAGCCAGCGGAGGTGCAGCCCGGCCATGCGCTGCTCAGCGCGCCGTGGTTGTTTGCAGTGTTGCCGGCCGGCTATGACGCAGACAGGCCGGGCCGGCTGCTGGCGCGCGACGGCGTGATCTTCAGCGCCAGTGATTACGGCAGTGTGTGGCAAGGCTTGCGGCGCGGCGGCCCGGCCACGCGCGAGGACATCCGCGCCGCGCATGAGTTGGGGGCGAACATGCTGGCGTATGCCCTGCGCCGGGCGCAGGCGTAAGAGGATACACGCGCTGTGCAACACGCAAGGATCGAAGTCGAGGATCGGGACGGCTGGCGCAAGACGTTCGCGCTTCAGAAGGCCATCACGTACATCGGCGCGGAAGCGCGCAACGACATTGTGCTCGAGTCGTGGCGCGGGGCCGGCGTTGGCCCGCGTCACGCGCAACTCATCAACGCAGGGACGCGCTGGCGACTGGTCAATCTGGGCAACACGGAAATATCTGTCGCGCCAAAGGCCGGCGCGACACACGCGTCGGTCGGGTCGATGTCTGCGATTGAATTGCAGGATGGCGCGCAGATCAAGCTGGGTGAATTTCACCTCTCGTTTTTTGTGGGGTCGGCAGTGTCTGACAGCGGCGATGGCGGCACGGGCACTGTCGCAAGCATGGGGATGCCGCCTGTCGAGAATGCCGGCGACGCGATCGGTCTGCGCCTGCGTCTCCCCGGCACAGCGCTCTCTCCAGATCAACCGCTGGAAGGCGCGGTGATTGTGCGCAATCAGGGCACTCGCGCCGGCGCGCAGTTTCGCATCGAAGTCAAGGGCCTCGACGCAGACATGTTCGAGATCGGCCCCGGGCCGATCCTTTTCCCAAACGCCGAGAAGGAGGTTGTGTTTCACATCAGACACCCGCGCAAGCCGCGCCCGGCGGCAGGCGATGTGACGATGGTGATTCGCGCGACCGCGCCGGACGCCTATCCCGGCCAGAGCGCGACGGTCACTCAAACCATTCAGGTGCTGCCTTATTACAGCCATTCCCTGACACTGATGCCGGCAGACGCCGCATCGGCGTGAGGCGCACGGCAGGGCTGATATGAACGAGTCCGGTGTTCTGGTGGGCGCGCTGGCGCTGGTGATTGTGCTCGCCGCGCTGGTGATTGCGCTGGTGGTGGCCCGCGCACAGGCGCGTCTGATGCGGCGCGTCTTCGTGGCGCGCGTGACGAATGAGGGCAATGTGCCCGGCCGGTACGCGCTGTGGGCAGAGCCGGTCGGCGACGCAGACTCGGCAGACGGACTGACCTTCGAGTTTCGATTGAACGGCGTTAAGCTGATGCCAGAGCGGATCGAGACAGTCGAGCGTCGGGCAGCAAGTCCGGCCGGGGTGATCGCCTCGACGAGCCGGGCGGCCGGCGCAGCCGTCTCGGCCGGCCATGCGGTTGGCGACGTTCTGGACACGCTTGGTCATCTCCTGCCCGGGTCGGCCGGCGCGCAGGTGGGGCGTTTGAGTCGGGAGATGCGGGCCGGGCAGGCGGCTGTCGATCGCGCCGAGCGCG
>DAOUDB010000194.1:0-4614 GCA_034431495.1 Thermoflexales bacterium
GGCGGCACGCTGAACGACGGCCTGGATGTCAAACTCGACCGCGACACGTACACCGAAGGGCTGGCCGTCGGCTCCTACGTCACGATCGACGGTCAAACCGAACGCAAGTTCTTCGGCCTGATCACCGACATCCGGCTCGACGCGATCGACCCGAACGCGCAGAAGATGCCGCCGCCGACCGGCAACGATCTGCTGGCGCAGGTGTATCGCGGCACCACAGTATTCGGCGCGCTGCGGGTCAAGCCCATGCTGATGCTGGAGCGCGACACGGGCGATCCCAGGCCGGTGAAGACGGTGCCGGCGCACTTCACGCCGGTGTACAGCGCAACGCCAGAAGAGGTGGAAGCCATCTTTGCCGCAGACAACGCCGGCAAGGCGTATGAAATCGGCGCTTCCATTGAAGACGAGACGATCAAGATCCGAATCGACCTGGAGCGTTTCGTCGAGCGGTCGAGCGCCATTTTCGGGCGCAGCGGCACCGGCAAGACATTCCTCGCTCTGCCATTGCTGGCCGGGGTCATCCGCAACGAAGTGGCATCGACGCTGATCTTCGATATGCACAACGACTACGGCTACACCTTGAAAGGAGATCGCCGGCAAGCGCCGTTCAAGGGGCTGAAGCAGTTGTCTGCAATCGCGTCGCGCGTGGTGGTGGTGTCGCTCGACGAGGAATCGTCGCGCGCGCGCAAAGCCGGCTACGAGTTCGCGCTTCACATCGGCTACAACCAGATCGAGCCAGAAGACCTGGAAACCTTAAAGAGCGTGCTCAGCCTGACCGATGTGCAGGTCAACGCGCTGTTCATGCTGCATCGCAAGTTCGGCGCCGAATGGATGCGCAAACTGACGAACGAGGAGGGCGACCCGGAGATTAGCGAGTTGCTGGAGGGCAACAAGATCGCGGAAGGCACATACCACGCCATCCAGCGCAAGCTGTTGCGCCTGTTGAAGTTCGATTTTCTGCGCGAGCGGGCGGCGGATGATTTTGTGGAACGTATCCTGCTGCATCTGACACGCGGCGACAGCGTGGTGGTCGAATTCGGGCGCTATGGGAACGACCTGCCGGCCTATGTGTTCGTGGCGAACTTCATCACGCGGCGCATCCACAAACGCTATGTGGAGCTGAAGGAACAGGCTGAAGGGCGCGGCGCAGCCGGCGGCGAGGGGCCGCGCCAACTGGTCATCGCGGTGGAGGAAGCGCACAAGTTCCTTGACCCCGAAGTGGCCCCGCACACCATCTTCGGCACAATCGCGCGCGAGCTACGCAAATACAACGTGACCCTGCTGATCATCGACCAGCGCCCCAGTCAGATCGACAGCGAAGTGATGTCGCAGATCGGCACACGCATCACCTGCGCGCTGAGCGACGAGCGCGATATTGCCGCCGTGTTCACCGGCGTGAGCGGCGCGCAACAACTGCGCAGCGTGCTGGCCTCACTCGACAGCAAGCAACAGGCGCTCATCATGGGCCACGCGGTGCCGATGCCGGTGGTGGTGCGCACACGCGAGTACGGCGAAGCGGTGTACCAGGAATACGTCAGCAGCGCGCTCAGCCCGGACGAGCGCCATGCGCGCAACGCAAAGCTGCTGGGCCGTGACGACGAAGATGCGCTGGTGCGGTGAAGCCGGCCGGCTCACCCGGATCAGCGGCAGCGAACACACGCCGTGGCAATCGTCGTTTCACATTTGAGCTACACCTATCGCGGGCGGGTCGAGCCGGCGCTGCGCGATGTGTCGGTCACCTTCCGGCCGGGGGAGTTGACCTTGATCGCCGGCGCCAGCGGCTGCGGCAAAACCACCCTGGTGCGCTGCATCAACGGCCTCATCCCGCAGTCATACGCCGGCGGCGCGATGCAGGGGTCGGTGACGTTGTTCGGACAGAACGCAACCGGCCTGCCACTGGCTCGCATCGCGCAGATGGCCGGCACGGTGCTGCAAGACCCGGAACGCCAGATCGTCGCGTCCAGCGTGCTGCACGAGATTGCTTTTGGCCTGGAGAACCTGGGGCTGCCACGCGCAGAGATTGTGGAGCGCGTTCACGACACGGCGCGCCGGCTGCGCATCGAGCATCTGTTGGAGCGCCAGACCTTCAGCCTGAGTGGCGGCGAAAAGCAGAAAGTGGCGCTGGCCGGCGTGCTGGCCATGCGGCCGCGCGCCCTGCTGCTTGACGAACCGCTGGCCTCGCTCGATCCCGCCTCCGGCCACGAAGCGTTGCGCATGATCCGCAGCCTGGCCGACGATGGCATTGCGGTGGTAGTCATCGAGCACCGGGTTGAAGACGTGCTAGCGTTCGCTCCCGAACACTGCATCTACATGGCGCAGGGGGCCGTCGCATATGACGGCGATGCAACAGGATTGATGCGCGCCGTAGACTGGCGCGAAGTCAAGTTGCCGGCGCCGGTGGTGATTGCCCGCGTGAGGGCAGCCGCGAGACGTGACACCGTGGCGCATGCCACGGCGACACCGACCACAACCACCCCTTCACTGCTGCGCCGGCCTGTCCTGGCTCCCCCACCCTCCACTGCCTCGCCGCTCGTGGAGTTACAGAAAGTCCACTTCCGCTATGGAGATGGGCCGGCAGTGCTGCGCGATGTGTCGCTCGCCATTCATGCCGGCGATCACGTTGCCGTGATGGGACCAAACGGGGCCGGCAAATCGACGCTGACCAAACACTTCATCGGGCTGAACAGACCGACGCGCGGACGGGTGCTGGTGAATGGCCGCGACGCATCCTCCATGACGATCGCGGAGATGGCACGCACAGTGGGCTATGTGTTCCAAAGTCCCAGCCATATGTTGTTTGCGCCAACCGTGAGTGAGGAACTGAGCTTTGGCCCGCGCAACCTCGGCGTGGATCCGGCCACGATCACCCTGCGTGTGGCTGATGCGCTGGAAAGCGTGGGGCTGTCAGAGCACATCAACACGCCGCCGCTATCCATGAGCTTCGGCCAGCAGAAACGCATCAGCATTGCCAGCGTGCTGACCATGAACCCGCGCCTGCTCGTCATGGATGAGCCAACCGCCGGCCAGGACTACGCCAGCTACACGCGCCTGCTGGATGACATCACAGGCAGAGGCGCAGATGCGGAATCGAGGGGTGATAGGCCGGCATTCGAGGCGCTGGTGTTTGTGACGCACGACCTCGACCTGGCGATCACGTATGCCAACCGCATCGTGTTGGTCGCAGAGGGACAGATTGTGGCGGATGGCCGGCCCGAAGAGGTACTCACCGACGTGGCGCTGCTGGAGCGCTGCCGGCTGCGCTCCACCTCGCTGCTCCAGGCAAATGTCCAGGCCCTCAGCCAGACGGGGCGTTTTCTGCCGGCATCTGCACTGGCATTGGGATAACGATGGCGGGCGCAAGCGAGTCACCTGCGCCCGCCATCATCGGCATCCGTCAGGGCGTGAACACCACCGACAGGTAGGCCCGCCACGGGCCGACCTGCACCTCCGGCGCATCGCGCGCAATCTCAGCGTCGTGCGCGCCGATCATCGCACTGTTCGCCAGCGTGTAACCGCCAGGCAGCGGGCCGCTGCCCGCGCTCACCGTCATGGTCAATACAATCGTCCCGGTCGGTGGCACAACCAGGTTGCTCCAGACCAGCGTCTGTCCATTCTGGATGTAACCCGGCGTTGCGCTGAGCAGCGTCGCGCTCACCACCAGCGTATCGGTCACGCGCGCTGTCACACTGATGCCGCCGCTGTTACTGAGCACGATGGTGTACGCCACCCGTTCGCCCATGCGCACTTCGCCCGACGCGGCTTCCTTGCGCGTGTCCGGATTGTCCAGATTGCCGATCCCATCGTCCAGCACGTGGAACTTCCAGCGCTCGCCACCATCGGCCTGCGTCGTGTCGCCCCCAGAGTCGACTGCCGTAATCTGCCACCAGTAGCTCCCCGGCTGCAAACCCGCCAGCGCATACGTCAAGGCGCCGGTCGGCGCGTTGTTGACGATGTCACACAGACCCCAGTCTGTGCCCACACACACACGGTAACCTTCCGCACCCGTGCTGGCCTGCCACTGCAAGAGCACACTACTGCCAACTTCTGCTCCGCTCAACGGGGCGATCTTGCCAAATTCGCCGGGGCCACTCTCATCATTGGCCGTTGTGAACGCCCACCAGCGCCCGGCATCCGCCAGGATGAACGCGCCATCGCTGCGAGCAAACACTTGCCACCAATACGTCCGGCCCGGCGCTGTGTTGCTCAGCGGCATACTGGTCGTCGGGCTGAGCACCGCTGCGTGACTCATCACGTCGCACAACCCCGGCTCGCTGCCCAGGCACACCGTATAGCGCGCGGCGTTGGCTGATGTGTTCCACACCAGTGTGCCGGTCACAAGCACACCGATGCGCTGGTCAATCGGCAGCGTCTTGCTGAATGACCCAAGCCCCAGGCTGGTGTTGCTCTCCGTCGTGAAGCGCCACCACACCCCGGCATTGGCAAACGTCTCGCCAGCAGCATTGATCGCTTTGACCTGCCACCAGTATGTGCTGTCATAGCTCAGCCCATTCAGGCTATGGCTGAGGCCATCAGTCACAAGTTAACGGAATAAAGCCGTTGTCAAGGGCTGCACCAGCCGGTTTTGCCAGTAAGATGCGTGAATGGCTGAACGCA
>DAOUDB010000195.1:0-4321 GCA_034431495.1 Thermoflexales bacterium
GATGTGATGGCGGCCATCGACATCCTCGAACACAACCTGCCGCGCGGCTATCAGCCGGAGATCGACGGCGGGCGCATCGACCTGCCACACACCGAACGCGCCGCCGAGGCGCTGGCGCGGTTGCAGCGCGCCGACGCGCAACTGTCACCGCCGGCCCGCGCGGCATGGCGCTGGCGCATTTTGCTCCTGCGGGCGCTGATCGACCACGAGCTGGCGTTGCATACGGGCCGCATCTCCGACACATGCCAGCAGGCGTTTGACGAATTGAGAACGATTTACTTCGCGCAGAACGCGCTGGAGTGGGTTGCTCCGCCCACGCGCCGGCGCGCGACTCATCCTGCTGAATAAGCGAGAACTTGAATGCAAGCACAAGCAGAAGAAGCACTGACTATCCCCGATCGTCCTGTCGACGCCGCTGACGCGCTGGCTGCGGCTGTCCCCGCCGCAAAAGCGTTCAATCTGCCGACCGTCGTCACCATCGCGCTCGGGCATCTGGTGCACGACGCCTTCACCAGCTTTCTGTCGCCGTTGCTGCCGCTCATCATCCCCAAGCTGGGATTGTCGTTGACGCTGGCCGGCTCGCTGGCTGCGTTCCAGCAATTTCCTTCGCTCATCAACCCGCTGCTGGGCATGTTGGGCGACCGCTTCAGCCTGCGCTGGCTGGCGATCCTCGCGCCGAGCGTGACCGGCGTGGCAGCCTGTCTGCTCGGTCTGGCGCCGAGTTACGGGATGCTTGCCATTCTGTTGCTGACGATCGGGATTGGGGTCGCCATGTGGCATGTGCCCACCCCGGTGATGGTGGCGCGCGCGTCGGGCAACCGGGTGGGCTTCGGCATGAGCTTGCTCATGCTGGGCGGCGAACTGTCGCGCGCCATCGGCCCGCTGGTGGCTGTGGCGGCCGCCTCGCTGTGGGGGCTGGAGGGCATGTGGCGGCTGATTCCGGTCGGGCTGGCGGCATCCGTCGTGCTGTACTGGCGCACGCGCACCCTTGATGTGAAGCCGGCAGCGCACGTGGGCGGCGCCTGGGCGGATGCCTGGCGCGAACTGCGGCGCGTGATGTTGCCCATCGCCGGCATCATTGCCACGCGCACCTTTCTGTCGGTCTCGCTGGCAACTTATCTGCCGACCTTGCTGACCCAGGAGGGATCGAGTCTGGTTGAAGCCGGCGGCGCGCTGTCTATCCTGATGCTGGCCGGCGCCACCGGCTCGTTTGCTACCGGCACGCTCAGCGACCGCTTTGGCCGGCGGCGCGTGATGGGCATTGTGCTGACTTGCGCCCCGCTGATGATGGGCGTGTTTCTGTCTGTGCAGGGCTGGCTGATGGCGCCGGTGTTGTTTGTGGTGGGATTTCTGGCGCTCTCCACCAGCCCGGTCATGATGGCGCTGGTGCAGGAATATGGCCGCAGCAAGCCGGCCACTGCCAACGGGTTGTACATGGCGATGGAGTTCGTCGGCGGGTCGCTGATTACCGTGCTGGTCGGCGCGCTGGCCGACGCGGTGGGGCTGCGCGCCGCGTTTGCCATTGCGGCCGGCATTGCGTTGTGCGCCGTGCCGGCCGTGCTCTTGCTACCCCAGCCAAAGCCATCTGCGCCACACCAGCTATGAACCGCGCACTGCGCCGCTTCGTCCTGACGCGCCAGCAGACCTATGTGGCCGCCTATGCCGTGGGTGGCTCGCTCATCGTCATCCTGCAACGCTTTCTTACATTCTCGTATGACAGCCTGACCATCAATGCGTGTCGCTTTCTGGCCGGCGCCCTGGCCTTGCTGGGCCTGGTGACGCTCTTTCGCCGCGCGGCGCTGGCAGAGGTGTTGCGCCGGCCGGCCCAACTGCGCAACATCGCCATCCTGTCGCTGCTGGGCTTCGCGCCGCAACTGCTGGTGGTGGAAGGCATCGCGCGCGTGCCGGCGGTGGTGGCCGGCCTGATCGGACTGCTTGGCCTGCCGTTGTCCATCGGACTGGCCGTGGCGATCTTCCCGGACGAGCGCCGCGCCGTGCGGGGCGTCGGCTTTGTGATCGGTTCTGTGCTGGCCCTCGGCGCAACCATCGGCCTGACGCTGTCTCAGCAGGACAGCACGGTCGAATACTCGACCGGCATCGTGTACATGCTGATCGGCACGCTCATCGGTGTGTTGGGTGTTTTGTTGACCAAGCGCCTGGTCATCACGTCCGACCCGTTGTGTGTGAGCGGGCTGAACACAGGCTTTTCTTCGGTGTTGTTTTTCATGGCCGCGCTGATATGGGGTGACTTGAGCAGCGTGCTCACTGCGCCACTTGCCAACACCCTTGTCCTGTTCGGGTCAGGGGCATATGGTCTGTTGATCGGCGGCGCGCTGTACATGGTGATCGTCAAACAGGCCGGCATCGTCATCGCCCGCTTTGCCGATCTGGCCATGCCGGTGTTCACCGGCCTCTTCGGCATGATCCTGTTTCACGAAATGCTCGGCCCGGCCCAGATGGCGTTCGGCGCGGCATTGTTGCTCGGCTGCGGTTTCATCTTGTTTCAGCGCGGATCAACTACGCTGTAAGCTTTAGCAGGTCACGACATGACATCCATGCCACAGTTTCCCTTCACCCTTTCCGGCAGTCCGTATCGAGATCATTTCGAGATGACCGGCGCGCCACTCCAGCCTGCCGCGCTTTTCGATGTGCTTGACCTGACACAACCTGGCCTGCAAACCGTGCGTATGGCGGTTGAGGCCGGCGACCGCGCGCAGGCCGCGCAGGCGCTGCTGGATTACTTTCGCGCGCGTCGCAGTGTGGTGTGGCCGGCCTGGCCTCAGCGCGCCGGCCTTCAGGCCACACAGGAAGACTTCACCACCGCCGACAATGCCCTGCGACACATTTTCCGCCCCTATTCCGCCTTCCCGGCGACGGATTATGGGCCGGACATCGACTGGGACTGGGATCCGCACGGCAACATCGAATGGCCGGCCCATATGCACCGCATGGCGTCGTGGGACCTCAGCGCAGCGCGCTGCTACCTGACGACCGGCGACGAACGCTATGCCGCGCTGTGGGTTGATTTGACGCGCGACTGGATTCGCAAGAACCCGCTGACCCCCGAACGATGTTACTTCCCGAAAAGCTGGGACGCCATTCAGGTCGGCATTCGCGCCACGCGCTGGTCGGCGCTACTGCCATATTTCCTGTCGTCGCTGGCCTGCGACGCCCCGTTTCTGGCAGAGCTGTTGACCTCGATTTACAACCATGCTCGCAAGAGTTGGCTGAGTCCCTATCCCAACCAGACCGACAACTTTCTGGTCATCGAAGCTGCCGGCCTGGCCGACATCGCGCTGAGCTTCCCGGAATTTCAGGACGCCGCGCACTGGCGCAGCGCCGCATTTGCCCAACTGGACACAGCCATGCGCGAACAGGTGCTGCCCGACGGCATGCACGGCGAACTCAGCCCCGGCTATCACCTGTATTGCGCCAGCCTGTTCCTGAATGTCGCCGACCACGCTACGCGCAACGGCTATGCAGCGCCCTTCATCGCCGGCGTTGAGCGCATGGCCGAAGTCGTAATGGGCATCGCCACGCCCCAGCGCCGGCTGCCGGTGGTGGGCGATGGCTATCCCAGTGACACGCGCGCTTTTCTGCGCGACGCCGCTCAGTCGTTCCATCGCGCCGACTTTCTGGCCGCTGCCACCGATGGGGCGCAGGGACAATGGCCGGCGCGCTGCAACTTTGCCTTTGCGCGCGGTGGCTTCTACGCTTTTCGGTCAGACTGGAGCGCCGATGCGGTGTGGATGTGTCTGCATTGCGGGCCGGCCTCGGTTCAACCCAGCGCATTTCATTCCCAGTTCGACAACGGCACGTTTGAGTTGATGGCCGGCGGACGTTACCTGATGCGCGACCCCGGCGTGTATTGCTATGCCAAAGGCGACCCGCGCCGCGAGGCGTTCCGTCGCACGGCGACGCATCAGACGCTGACGCTCAACAGCGCAAACAGCCGGCGCGCCGGGCGGCTGCTGCGCTGGATCGAAGACGATGGGCGGGGCAACGCCGTGGCAATCGTCCAGAACGATGCGTACCCCGGCCTGATTCATCGGCGCGCTGCCTTCTTCATCCAGCGGCGCTATTTTGTGTTGATCGACGATGCCCTGGTCGACAACAACACGGCCAACGACACGCCGGCGCAAGGCCACATCGATCTGCATTTTCAGTTCGCGCCGGGGCCGGTGGTGATCGACCCGTCGGCGCGCATCGCGCACACCGCACACGCAGATGGCGTCAATCTGCTGGTGTGGATCGACCCGCGCGCGCCGATAACGATGGAGATCGAAGAAGCGTGGTTTTCGCCGGAGCACAATCAAAAGGA
>DAOUDB010000196.1:0-10090 GCA_034431495.1 Thermoflexales bacterium
GCATACGTCCGTCAGGGTGAGCGTGCAGGCGAAGACGCCGCGCGATGCGATTTCGGCAAGATTTTTGATGAGCTGATTCGCAGAGTTGACACGCGCGCGAAGCGCGACTAGAATCCGCCCGTCTCAGGAGGATATGAGCATGATCCGACGAAGGAATGACTGTGGGCTGAAGCAGCCGTATGGCGGCTTCGCGGATGCTTGCTCCAACCTCGATACGGCGGAAGGCGAACCAGCCCCGCCGGCAGAAGTCTGAGCGCCAGGACAAGACGCGGATTTTGAGAGGCCATGAGCAGTGACGCTGCTCATGGCCTTTTTGTTGTTGCGCGTCCGGTTGCAGCTTGCGCCATCTGCACCGCCATTGTCGCGCCGTGTCCATTCGGTGATTCGATCTGGTTCCCTGAATCTGATCTGCCGCATATGCCATGAATGAATTAAAGAAACTCTTGCCGTTCGTCGGGCCTCACCGGGGCAGATTGGCTCTGTTGGGTGCAGTCGCCATTGTCTCTCTGATCGGCATGCTGCTCGAACCGTACTTCTTCGGGCTGGCGGTCGACCAAGGCATCGTCAAACAGGATATGGACGCAGTGATCCTGTATTGCGGCCTGCTGATCGTGTCGGCCATCACCTTCAGCGCGGGGAACTACATCAAGTCTTTGTTGCAAGGGATCGTGGCAGCCGACGTGGTGCGCGATCTGCGCAACGCGCTATATCGCAAGTTGCAATTTCTGCCCTTTAGCTGGTATACCACCATGCCCACCGGCCAGATCATGTCGCGCATGTTGAGCGACATGGACGCCGTCGAGCAGTTCGTCGCCTGGGGCTTCACCACCATGCTCACCGAGGGCGCGACATTTTTCTTCACGTTCCTTATTTTGTTGACGTTGGACTGGCAGCTTACGCTGGCTGTGCTCGTGCCAATGCCGCTCATGGCCATCGCCATTGTTCGCTTCCGCTTGAAGATCGACCCGGCCTGGGCAGCCGTGCGCGAGCAGATGGGCCGGCTGACGACGGTGTTGCAGGAAAACATTGCCGGCGTGCGAGTGGTCAAAGCGTTTGCTCGCGAGCCGTACGCGATGCGCCGCTTCGACGAACAGAACGCGCTCAATCGCGCCCGCAACGTGGATCGCACCCGGCTGGAAGCCGGCGCCTTCCCGATGATGGATTTTGTGTCGGGCCTGTCGTTTCTGGTCATGCTGGCTGTCGGGGCGATTCGACTGGTTGAAGGCTCGCTCAGCCTGGGAGTGTTCTTTTCGTTTACGTGGTACATCTGGTCGATCATCTGGCCGGTGCGTATCACCGGCTGGCTGGTGAGCATCATGCGCCAGGCCGTGGCATCCATTCCCCGGCTGTGGGCCATCTTGCAGGCCGAGGAGACGATCCGCGATGCTGCGCCGCAAGCCGGTGCTTCAGCCGAGCACCGCCAGAGCGCTGAAGGCCCGGCGCGGGTCGAGTTCGACAACGTGACATTTGCGTTCCCGGACGATCCGGCCACGCCGGTGTTGAACGGGCTGACGCTCTCGATCAAGCCGGGGCAGACGGTGGCGATTCTGGGCGGCACCGGCTCCGGCAAATCGTCGGTGATCAACCTCGTCCCCCGCTTCTACGACGTGACCGGCGGACGGGTGCTGGTGGATGGGGTCGATGTGCGCAGCATCCCTTTGAAGCAACTACGCGCGCAGATCGGAATTGTGCCGCAGGAGACTTTCCTGTTCTCGGCATCTCTGCGGGAGAACATTGCGTTTGGCAAGCCCGATGCAACCGAAGAGGAAATGATCGCCGCAGCCCGTGTTGCCCAGGTGGATGACTTTGCCCGGGCGATGCCCAAAGGGTATGACACGCGCATCGGCGAGCGCGGTGTGGGCCTGAGCGGCGGCCAGCGCCAGCGCGTTGCCCTGGCGCGGGCGGTGTTGATGGACCCGCGCATCCTGATTCTGGACGAGGCCACCTCGGCAGTGGACACGGCTACTGAAGATGCTATCCAATCGGCGTTGGCGGAGGTCATGCGCGGCCGCACATCAATCATCGTGGCGCAACGCCTCAGCACGATGAAGAACGCCGATCGCATTGTGGTGTTGAAGGATGGACGCGTGGCGGAGGAAGGCACGCATGAGGAGCTGATGGCGCTTGGCGGCGAATACACCCGCCTGTACGAGTTGCAGTACCGCGAACAGGAAGCGCGCCGCCAGGATCTGCTCGACGAGGGCGGGGAATCGCCGGTTGCAACCGAGCCGGCGCTTGCGCAGTGACCAGAATTGCCTTCTACTGCATCTATTGATTGGGACGCAGGTAATAGCCGGTGTTCTTGTAGTTGACGCACAGGGCCGTGATGTAAGCGGTCAACTCCATCAGCTTTTTCTCGTGCTGCTCCCGCTCGATCCACAGGTTGAGCGCCCTGGCGCGGTGAATGCACTTGTCGACCAGGTCGTGGGCAACGGCGCTGTCGACGCCGACCCAATACGCCACCCGGTTGATCAGCGGCACTTTTTGAGCGCGGATGAAGTTCTCGGCCCGCTCGTAATCACGGAACAGCGCGCGCCGGCTGGCAATGCGGGGCTGCTTTCGGAACAGCGCTTTCAAGTCAGGGTCGAGATAGCCGGTGGCCTTGCGATAGTAGCGCGCCGGCCTGGCGCGCATGAACTGGGCCACCGTCTCTTTGACGTCCTCGACCCGCTCATACATCCAGGAAATTTTGGTTTCGACCAGAGGATCCTGCCGGCTCAACTCACGGATGATCCGGTCGGCGTAGGTGAGTTTTTCCAGCGCCAATGGGCGATTCTTGTACTTGCGCCGCCAGCCGGATCGCGGTGTCAGCCACACGCAGAAGGTCTCGGCAAAGTCCTCATCGGGGTGCTTCTGGGCATAGTGGTCGCCATTGGGGTTAACGTAGCTCCGACTCCAGGGGTTGTAGTTGAACTTGTCACTATCGGGATATGTGCCGAAGAAGTTTCCTTGAACTTCAAAAAGCTGGCGAAATTCCGGCGTGCGATAGAGTTTGTACGCATAACAGAAAGCATGGCCCACTTCGTGCCGGAGCACATCCACGATTTGTTGCTCGCTATATCGCCACCCGCGAAACTCGGCGTTCAATTCCTTTAGCAGCGGGTCTGCGTCGTAGAAGCCGACCGAGATGATCGGCGAGCCGGCGATGCATCCGTAGCCGGTAGACAGGTAGAACACCGGCTCCAGGCGCCGAATGCCGGCTCGCTTCAGGTCGGCGCGGACGATGGCAATTGCCTCTGCGAGGTAAGTTCCCTCGATAGACAGCCCCAGCTCGTTGATTGGCGTGTTCAGTATTTCGAGCTTGAGCGTTTCGACTTGATATAAAAGCTGGCGAGTATGGCGCACGGATTGCGATTGGGTTTTGTCTCGTGACTGCCGCTGGAGGGCGGCGGAGCCGGCTGGTTATTGGTAGAGCCAGTATTCTACCCCAGTAGACCCTGCAAGCGCTTTGCAGGGGGGCAGCTCAGGGCGGTTACATTTGATGATTTAACGCGCCACACCTGGCGTTCTCCGGAGGCGTGTGCGGCCACATCATGGGCAGCTGACGCAGTGGCTGTGGGCGTGCCTGGTGCGGCTTGGAACGAATGAAACGTTTGGGCGAGCTGAGAAGGAGATGGCGTTTCATCGCCGGGTGAGTGTGATTCGAGCGCTATCGCCGCCAACTGAACTGAAAGATGGGAACCCGGACCATGTCCTGGCCGGCTCGGCTGACTTGGCCGCTCAGTATCCCGACCAGGTCCAAGTCATCAATGCCACGCAAGGCTGTCTCACCCAGCGGCGTCAGACTATCTGCTATGTCGAGTTCAAAGCTGCCCACTGGCCGATCGGCAACGGTCCGGAGGAGGCCGCTCACAAAGTGGTCATTAAGTCTTGCATGAAGAGTGCCGGTATGCGTTGACATCCCAACAACATCGCCCGTATGGCTGCGATGCGTAATCTCATCTGCAACGAATGGTGAGACTCGGACTGGCCGCTGATCGTCACTGCCAGAGGCGTCCCCTGGCACCATCAGCCTGTTGGACGGGCGCGCGCACGCCCTTCGTCACCTGTGGAAAACGGCTCGCCGCACCCATGCTACCATTGGCCCCTCGGGCGTAATGAAAGATCGTTCTTTTGGCGTGATCCCCATTTACCAGAAGGCTGGCGAGGCTCGCTACCTGCTCATACAGCACCACGCCGGCCACTGGGCGTTCCCGAAAGGCCACGCCGAGCCGGGCGAGAGCGAGGCGCAGACCGCGCTGCGCGAATTGCGCGAGGAAACCGGCATCCGCGATGTGACCCTGCGCGCCGATATGCATATCACCGAGACCTATCGCTTCTTGCGCAACGGGCAGGCGGTGGAGAAGACCGTGCGCTACTTTGTGGGGCTGGTACACCACGACGCCGTCCACATCCAGGCCGAGGAAATCCGCAGCTATCGCTGGGCCACCTATGAGGAAGCGCAAGCGCTCATCACCTACGAGGAGACCCGTCGCCTGCTGTCCGAAGCGCAACGCCTCCTAAACGCCTTGCAGACATAGTCAACTGGCCCTCGCGCAGATCGTGATGCCCCGAACCTGTGGGAGGGCCAGCAGACCCGATCAGCGGATCGAGACTTCGATTCCCTCCGGGTCGACGATCATATTGACGCTGGCGCGCATGTTGGCCGGGTCGCGCACAAACGCCAGGTAATCGGCCAGATCGTCGGCGCAATTGACCGAATTGTGGGCGATTACGATGCTGCCCGGACGCAGGGCATGCCAGCCCGTATGCAGCAAATCGAGGTAGATTGATTTGCCCCGGCCCTCTGTGCCATCGGCATCCAGGTACAGCAGGTCGATCGCGCCGCTGTATTGTCCCAGCCAGGGCAAGCCGTCGCCGGCCACAATGCGTGCAACCCCTGTGCCGTCGATGGCAGCCACGTTGCGCCCGGCGCGGACAGCTTCCTCCGCGCGCAATTCGATGCCCACCAGATCGCGCGCCGTATACACCGCCCCCGGTCCCACGGCGGCGCCGGCGTTCGAAATGAACGTGTTACCGCAGAAGATGCCCACTGCCACCATCACCTGCGGCCGGGCGATGGCGTTGATGGCGTACAGCAACCGTTGCATACGAGGCGTGATGGCCGTCCACGGGATGTCGAATGCGTCGCGCACACCGGCCCGGTGCGCCAGCATCCTGTCGTGGTCGTAGTGGGCATGCGGCAACACACCCGCGTTCACCAACTCGGCCAGCGCGCAGTCGATCAACGCGATCTCCTCGGCCTGTGGCTCCAACTCTCGATGCGGATGCCAGTAGTCCATGCGATAGTGCTGCCAGCCGGGCGCCTCGAATGTGCGGGACACGGTTCACTCCTTCAATCAAACAAGCGCGCCTGAACGGTCGCGCCGGCAGCCAGCCGATCCACACCGATCGGTGCGCACACCAGCGCAGACGCGCGCGCCAGGCTGAAAATCAGATTGCTTTTCGAGGGGATGGGTTCCGCGCGGTTGCCTTCGATAAGCCGCACAGGGAACCAGTGTTCCAGATCGCGCGGCGACCTGACATCCTGCGTCAGTTCGGCGTTCACGATCGCCGGCTGAGGTGGATTCGTCGCGCCTTGCCAGCGCCACAGTGTGGGGACGACGAACATCATCGCCGTCACCAGCGCGCTGATCGGATTGCCGGGCAGACCAAACACCGGCTTGCCATCGCACACGGCGAACAGCGTGGGCTTGCCCGGCCGGAAGGCGATGCCGTGCGCCAGAATGCCCGGCCTGCCCATCCCGTTGATCACTTCCGGCGTGTAGTCGCGCTCGCTCATGGAACTGCCGGCCATAAATACGACTACATCAGCTTCGCGCATGGCGCGCGCGGCAGCCTGCTCGAAGGCATCTAGCCGGTCAGGCAGAATGCCAAAGTCGAGCGGGATGCCGCCATGCCGCTCGATCAGCGCAGAGAGCATGGGCGTGTTGATGTTGCGCACCTGGCCGGGTCGCGCCGCCGCGTAGGCCGGCACGACTTCATCTCCACTGGCAATCAACGCCACGCGCGGCCGGCGGGTTACTGTCACTTCGGTGATGCCAAACGACAGCAGACCGCCGATCTCTTGCTCGCGCAGGCGTGTGCCGGCAGTAATAACAACTTCGCCGGCTTTGACATCTTCGCCTTCCATGATGATGTTGTCGCCGGGCGCAAGCTGAACCTGCGTCTGAATCTTGCCGGCGAAGTTCTGGTCGATGGGGCGCGCCTGTTCCACCATCAACACGGCGTCGGCGCCTTCGGGCACGTTGCCGCCGGTGTGCACAATCGCCGCGTCGCCCAGCCGGACACGCAGCGAGGCCAGCTCGCCCATCCGCACTTCGCCGATCACGCGCATCACGCCGGGCGTGGAGGCGGCGCGAATCGCATAGCCATCCACCGTGCTGCGCCGGAATTCCGGCAGCGGCGTGGGCGATACAACATCTTGCGCCAGCACGCAGTTGCGGGCAGAAGCGGTAGGCACAGTCTCGACTGGCGTGGACAGCGCCCCGCGAACCGCAAGGCGCGTGTCACCACCGGCGCCGGCGTCATCCAACGCGCGATACAAACGCGCCAGGGCTTCCTGTGGCGAGAGCAAATCAAATGTGCGCATAGCCCAATGGTAGCCGATCCGGCGCCGGCCCGGCCGGCGCGCTTTTGCCTGGTTGCCTGCTCGGATATCGCATTTACAATAGAGCCGTTCAGTCAATCCAGTCATTCTGATCGCCATATTCTTAAGGAGGAATTCGAAATGTCGGCACAGCCTTCTGATTCCAATCAGAAACTTATGGGGTTGCTCGCATACCTGCTCGCGCCTATTGTGGGCATCATCATCCTCGTGTCAGAAAACATGAAGAGCGACCCGGTGTTGCGCAAGCACGCTGTCCAAAGCATCGCCTACGTCATCGTGGCGTTTGTGGTCGCTATGATTCTGACCGTCACCGTGGTGCTGTCCTGCCTGTTCTGGGTTCCCTACATCCCGCTCATCATCTGGGGCATTCAGGCCTACCAGGGTAAGGATGTCAATATCCCGGTCATCACCGACTTCTGCAAGAACCAGAAGTGGATCTAGGCAAATAGCTCGAAATCAGGAACCCAAGTTCACAGCCCGCCTTCAGACAAGGCGGGCTGATTTGTTTCCCAGGCGCGCTGTACAATCCCGGCTCGGAGTAGACCACGCATGACCGGCGTCGAAGCCATCCCACCATTGCTAGAGAAGCGACCCGCCCCTCGCATTCAGAGCGAGTGGGTTGTAGCGCCGCGCGCCCCCCACACGTTGTTCGCAGCCCTGCCCGGCCTGCACCCGCTGCTCGCGCAAGTGCTGCACGCGCGCGGCTATCAGTCCCCGGAGCAGATCGCACAATTCCTCGACGACCCCACAACCGACGGCGAGCCATTCCAACTGGCAGACATGGATCGCGCGGTTGCGCGTATCGGGCAGGCAATTCAGGCCGGCGAGAAGATGGCGATCTACGGCGACTACGACTGCGATGGTGTGACCGCTTGCGCGCTGTTGCGCGCAACGCTCGACCGGCTGGGGGCCAGCGCGCGCGAATACTTCCCCGACCGCTTCGACGAAGGATATGGCCTGCACGCCGCAGCGCTCGACAAACTCAAGGCCGAGGGAGTCAGCCTGGTCATCACAGTCGATTGCGGGGCGCGCGCCATGCGTGAGGCCGTTCATGCCCGTGCAATCGGTCTCGATCTGGTTATCACCGATCACCACGAGTTGGAGGCCGACGCGCTGCCGGATGCCTGCGCTGTGATCAACCCAAAGCGACCCGATTGCCCATATCCGCACAAGACATTGGCCGGCGTCGGCGTGGCGTATCGCCTGGCGCAGGCGCTCAGCGGCGCTTTGACCAGCGCGCCGGTAGATGATCTGCTCGACCTGGTTGCGCTGGGCACGATTGCCGATGTTGTGCCGCTGACCGGCGAAAACCGCCGGCTGGTGCGCGAGGGGCTGCGGCGCATGAACAACCAGCCCCGCCTGGGGCTGAAGGCACTGATGGATGTAGCCGGCGTCGCGCCCGGCGCCATCACTGCGACGACAGTGGGCTTTACCCTCGCCCCCCGGCTCAATGCGGCCGGCCGGCTAGACACCGCCCGCAACGCCTATGACCTGCTGATGGCGGGCGAAGTTGAATGGGCCAACGAACTGGCCGGCGCGCTGAACAAGCGCAACACGCAGCGTCAGACAATCACCGCACAGACCGCCCGGCTGGCCGAAGAGCAGTTCATCCACAGCGATACAGACGACCTGCCGCCCTTGTTGTTTGCCATGCTTGATGACGCTGCCGAAGACCGCGATCAACGCATTGCCGGGGTGATCGGCCTGGCGGCCGCGCGGCTGGTCGAGCGCTATCACCGGCCGGCCATCGTGGTGGCTCTGGCGAACGGCGAGGGGCGCGGCTCGTGCCGCAGCATCGAGGGCTTTCATGTTACTGCTGCGCTGGATGAATGTCATGATCTGCTGCTGCGCTATGGCGGCCACGCGGCGGCTGCCGGCTTCACTACCCGTGTCGAGTGTCTGCCTGATCTGCGCAACCGGCTGTTGGAGATTGCAGCGCGCGATCGGCCAGAGGCCGGCTGGTCGCGCATCATTCGCGCCGATGCGGAAATCCGGCTGGAGAAATTCACCTTCGAGACGTTCGAGGCGCTGCAACATCTGGAGCCGCACGGCATGGGCAACCCCAGGCCGGTGTTCGTCGCGCGCGGCCTTGTCGTGCGCGACAAGCAACGCATGGGCCGGGCCGAGGACGGCCAGTTGCCGCCCCATGTGCGCCTGCGCCTGCACGATGGGCGCGGCGCCACATGGTCCGCTGTGGGTTGGCGTATGGGTGAGCGCATCGACGAACTTGCCAACGCATCGCGCATCGATCTCGCCTTTCAGGTAGATGTGAATGAGTGGCAGGGCGAAAAGCGCCTGCAATTGACCATTGTTGATTGGCGATTGAGCGATTGAGTCATTGGGCCATTGAGCAATGACCCGATGACTCAATCACACAATCAATCCAAAATCCAAAATCGGAAGATGGCTATTCAACTGCTCCCCGAAGATCTGGTGGCCCGCATCGCCGCCGGCGAGGTGGTCGAACGGCCATCGTCGGTGGTCAAGGAGATGATCGAGAACGCCATCGACGCCGGCGCGCGCGATATCCGCGTCGACTGCGTCGATGGCGGCCGGCGACTGATCCGCATTGCCGACGATGGCAGCGGCATCCGCGCCGACGAGGCTGCGCTGGCTTTTGCCCACCATGCCACCAGCAAATTGCGCAGCGTCGATGACTTGTCGCGCATTGTCACGCTGGGGTTTCGCGGCGAGGCGCTGGCGAGTATTGCCTCGGTCAGCCAGGTGACCTGCGCCACGCGCCATATCGACGAGCAGACCGGCGCCCTGGTGCGCATCGACAACGGCAAAATCATTACACGCGAGCGCATCGGGCGTCCACCGGGCACAACCATGACAGTCGAGCATCTGTTCGCCAAAGTGCCGGCCCGCTTGAAGTTCCTCAAATCGGTGCAAACCGAGCGCGGCCACATCGACGGCATCGTGACCCGCTATGCGATGGCCTATCCACACATTCGGTTTACCCTGACACACGATGGCCGGCAGAGCTTCCAGTCGCTGGGCAACGGTAACCTGCGCGACGTGTTGCTCGAGGTGTACGGCGCGCCGGCGGTGGAAAAGATGATTCCGGTCGGCGACGCTGCCGGCGCAGACACCGATCAGACGCGCGACGCGACAACCTCGATTCGCGTGCGTGGCTATGCGGCGCTGCCCGAATACGACCACGCCAACCGCAGCAAGATCACCTTGTTTGTGAATGGGCGGCCGGTGCAGGATGCCAAACTGGCGTATGCCGTCATTCAGGCTTATCACACGTTGTTGATGACCGGGCGCTATCCGGTGGCCGTGATCCTGGTCGATGTGCTGCCGGACGATGTGGACGTGAACGTGCACCCGGCCAAAGCCGAAGTGCGCTTCCGCGAACCGGATGCCGTGTTCAGCGCAGTGCAGCGCGCCGTTCGACAAACCTTGTTGGCCGCGCTGCCGGTTCCACAGCCGCCCAGCGTGTTTGTTGATCGCCGGATCGAGTTGAACGTGTCT
>DAOUDB010000197.1:0-11583 GCA_034431495.1 Thermoflexales bacterium
CTTCAGTGTCATGTGGACACGCCAGCCGCCAGAACCTTCGATCGCCACTTTCATCGTCTCTTGTCTCGATGGCAACGCATCGACTCGCGCGCCGGCTCTTGCGTATCCTGTCATGCAGCGCATCCGGTAGATGGTTCTGCCAGCTTGGGGTTTATGAATCAACAGCGCGCAGAAGCAGTCTGCGCAGCCTGCCATCGTGCGATGAAGAACGATCACACTGAAACGCAGGATCGCTGATCGGAAATCAGGTAGAGTAACTATCAACATGCCGACCAGCGCCTATACATCCCCTGCGGCGCGCGCTGCGCCACGCCGCGCCGAATCGACCCACGTCGCCTGGCTTGTCTTGACTGTCTTGCTGCTCTTCAGCATTGCCGCGCCGCTCAACCAGTCCAAAGTGCCGCCGATTTTGCCGGTGTTGATGGATGCCTTTGCGCTCTCAGTGGGGCAGGCCGGCTGGCTCAATGCTGTGTTTGCCGTCACCGGCCTGGTGCTTGCTCTGCCGGCCGGACTGATCCTCCAGCGATTGGGCAGCCGGCTGACTGGCCTGCTTGCCGGCGGATCGATTGTGCTCGGCGCGTTATTGGGTGTGACCAGCGCGACGATCGGCCCGCTGTTGGCCGGCCGTGTTGTGGAGGGCATCGGCACCAGCTTTATGGCCGTGCTGGCGCCGGCCACGATCGCGGTGTGGTTTGACGCGCGCCAGCGCGGCCTGGCGATGGGCATCTGGGCTGCCTGGGTGCCGATTGGCTCCATGACCATGATGGTGCTGGCGCCGGCGCTCGCCCAGGCCGCGAACTGGCAGGCTGTGTGGTGGTTCGGACTGATCTACGCTCTGGTTGTGACGACGCTCTTTCTGATTGTCATCCGGCCAAAGGCGGGCCAGCTGGCGTCCGAAAACGCCGCGCTGGATGCCGCGCCTGCCCTGAAGCCTGCCGCCAGTCTGCGACGCATCGCTGGCAATCGCGATATCTGGCTGATCGGCGCGGCCTTTGGCTGCTTTGTGATGGCGAGCGCCGGCTTCTCAACATTCCTGCCCACCTACCTGAATCTGGAGCATGGCATGCCGCTGTCTCAAGCTGCGCTGTTGGCAAGCATCACGTCGCTGCTGATGATTGTCTCCTGTCCTGTGGGTGGCATCCTGTCTGACAGATTCGGAACCCGCCGGCGGTTGTATCTGCTGGGCATGGTGCTCATGACGGCAATCCTGCCGCTGACTGGTTTCGTGCCGGCGGGCGCGATTGTCCTCGTGATCGTGGCCCAGGGCCTGGTGGGCGGGTTGATTCCCACCAACATCTTCTCCGCCGGCGTCGAAGTGGTGGGCGATGCCCGGCTGAGCGGGATGGCCATGGGCGTCGTCATGCTGGGACAGAATGCAGGGATGCTGGCGGGGCCGGCCGTGTTTGGTGGGTTGGTCGAATCGGCCGGCTGGCCGGCTGCCTATGCCAGTCTGTCGATCATGTGCCTGGCCGGCCTGACAGCAGGCTGGCTGGCGAAAGCGCGATAAGATCATTCTCTCCAACCATTCCATGAAAAGACCTGCCGATACTCAATACGACATACACGGCCCGTTGAAAGATCGCTGGAGTCCGCGCGCGTTCGATTCGCGCCCCATTGACCCCGACCAGATGTTGAGCCTGTTCGAGGCGGCCAGATGGTCGCCGTCGGGCGGCAACAATCAACCCTGGGCCTTCGTGGTGGTCCCGCGCGACGATCGCGCCGCCCACGAGCGGATTGTGGAGTGCCTGTCGGACAACAACCGCCAGTGGGCGCCGCGCGCGCCGGTGCTGGTGCTGGCTGTGGCTCTCCCAAATCCGCGCACCGGCGTCGTCAACAAATACTCGCACTACGATGTCGGGCAGGCCGTCGCTCACCTCACCGTGCAGGCCACATCTCTCGGCCTGTATGTGCGACAGATGGCCGGCTTCGACGCCGACAAGGCCCGCCAGGCGCTCAGTCTGCCCGAGGCGTGCGAGCCAATGGTCGTGATCGCCATCGGGCACTATGGCGACCCTGGCGACTTGCCCGATGCGCTACGCGAGCGGGAGCTTGCCCCCCGCGTTCGCAAACCAGTGTCGGAGTTCGTGTTTCAGGGTCGATGGGGGCAGCCGATCGCCCTCTAATGTCATCGACGATCAGCCGGCCCGGATCACAGTCTCGGCCGGCTCCAGCCCGACGGCCGGCGCGCGCAGGCGGATCTGCCCCGGCCGGCCATTCGACTTGACCACCACCAGACAGCGGCCCTGAAACGCCCGGCGCTGATTGCCCCGGTAGCGTTCGGTGCTGACCGGGTTGCCGCTGCCGACTGCTGCGATTTCTCCTTCACCTTTGACTGTGAAGTAGATCGCGTGGTCGGCGTTGGGGTCAAGCCGGCCATCTTGGTCCGTCACCTCGACGGTGACGTAGCACAGGCTGTCCGCCGCTGCCGGGACAAGCGGGCGGTCGGGCGTCAGGCGTATCAGTGCCGGCGCGCCGGTCGTCGTTAGCGTGGTCTCGGCGATTGCTTTGCCGTTGACGTAGCCGACTGCTTTCAACTCGCCCGGCTCGTAGGGCGCTTCGAAGGTTGCCGTCAGGTTCAGCGCCGGTGTGATGGGCCGGCTCACGCTGAGCGGTTTCTCTGCGCCCATGGTGGGGCGGCCGGCGTGTTGCACCGGCCTGACGCCCAGCGACCGCCCGTTGAGCAACAGTTCCACGGTGTCGCACGCAGCGTACACGTCGATGGTGAATGCGCGTCCTTCGTGGCCCGGCCATGTCCAGCTCGACCGCACATCCGGCCAGCCCCACAACGTGATGTGGGGCGTCTTGCCCTGTGGGGCCGGCGCGTGGACGGCGATGAACAGGCGCCTGCGATCCTCGTTGTTCCAAAGCACGTCGCGGTAGTAGGATTGTGGACGCTTGAAGCCGGCCAGGTCGATATCGCCGCAGTAAGCGTGGTGCCACGGATATTTGCCAAGCGACTTGTGATCTTCGTCGTCGAAGCACACCCGCCCAATGCCCGACTCGCCCAGATAATCCATCGATGTCCATACGAAATCACCGATCACGCAGGGCAGCTTCAGGACTTCCATCCAGTTGTCGTAGGCCTCGATGGGGAACGACTCGGTGCCGGCCATGATGCGATCTGGATGCCGTTCGTGATCGTGGCGGTACTCGCGCCACTGATAGTTGTAGCCGCACACGTCCAGCGCGGCAAAGACAGTGTCGGCGTCGGCCCATGTTCGCCCATACTGGCTCCACACATCGCATGATGCGGCGGTCACGGGGCGGGTGGGGTCCAGCCGGCGAGTGAAGTCGGCCAGCTCGCGGGCGATGTGCGCGCCGCCCGATCGCCCATCGCGCTCCAGCACTTCGTTGCCGATGCTCCACAAGATCACGCTGGGATGATTGCGGTCGCGCAGCACCATGCTCTGGAGGTCGCGTTGCCACCAATCATCAAACGCAATGTGATAGTCGAAGGGGTTTTTGCCTTCGCGCCAGCAGTCGAATGCTTCATCGATAACGAGCAGGCCCAGCCGGTCGCAGGCGTCGAGGAAGGCCGGCGCCGGCGGATTATGTGCGCACCGCACGGCGTTGAAACCGCTGGCTTTCAGCAATTCAACTTTGCGTTCCTCGGCGCGCGAGTATGACGCCGCGCCCAGCGCGCCGTTGTCGTGGTGCGCGCAGCCGCCCTTCAGCTTTACAGGCTGTCCGTTCAGCATGAACCCGCCCTCGGCCGAGAGCGCAATGCTACGGATGCCAAAGGAGGTGACTTCGTCATCAACTATCTGGTCATCGACCTGTGCCTGCGTCTCCAACTGGTACAGGTGTGGCGTGTCGGGCGACCATAGCCTGGGCTGCGGCACGGTTAATACGCCGGTGAATGTGTGATCGCCGCCGGCCAGCACGGCTCCGCGTGCCGTCTGCGCGGCCACAAGATCGCCGGCTGGATCGTGAATGCGCCACACCATCGTCACATCGCGTGGCGCGCTCGCGTCGTTCTCGATGCGGGTCGAGACATGAACGCTGGCCTGACCTTTGGCGATGGCCGGCGTGCTGATAGCGACGCCCCAATGCGCGATATGGGTTGGCTCACCCACCCACAGCCACACGGGGCGGTAGATGCCGGAGCCGGAATACCAGCGACTGTTCAACTGGGCGCTGGTGTCAACCTTCACCCGCAGCAGATTTGGAGCGCTGTAGCGCAGATAGGGCGTCAGGTCAATCACAAACGAGGTGTAGCCGTAAGGATGCCGGCCCAGGTAGTCCTCGTTCAGCCAGACTTCGGCGTTCATATAGATGCCCTCGAATTCGATCAACACCCGCTTGCCGCGCCAGGTTTCGGGAGCGAAGATGCTTCTCTCGTACCAGCCCCGCCCCATAGCGAACCAGCCGTTTGATGCGCCGCTGGGGTTGGCGGGGTCACGATCCAGTTCGATGCTCCAGTCGTGTGGCAGGTTGAGCGTGCGCCATCCGGCGCCATCCGGCTGATGCCCAAATGCTTGCGGCGGGTCACCCAGAAAGAAACGCCAGGCATGATTCAAAGCTGTCTTGTGCATGTGTAAGTTCCTCATCACAGCAGGCCGGTGGTCGCCTGTCACGGTTAGCTGCCGGCTGATGCCATGCCCATTCATTGTAGTGTTGCCGGCTGTCTGAGATAATGCGAGCCTGCAAGATGGTGTGTTGTGTGGGTTGTTTGCAAGGAGGTGTTGAAATGAGTGATGTTCGCGCGGTGATTACAGATGAGGAGGCCCAGTTCTTTCTCGACAATGGCTACCTCATCATCCGCGGCGCGCTCCAGCCGGCAGAGTTGGGCCGTATGCGCGCGGCGATGGACGATCTGACAGCCTATGGATCGTCGGTGATGCGCGAGGGGCCGGACTTCATGTATGGCAAGGGGCACAAGACCGGCGCGCCGGTGCTGCGGCGCATCGAGTATGTCATCGACAAGAAGCCCGAAGCGAAAGTACTGCTGGGCAACCCGTTCATCCTGCGCTCGGTTGAGAAGTTGATGGGCAGAGACTTCATCCCTACCTGGGATTCGATGGTGCTCAAGATGCCGGGTGAGGGCATTGTGGTGCCGTGGCACCGCGACGCCGGCACCGACTTTGTCGGAGACACGCCGATCTTCAACGTCGATTTCTACATAGACGAGGCCGATCTGGACACCTGTCTATGGGTGATTCCGGGCAGCCACAAATGGACTGCCGAGGAAGCGCAGGCGCGGATCGGTGAGTTAGGCCGCAACGGTTTTTCCACCGAGGGCGCTGTGCCGGCGCCCATGCAAGCCGGCGACGTGATCTTTCACAACATCCTGGTGTTACACGGCTCGCCGGCCAACTCGTCAAGCAAATTGCGGCGCGTGGTGTACTACGAGTTTCGCGCCGCGCACGTTGAAGCCGCCGCCGGCCCACATGTGCCCGAGTACATCCCGCTGAAGCAGAAGGTGCTGCTGGCATGCCTTGAACACCGCAAGCGCGCCGACTACATTCCGGCCGGCGAAGTGCCCTTCACTTATCGACCGCCAGCGCCATATAACACGGTCACACTCGCCCCCGGCGAGGAATTGCCCACCTATCGCTATGCGCACAGCGATTACTGGCGGCGCGCACATGGCGCGTAGGCGCGGCACGCTACGCCTCTGTCGTTTACCATCTACCATCTGTCGTCTGTCATCTGATTCCTAACTTCAGCCATGAAACTGCCACAAGAAAAGATCGATCAATTCAGGCGCGACGGATTTCTGCCGGCCGGCCAGGTGCTGACCGCTGACGAACTGGCCGAGGTGCGCGCCGCGTATGACCGTATCTTTGCCGCCACTGAGAAGCCATCCACGTATCGCAACCTCGGCCAGCGCGAAGGCGAGCAAATCTCGAAAGGCGCGGTGCTGCAAATCATCGACATGCACAAGCTCGACGATTCTTTTCGCCGGTTGCTGTTCAAGCCCGACATTCTGGACATGGCCGAGGGCTTGATGGGCACGGCGAACATTCGCCTGTATCACGACCAGGCGTTGTTCAAGCCGCCGCTGCATGGCGATGAAGTGCCCTGGCACCAGGACAATGGCTATTGGAAACTGGAGCCAGCCGACGCGATCAGCCTGTGGATTGCGCTTGACGATGTAGACGAGGCGAATGGCTGTATGCGCTTCATCCCGACCAGCCACAAGGCCGGGGAGGTGGGGCATAGCCGCGCGGGGCAGTTTATCGCGCAGCTCAAGGCCGACGCTGACGAATCACTGGCCGTGCCGACGCCGATGCCGGCTGGCCATGGCGTGTTTCACCACTGCCGCACGCTGCACAACACCAGGCCCAATCGCACCACGCGCCAGCGCCGGGCGTGGGTGATGCATCTCATGCCATCGGGCACACGCCAGAATGGCGCGGTGTTGGACGACCGCCTCGTGTTGCGTGGCGCGTGAATCGGGCGAATGCAGAGGGACTGGCCGGCCAGCCCCTCTGCGACAGACGTGGCGCCAGTCGGGATCACGCCGGCCGGTCGTCCCCTGTGCGCAGCGCGCAGTCAAAGCTGACTGCCACATCCGGCGACAACGACGACCGCACCGAGCAGTATTTGTTGAGGGCCAGATCGATGGCGCGCTCGACTTGCGCGCTGTCGATGCCCGCAGCCTCGATCTCGAAGTGCAAATGGATCTTTTGAAACGTCCAGGGCGCTTCTGCGGCTTGCTCGCCGCTGACATGCACGACCAGCCGGCGCAGATCGGCGCGCCGCTTTTTGATGATCTCGACGACATCCACGTTGGCGCAGGCGGCTACCGCGACCAGTAACAGGTCGGATGGCTTGACGCCGATGCTGCCTTCGCCCGGTTTCGAGATGACGAGACTGTGGCCGGTGCTGTCCACGCCGATGTAGGTCTGTTCGTTCACCCAGATGACTTCTGCTTTTGCCATGTGTCAACTTCCTTCGGCTTGTTAGATGCGATGCGGTCCTGGAGGTGACATCATCCGGCCGGCGCGGCTACTCTTTGACGAGGTGCGCATCCTCCGGCAGCACAATGGCCGGCGCAGTCGGGTCGAAGCACACGAACTCGAAGTAGCGCAGCGGCTGGCTGCCAACATTCGCGATGCGGTGCTGGTGCGAGGCCGGCACATGCTGGTAGTCGTTTGGCCCCATCAACCCGCTCAGCCGCTCAATTTGGATGGATGCCTGGCCCTCCAGCACGTAGATCATCTTTTCGCGCTTGTCCAGCGCTTCGACCTCTGTTGCACCGCCGGGCGGTAGCGTGCGCACGTTCACGCTGATGCGCTCGTCCGAAGGCATTAGCTCATCGCGGAAGGCGTTTGCGACCGGCGCCAGCCCCTCGAACGCATCGGGCACGAAGTCCTTGTACTGCCAGCGGTTGTATTTGTGGTTCGGCGTCACCAATACGTACAGGCAGACCGTCTCGTCGCCCACCAGCCAGTAGTTGTGGTATTTGTTCGGTGGCATGAACAGCAAGTCGCCCGGCCCCACGCGCTGCTTGCTGTGGCCGACCTGAATGTCCATCTGGCCGGCGGCGATGTAGATAATCTCCGAGGCGTCTTTGTGCGCGTGCGGCAGAGGCCCTAGTGGGTCGTTAATGAACCAGTTTGCGTCCGGCGTCCACACCAGCGCGCGTGACCGGATGCGCTCGGTCCAGATCAGCGGCTGTTTCATCCACGCTTTGTAGTCAGGAATAACCATCTCTTTCTCCATTTGGCTGGTTTGGTAAGGCTGGCAAGGTTGGTAACGTTGAGCGTTCAGATGAGCAGGCGATTTGAAAGGCTGGGCCATTCGATTGTTTCATCAATCACTCAATCGTCAATCGCTCAATCACTCAATCACTCAATCACTCAATCACTCAATCGTCGATCGCTCAATCACTCAATCCGGCAGTGTCACCGGCAGCTTTGCCATTAGTCCGCCATCGACAAGATAGGATGCGCCGGTCAACGCGGTGGCATCATCGCTGCACAGGAACAAGACCAGCTTCGCCACATCCTGCGCTGTGATCACCCGGCCGATCGGATGCATCCGGCCCCACGAGGCGATGGTGCCTTCAACGTCATCTGGGTTGAAGTCGCGGGCGGCGTTGCGCAGCATGGGCGTGTCGACCGAGCCGGGCAGGATAGCGTTCACTCGGATGTTCTCGTGGGCGTGATCCTGGGCGATGGCCTTGGTCATGGCCAGTGTGGCGGCTTTGCTGGCTGCATAGATGGCTACTGTGGTTTGCGTCGAAAGCGCCTGCACCGAAGAGGTGCATACAATTGCCCCGCCGCCGCGCCTGCGCATTTCGGGGATGGCGTATTTGCACATCCATACATGCCCCTTGAAGTTCACGCCCATTTCGCGTTCGTAGTGCTCTGCGGTGACGTTCTCGATCAGGCTGTACATCACGATGCCGGCGTTGCTGAACAAAATGTCCAGGCCGCCAAAAGTTTCGACAGCGGCGCGAACGGCGCGCTTGGCATCGGCCATTCTCGTCACATCGGTGGCGACGAAAACTGCGCGCGGCAGCGACTGCGCCAGCGCCTCCCCTTCAGCGGCGTCGATATCGGCGATGACCACCGCCGCGCCTTCCGCGCTGAATGCCTCTACGGTTGCCCGGCCAATCCCTTTCGCGCCGCCGGTCACCAGCGCCACTTTCCCATCAAATCGCCCACTCATCTGCACCCTCAACCCTCAACCCTCAACCCTCAACTCTCAACTCTCAACCTGCAACCTTCAACCTTCAACCTTCAACCTGCAACCTTATCAGCTTGACTCACCTTATCAACCTTAAACCGCCCACGTTCCTTCAAACGCCCCGGCGGTCAACTGGGTCGTGATCGACGCGCCGGCCTCCAGCTTCAGCCAGTCTCCGCGCGCAATGGACGCCTGGGCGTTCTCGTCGTAGCGCGTTGTCCATGGCTCCAGTGCGACGGCATAGGCCCGGCCCCACCATGGCGCATCTTGCGAGCTATAGCGTTCCTGCCAGTACCACACATATTTGAACAACTTGCCATCCCACGATACCCCAAAGCCGACGTTGTGCAATGCGCTCTTGATGGCATACCATGCCCGGCGATCGAAGCCGGATAGATAGGCCAGGTCGGCGTAGGGTGGGGCAGATTCTGGCGGGATGACGCTGGCGTTGTCGGCCTCGCCGTGGATGGTCTCGGCAGCCGGCCATGTGAATGACATCCCCGGCTTGAAGCGCCGCTGTTCTGGCATCAGCGGATCGGCCCACATCGTCGTCGCGTTGGTCTCGATCGTCGCGCCATCGCGCAGAAAGGGCAACCCAAAGGCGATATGGTGCCCCCACATCAAATCGAGCGCAGTTTGCGATTCATTTGTAAGGCGTTCGTCGATGCGCAGGGTGGCAGAGTTGGCCTCCAATGTGAGTGTCTTTTCGATCAGCACCGGCACGCGCAGTGGCCGCGTCCACAATTTGACCGACACGCGCTCTGGCCCCTGCTCGATCAGCGCATGGCGCCACGGCGTGAGTGACACTTCGCCATGCTGGCCCAGCGACGCGCCACGATACACAAATGTGGGGCTGTTGGGCAAAATCTCCTGCCAGCCGCCGTAGTAGTAATCCTCAAACTGGTTCTTTGTGTCCCGCATCTGCGCGAAGTCGCGCTGGGGGTTGCGAATGCCGAGTGGCAGCCGGCACATGAAGTCCACGTCGTGCGGTTTATAGCGAAATTCGAAGATATCGCTCCCGCGCCCGGCCAGCACACCGATTCTGACCAGATCATTCTCCAGCCAGATCACCTCCATCCCTCTGTAGGTCCATTCGTCAGAGATCGCGCAGATGCCTGTTCTAAACGCCTGTTTCATCTTTGCCTGCCCTGCTTGAGTTAGATCGAATCTACCACAGGCCGGCGGTATAATCCCCCCTATCCCCCCAGGGGGGATAGAAGCGTTGTCAAGGAGTGTGCAGATATGGAGAGAACAGTTCAGGTGCCGAACATCGGTTGCAATGGGTGTGTGCGCACCATTCAAAATGAAGTGTCACAAGTGCCCGGCGTTGTGTCAGTCAAGGGCGATGTCGCCAGCAAAAAGGTGACGATTGTGTGGGATGAGGCCGGCGGCGCAACCTGGGAAGCCATCCGCGCCAAACTGATCGAGATCGACTATCCGCCCGTTGAGTAAGCGGCGCGTTGATCCTCAATCATCACGTGATCTGATGACCAGCACAGACACTCTGAAACAGATTGAGCTGCCGATTACCGGCATGACCTGCGCTAACTGCGCCAACACGGTCGAGCGCGCGTTGAAGAAGACGGCCGGCGTCGATTCCGCGGCGGTCAATTTCGCCAGCGAGCGAGCCAGCGTGCAGTTCGACCCGGCTCAGGTGTCGCCGGCGCAACTGATCGAGCGCGTGCGTCAGGCCGGCTATGATGTGACGCTGGCGCATGCTGAATTGCCGATCCTGGGCATGACCTGCGCCAACTGCGCCAACACGGTCGAGCGGACACTCAAGCGATTGCCGGGCGTTCATTCGGCGGCGGTCAACTTTGCCAGTGAGCGCGCCTCGGTGGATTACGTGCCCGGCGCAGCCAGCATCGCCGAGATGATCGCAGCGGTGCGCAAGGCCGGCTATGACGTGGCGACCACCGCCTCGGCAGCCCAGGCCGCCGGTAATGACGATGCGGAAGCGCGCGCCCGCGAAGCCGAGATTGCCAGCCGGCGCCGGCGTTTGATCGTCGGTCTCATTTTCGCCGTCCCCGCTTTTGTGCTGAGCATGAGCCGCGACTTCGGCCTGTTGAACAGACTGCTGGGTGTGAGCGCGATGGATGCCATGCACGGATCGCCGGTAGATGCTGTGGTGAACTGGGCGCTCTTGTTGCTGGCTTTGCCGGTGCAGGTCTATGTGGGCTGGCCCTATTACCTGCACGGCTATAAGTCGCTGCGCAACGGCTCGGCCAACATGGACGTGCTCGTTGCGTTAGGTTCGAGCGTGGCTTTCATCTACTCGCTGGCGGTGACCATCGGCCTGACGCATGGGCATGTGTACTTCGAGACGGCTGCCGTCATTCTGGCGCTGATCACCGTAGGCAAGTATCTCGAAGCGCGCGCCAAAGGCCGCGCCGGTGACGCCATCCGCAATCTGATCCAACTGCAACCCCGCGCGGCGCGCGTCCTGCGCGACGGCGTGGAGCGCGATGTGCCGGTCGAGGAGATTGCGGTGGGTGATGTGTTGCTGGCCCGGCCTGGTGAGCGCATTGCTGTTGACGGCGTGGTGATGGAGGGGCATTCTGCCGTGGATGAGAGCATGATCACCGGCGAGAGTGTCCCGCGCGACAAGCGCCCCGGCGACCCTGTCATCGGTGGCACGCTCAACACGCAGGGCTTGTTGCGCTACGAGGCATCGCGCGTGGGCCGTGACACTGCTCTGGCGCAGATCATCCGGCTGGTGGAACAAGCGCAGGGTAGCAAGGCGCCGATACAGGCGCTGGCAGATCGTATCTCGGCCGTTTTCGTGCCGGCGGTGCTGGGCGTTGCGCTGCTCACCTTTGCCGGCTGGATGCTGGTGGGCGGGTTGTCTGCGTCACCCGAAGCCGCCTTTGAACGCGCCATGGTCAACGCCGTGGCGGTGCTGGTGATCGCCTGCCCGTGCGCGCTGGGTCTTGCCACGCCCAC
>DAOUDB010000198.1:0-14912 GCA_034431495.1 Thermoflexales bacterium
GCGCCAAATGCTGTCATGCGCTCGCGGTGAAAACGCACGCGCGCGGGATCGGATTCGGTGACAAATTGCGCGTCGAGTTTGGCCAGATGATCGACCTGCGCCGCCGGCTCGCCGCGTCCCCCCTCGATGCCAAAGAAATGCTCGCTGGCCCAGGCCACATCGGCCCGGCCCAGCGCATCGGGCAGCCAGTCGCGCAGATTCACCGCCGGCCCGCTGCCATTGCGCGGCTCGAAGTGCGGGATGAAGCGCGCGCCGGTGAGCACGGCGATATCAGTCAGCAGCGCAGCGCGATCCGGCCCGCTGGCAGCCGGCGGCTTGACGAAGACGGCGCTGCCAATGCCCTGCTGGCGCGCCTGCGTGAACAGTGAGAGCAGTTTGGGTGACGTGGCGCGACAGATCACCAGCAGGTGCGCCGGCTTCAAGCGCGCCAGCGTCATGATGAGCGGCTCCATGTAAGCCGCGTCGGACAGATCGAGATCAGACACCAGCACGTAGGCGTTGGGCAGGCGCAACATGCGATTCTCGGCATACTCGCCGGGGGCGAAGGGCGCGCCCTGCCAGCCGGTGCGCCATAGTGCGCCGGCGATGAACTCATGCTCGATGGTCGCGCCGTGCGCTTCTTCGACCTGCACCGAGACATCGGCGCCGGTGGAAGCCAGAATGTCGGCCAGCGTGCCGGCCAGCGCCACGTCATCGCAGTGCGCCGCAACCCAGCGCCGCACAATCTCCGGCGCGCTGTCCAGCGGCTCAGCCTGGCTGGCCAGCGCCTCACACACCGCATCGCCGGCGCGCAACATGCCGTCGCGCATCCGCATGGCATTGCCGCCGGCTGCCATGTAACGGCGCGCGCGCTGAACGATGGCCTGAAAGAGCACAGCCGACGTGGCGACGCCGTCGCCGGCGCGTTCTTGCGTCTGCCACAGAGCATGCCGCAGGAGCATCGCGCCCACATCGGCGTTGGGGTCGGGCAGCGCAACCAGCCGGCGGCTGATCAGGCCGGCGCTGGCAATGATGTCGGGGGCGACATGCCGGCCCATGCCGCGCTCGACCAGCACCGTGCGCGCCAGCGGCCCCAGCGTGGGCCGGATGGCATTCACCAGGGCATCCGCGCCGGCCAGCATGGCTTCCGTTGCCTGTGGCTGAAAGACGATGCGCGCCCCCGGCGCAACATCCAGATCGCGCCGGGGGACATGAGGAGGCCGGGAGCTACGCCACATGGTGTTGTGCTCGATTTACTTCAACCCGCCCAACACAATGCCGCGAATGAAGTATTTATTGGTGAAGGCATACAGGGTCAGGATCGGAATCGCCGCCATCAGCGCGGCAGAGAAGCGCGCGCCGCGATAGATCACGCCCATGTGCTGCGTGTTGAGATAGGACAGGCCAACCGTGATGGTCTGGTTCTCCGGCTTGGACAGATAGATGAGCGGCCCCAGCAGATCGTTCCAACTGGCCATGAAGGTGAAGAGGCAGATCACGGCCAGCACCGGGAAAGACAACGGCAGGAAGATGCGCCAGTAGATGCGGATGTAACTGGCGCCGTCGATACGGGCGGCTTCTTCCAGTTCCTTTGGAATCGTCATGAAATACTGACGCATCAGGAACGTGGAGAAGGCCGAGGTGAGAAAGGCCGGAATGACCAGCGGGCCAATCGTATTGACGCCGATGTTGACCCCGAACAGGCTCAGGGTTGTCCGTCCGACATCGCGCCAGAAAACATAGGCAGGCACCAGGCTAATCCAACCAGGGATCATCAGCGTGATCAACATGCCGGCGAAGATGACTGTGCGGAAGGGGAAACGCAATCGCGCGATGGCGAACGCTGCCAGTGAGTTTGAGATAGCCGCGCCGGTGACAGTGATCGAACAAATGACCAGCGTGTTCAACAACATGCGCGGGAACGGCGCAGCCTCAAACGCCAGTGGAAAGTGTTCGAGCGTGAATGAGCGCGGGAAGAGCGTGGGCGGATATTCGAACAGCTCGGCCGTCGGCTTGAATGCGGAAGTCGCCAGATAGTAGAAGGGGAACGCCAGAATGAGCGTCACCAGCCCCATGAGCAGATACACGCTCATCTGACGAATTCGCTCGCGCGGGTTGCTGGTCAGGCCGCGAAACGGGCGAGACGTGGTAGTCGCAGCAGTAACAGCCATAGCTTCAGGTAATGTCGTAGGTCACCCAACGCCGTTGGGCGACGAAATTGACGGTTGTGAACACCAGGATGACCAGACCCAGGACGATGGCCGCCGCCGCGCCGAGGCCGGGACGGTTCTGCGCGAAGGCGTACTGGTAGATTTGCACCGAGGCCGTCCAGAGGTTGGCATCCTGTAAGCCGGTGCCAGGCGTGGCCCAGAAGTAGATGATGTCGAACGTCTGCCATGCGCCGATAACACCCAGCACCAGTTGGAAGAACAGCGTCGGCGTCATCAGCGGGATGGTGATGTTGGTGAGCGTGCGCCAACTGCCGGCCCCATCCACTTTAGCCGCGTCGTAGTAGTCTTTGGGAATCGCTTGCAGGCCGGCCAGTGAGATAATCATGCCGGGCGCCGCGCCCCAGGCGATCAGCAAGAGCAGCGCCACCTGCTTCCATTCTGTCACCGTGGTCCAGCGGGGCGGGTCGATGCCGACACCACGCAGCACGAAGTTGACCGGCCCGTCGACGCTGAACAGATACGTCCACACGATGACGAGCACGCCGGCGCCGGTGATGGCCGGCAAGTAACACACCACGCGAAAGAAGGTCTGCCCTTTCACGGCCTGGTTGGCCAGCAAGGCGATGCTGAATGCGATGCTGATACTGACCGGCACGAACATGACATAGATGAGCGTGCGCACCAACCCCTTGAGGAAGTCGCTGTCCGGGCGCAGGATCAGCGCGTAGTTGTTCAGGCCCACGAACTCCGGGGGCTTGCGGCTGATCCAGCTCCAGTCAGTAAAGCTGAGCTGGATGCCGCGCAGGTTGAGATACATGAACAACACGAAGCCGAGCACGGCCGGCAGCACGAACAACCAGCCGGTGAGCACTTCCTCACGCCGGCTGGGTGAACGCCACCATCCAAACCATCCGCCGCGCTTTCGAGCGGCGGGCGCGGGCACAGTGGAAGTAGTCATATGGATTACACGAGACGGGAAGCCATCACAGACCGAATTTGCTGCCGGCCCAGACACACAATCTGGCAGGCGCGCACCATCGATAGCCTGGCGGTGCGCGCCTAATCCAACTCGCATCAGGCCGGCCGGCACATATATATGGATCAGGCCGACTCGCCGTCCAAAACCTTCTGCACTTCGATCTGCGCCTGCGCCAGCAATGTCTTGATCTTATCCTGCTCGACAGTGGTGCCCTCGACCACGTCCTTCAGCACTTCATTCAGTTTGGTGAGCACCTGGCCCCAGTAAGCCTTCTCAGGAATAGGCCACACTTGCAAGTGCGGCACCACGTCGAAGTTGGTGGTCATCGCAGCGCGGAAGCCCGACTCATTGTTGCCAAGCTGGTTCAAGTCCTTGGCGAACTTGACGTAGTCATCGACAGTGTACTTGAACGTTGGCGTGAAACGACCAGAGGCAGCCCAGAAGTCCAGGCCCTCCTGCGCGCCGCAGTACAGACAGAAGTCGGCCGCCTCTTTGATGTGCTTGCTCTCCTTGCCAAAGCACCACCAGTTGATGCCGGTAAAGCCGTCCACGCGCTTGGAAACGCCGGGCTGGCCGGGAGCAGAGTGCGCTGTGTACGAGAAGGCCGCCTGGTTCATCTGGGTGGGCGCCCAGGTGGACATGGCCGCGCCCAACACCTTGCCACCCAACATGCCGTCGAGGTGGCTGGGCGCCGCGTCGCCGCGCGCCAGGATGTGCGTCTTGTAGAACTTGGCCAGCCGCGAGATGGTTTCCGCGTTGGCGTCAGTGTCGATGATGCACTTGTTGTTGCCGACATCGATCATGCCGCAGAAGCCAGGCTGGTCAACGGAGGCCGACATGAAGGTGCCCCAGAATTCCCACGAGCCAGGGCCCATGGCGAATTCATCTGCCGCCACTTTGCCTTGCGCCTCCAGATACCAGGCATCCAACTCGTCCCAGGTGGGGTTCTGCGGCAGCGGTGTCATGCCGATGCGCTCGAGGATGGACAGGTTGTACATCCAGTTCACACCGTTGGAGAACACCTCGAACGGAATGCCGACCAGCTTGCCATCCACCTTGCCGGCTTCGACGATATTCTCGAAGTGCTTGGTCTCCTGAATGTTCAGCACTTCGTTGGCCGGGGCGATGATGTCCTCTTTCATGTACGTGGCCGCTTCGATGCCGGGGTCCCACTGACCATAGCGCATGAACCAGAACACATCGGGGACTTCGCCGCTGTTCAGCAACACGCGCACTTTGGCGATGTACTCGCCCCACGGCACGCCGGCCTCTTCGACTGTCACGTTGGGATAGAGCTTGTTGAAGCCGTTGCGCTGAGCTTCAAACAGCGGGAAGTGGTCCTTTTCCATCGAGGCGTAGCGCACCAGCGTGATCTTCTCTGCCGATGGGGCCGGGGCGCTCTCTGCCGGCTTTTCCGCTGCGGCGGGTTGCTCTCCGGGCTGAGCTGGCTGCGCCGGCTGTTGCGCCGGGGCAGCACATGCCGCCAGGTACAGCGCCATAGCCGAACCGCCGGCCGTCACACGCAGAAACTGTCGTCGTCCGATTCGTTGCTTCATATCTCTCCAACCTCCTTAAAGGGTGAATGCAAAACCTGCCAGTGGCCGGTTGCGCAAGCTAACCGGCCCGATGCAAAACGATCCGGATTGCAGAAGACGAGCGCCGCGCTCTTGATCGACACATGCGCTCCGATGCGAGTGTCCACTGACAGGTACTGTATGATTGTAGAGAACAGGGGCAACAAGCTACAGTGACATCAGGTGACCAGAAAGGGACATCTCAGGGACAGGCGCCAGGGGCGTCTCAGCCGGGCAGCCATAACAGACAGAGGCGTCCCAAGCCGGGCGGCATGACGCGCGAGACTGCGCCACGTGAGCTTGCGGCCCGCACGGTCGCAGCACGGCGCGCCTGGTTGCGCCAGGCACTGGCGCGTTTTCACGATCTGGGATATTTGCAGGAACATGCGCGCGCAGCGCTGGTAGCCGGCCGATTCACCGACGCGCCCGCCCTGCGACAGGCTTTAGAGGACGCCATCCGGCGGATGCAGCCTCCGCCGGAAACCGCCCCCAACGCGCCGGCCCGGCGCTTGCACAGGCTCCTTACGCTGCGTTACCTCGACGGCCTGACCCAACAAGAGGCAGCCGCTGAACTGGGCATTGGCGTGCGTCATTTCAAGCGCGAACAACAGCGCGCCATCGAGGCACTGGACGCGCTGATCTTCGACCAGTCTGCCCCGCCCGATCGCAGCCGCTCGCCCATTCCAGCAGCCAGTGAACCGGCCTCGACAAGCCCAGAGTTGATCCACCTGCCCGAGGTTCTACGCGCTGCCCTGACCGTCCTGGACCCTGTATTAACCCAACAGGACCTGAACGTGACGGTGAATCTGGAAGACACGCTGCCGGCCGCGCAAATCAATGCCATGCTGGCCCGCCAACTGGTCATCAATGCGCTCGGGTGGCTCATCCATGATACCTATCACGAAAGGCTGCTGGTGCGCATGCGCGCGTTGACAGGCCCGTCGCGTTCTTTTGTCGCGTTGGAATTGGAGCATCCGACGGTCGGTCGCCGACACCCCATCGGCAGCACACTCAAACAGCTTGCCCGATCAGCCAACGCCGAGCTGAGCGTGGAAATAACGCCGCGTCAGACTGAAAAACTGATCGTGCGCATGCCGGCGGCGCAATCGCGCTACATTCTGATGATCGACGACAATCCAGACATGCTGCGTCTGGCGCAGCGACAGCTCCAGCGCGCGTCAGACCTGGCATTCGTCGGCGTCAGCACGATGGATGAGGCGCTCAGCCAGATTCGCGCTTCGAGGCCGGCCTGCATTCTGCTCGACCTGATGATGCCGGATCACGATGGCTGGGAAATCCTGCGCCTGCTGAAGACCTATCCCGAAACGGCCTCCATACCGATTGTCATCAGTTCGGTACTGCCCGAGCCAGACCTGGCGCGGGCGATGGGCGCCGCCGCCATTCTGCCCCGCCCGTTCAAGGCGGCGCAACTGAATGAGATGCTGCGCGCGATCATTGAGCCGGCCAGCGCGCCGAAACCGTGACACCGAGCAGCGTGGCATCCAGGAATGCCGCAATGGTGCGCGCTGCCTCCTGCACCGACAACCCAGTGCGCCGGCTCAACGCCAGGTACGACATGGACAAATTGCCAGCGTGCTGTTCCTGCCCGGTCACCACGCACACCGGCAAGCCGCCGGGCATCGTCTGCTCGATCGATCGCAATACATCCATGCCATCGGTGTCGCCCAGACCCAGATCAAGAAACATGGCGTCGAAAGGCCGGTCTGGCGGCCTATTGGAGTTCTCGTCCACCCCGGCCCGTCCCAGACATTCAATCGCTTGTTGCGCCGTGCGCGCCTGCTGCACCACGATGTCTGGGCGCGCCGCGCGCAACGCTTCACTTATCATGCGCAAGGCGTCCTCGTCATCTTCGACCACAAGCACGCGCGGCGGCCGGCCAGCGGCAAGGGGCACACCTAACATGTCGGACAGGGCTTCTACCAGTTGCTGCGGCGTCACCGGCTTGACCAGCAGGCGCTGTGCCGGCATCGACGCCAAACTGGGCAGACCTGTCAAAACGCCGGGCAGGTGACAGCGCGCCACAGGCAGATCCTCCAGGCCGGCCGGAACGATTGCCTCCAGATTCACGCTGTCGCCGCCGGCTTCATTGACAATCACAGCTTCGACACGACCTGCTTGATTTTCTCGCGCTGCCTCCTGCAACGTGCGGGCCGACGCAACTGCCATGCCCTGGATATAGCGGCTCAACAGACGAGACAACAACGGGGTCGGCTCGACAACGAGCAGGTTTCCCACCTCACGGCGCTGCGCAAGGCGCGGCGTGCTGGAAAGAGCCGCCACGCGCGGGGTGAGTGCCTGAACCGGCAGTGAGAAGTAGAACGTGCTGCCGGCGCCGATCTCGCTGCGCACCCCCATCCGCCCACCATGCATTTCGACAAAGCGCTTGCTGATGGTCAACCCCAGACCGGTGCCACGTCGTTCAGAGGCGTTGTTGTGCAGTTGGACGAACGGCTCGAAGATGCGGGCCTGATCTTCGGGCGCAATGCCGATGCCGGTGTCGGTCACACTGACGATGATCTCCGCAGGGCTTGCTGCACCGTCCGACGCCGCAGCAGAATCAGCCCCCTGCACAGACACATCGGGAGTATGCGCGCGCAACTGCACTGTAACGCCCCCGCGCTCTGTAAAGCGCAAGGCATTGTTGACCAGATTCAGGATCACCTGCTGAACGCGCAGCGCATCGGCCTGGGTTTCGGGCAGGTCGGCAGGCGCATCTACCACCAGCCACAGACCGCGCGCCTGCGCCAGAGGGCGAATGGTTTCAACGGCTGCCCGCGCTACCTCGGCAATGTTTACCGGGGCCGGAGATATCGTCATGTAGGTGGCATCTAACTGACTGAGGTCCAGAATGTCGTTGACGAGGCGCAGCAACTGATGCGCGTTGCGATGAATGGCTACGAGATCGAGGCGCAAATCTTCGGTGAGGGTTGAAACGCCGGCCTCAACCGATTCCAGCACGATTTCGCTGAAGCCGATGATGACATTGAGTGGCGCGCGCAGTTCGTGACTGATGTGCGCGGCAAATTCCTGCTGCGACCGACGCGCGCGCTCGGCGTAATCCACCATGAGCGCCAGTTGCTCGTTGGCGCGCGCCAGCGCAAAGCTGGTTTGATCGAGCGAGCGCAACGCCAGCGCCAGTTCGGCGCTTTGCGCGCGCAGTTCTTCGGTCTGCCGGCGGGCTATGATGTAGCCGGCGCTCATCCATTCCAGTGTGCGAAACAGCACTCTCGACACCACCAGGCCAAGCGCAACCAGAGTCAAGACAGGCGCAAGCGCTTGAAGGATCACAGCAGCAGGCCCGTTGGCGCCCGACTGGCTCTGCTCCAGCCAGACAATGACCATGCACATCGCCAGCGTGCCCGCAACGCCGGCGCGTTCGCCGATGACGAACAGCAACAGGGCGCAGGCGATGCCCGCCCACATGACCGCAAAAGGCGTCACGCCGGTTGCCAGACCGGCTGCCGCCAATATCCAGCTGCCCCACCCGCACAGCCACAACACCCAGCGCCGGTTGCCCAGATCGCGCACCAGCCAGCACAACAGACCCAACGCCAGCACACCCAGAGGCAGCCCGATCTGTGTCCAGGCAACCGTTCGCATGGAAGCGAACAGCGCCAGGATCGTGCCCAGCCAGCCCAACAGGATGAGCAAAGGGATGACGCTGCTTGCAATTTCGCGCCGCAAGTCCAGCGCCTCTGCGCGAAAGGCTGTTTGTTCCATCATCCTGGTATCCCCGAAGAACCCATACGCAACCCGAGACAAACCAAGTGTGCCACACAGGTAAAGGTATCGCGCCACCTGTACAATGAGGCGGCGATGCCGGCGTCAGCGTGATGCCATCGCATCATCCAGCATCATCCTACACGAGTCAGGGAGTCCATCATGTTTTTTGAACTGCGCGAATACCACATCAAGCCGGGCCAGCGCGAACGCTGGGTGCGCTTCATGGAGGAAGTCATCATCCCTTATCAGGTATCGAAGGGCATGGTTGTCGTCGGCAGCTTCGTCGGCCAGGAAGACGAGACGCTGTACGTGTGGCTGCGGCGCTTCGACAGCGAGGCGCAGCGCGAAGCACTCTACAAAGCCGTCTACGAAACGGACACCTGGAAGAACGAGATCAGCCCGCAAGTCGGCGAGATGCTCGACCGGGAGAAAACCGTGGTCAAGCGCATCGAGGCGACGCCCAGATCGGTCATACGATAAGGAGAGAAGCGGAGCGCAGAGCCGCGGGGAGACCACATAGCATCACGCGCCCCGAGACGGGGCGCGTGAGCAATATTGGGAATCGGCGCCGGCCTCAGTCCAGTTCGGTCTTCGGGTCGCCTTTGAGAGTGGGCAGCGGGGCCGGGCGCACCATCTCGCCGCCGCTTTCATACGACTCGATGACGGCGAAGGTGTACTCCAGCGTCGCCAGCGCATCGCGGCCCGAAGCGCGGATCGCCTCTTTCGGCACGCCGTTGGCCACGTCCTCGAGGAAAGCATGCAGCCGGCGCGGGAACGTCTGGCCGAAGTCGGCGATGCCACTGTTGTACTCTTCGGTTGGCTTGACCTGACCCATGGCAGCCGGGTTGGCCGGCGTGGGGGCCGGCCAGAAGGTGAACTTCTCGATGCAATTCTCGATGCAGAACGTGCCGCGCGTGCCGGCCATCTCGAAGCTCCACCAGCCGCCCAAACCATAGGCCGCGTCGCCGCGCTGGCTGAGCAGGTAGCCGACCGCGCCATTTTCAAAGCGCAGGTTGACGCCGGCGATCGACAACATGGCGTCGCCTGCGTGCCGGCGGAAACTGGGACGGTCCACAAACGCCTGGATGTGCGTGATGTCGCCGCAGAAGTAGCGCGTCACGGCAAACGGGTGCGCCAGGAACGCCTTCAGGTGGGCATAGGGGAAGCCCTTGAAACGCGTGGACGAATTGGGCGAGTAGAGATCCTCGCCGCCGTTGAAGCCGACCTTGTGCAGCACGTACACCGGCTCGCCCACCTTGCCCTCGTCCATGTACTGGCGGGCCTTCTCGGCGGTGGGCGTGAAGTAGTGATTGAGGTTGCAGCCCAGATAGACATCCTGCTCGGCGGCGAAGCGCACCATCTCGCGCGCCTCGTGGATGTCGTTGGAGATGGGCTTCTCGACGAGCACGTGCTTGCCGGCGGCCATGGCCTCCATGGCCGGCTCGAAGTGCCAGCTCCCGTTCTCGTGACCGCCGGTGGTCACGTCGACGATGTCAAGCTCCTCGTTGGCCAGCATGTCCTTCAGGCTGTAATAGGCCTTGACACCGAAACGCGCGGCCGCCTTGTCGGCGCGCTCCTTGATCACATCGCACACTGCGACGAGCTTCGCAAGGGGGTCTTTGGCGTGGCAATCCGCATGCTGATTGCCGATGCCACGCAGACCCACGACACCGATTTTCAATGCCATCTTGTCATTCCTCTCCTGTAGGTTTGCAAACAGTCTATCACCAGGCCGGCTCTGCGCGCCGTTGGCGATTCAGCAATTTCGCGCGGTTGAGCCTACTCCAGCGCAATGCCCAGCGCATCCGCTTTGCGCCGGATGGCCTCCAGCGCGATCAACACCTTCTCATCAGGCAGGTGTTCGATCAGGAAGTAACCGTCCGGGCAGCATTCCACCCACCGGCGCATGAGCAGTTCATAATTCATGCTGCCGGTGCATGGAATGACCTCCACGATGTGGACGACGTGGGCATCCTGAATGGCGCAGTCCTTGGCATGCAGCGCGACCATGTCTTTGCCCAGCACATCGTATAGCTCGTTGACGATGCGCGTCGTGTCGTGAACATCGCGCACGGTGCCCACGAAGTTCACCGGGTCCATGTTGAACTTGAGCGCCGGCGATCCAACGGCATCGAGCGCATCGCGCACACGCTGCGGTGTGTCGAGCGTCGACACCACATGGCCCTCGACACCCAGCAACGTGCCCTCCGCTTCTGCCACCCGGCACACCTGTTTCAGGCTATCCACCAGCCGGTCGAATGTCTGCGGCGCATGATTTTCCGGATGTGGCCACCAGTGCCCGTTCGGGTTGATGCTGCCAGGCCGCACATAGGTGAAGCGCGCATCCAACACTCTGCCTATGCGAATGAGTTGAGATAAGCCCTTGATCCCCTCGGCGCGTGTGGCCTCGTCGGGATTGATCAGGCACTCATACCAGCCGTTGGCCTGCGCCACAACCAGGCCGGCTTCGTCATAGGCAGCCTTGACGCGCTTGAACTCGCTCAACTCAGCCTGCAAAGGCCGCTCAACAAAAATGTGCGCGCCGCTGAAGCCGGCCTCGCGCACACGCCGCGTCGCCGCCCCATCGATCTTGCGCCAGTCTGTCGGCAGATAGCCGGCCACGCCGATTTTCAAAACACCTTTCACGCTGACCTCCTTGTTGCCGGCCCGGCGCTCACATCCCCGTGAATGCCGTTCCGATGGTACATTTTGACCGCGACACATTCTATACACGCTCTCGAGTCAGCCCGAATCACTATCAGGAAGGAGCATCAATGGAACGACCCAACTGGCACAAGCACGTGTTCTTCGGATTGCACTTCGATTTACACGCCGGCGAGCGCGACACCGAGCTGGGCGCCGAAACGACCTACAATCACATCCGCGCCGAGATTGCCAAGGTCGCCCCCGACTGGGTGCAGTACGACTGCAAGGGCCACCCCGGCTACACCAGCTACCCCACACACGTCGGCGTGCCCTCGCCGGGCATCGTCAAAGACGCGCTGAAGATCTGGAGCAAGGTGGCGCACGACATGGGCATCCCGATCGTGGTGCACTACTCCGGCACGTGGGACCAGGTTCAATGGAAGCTGCACCCAGAGTGGGCGCGGCGCAAGCCCGACGGCTCGTTGTGCGGCGGTGAAGGCTGGAATCCACACGCCATGGCCGCCAACAGCCCGTACGCCGAACAACTGCTCATCCCGCAGTTGAAGGAAGTCATCGACCGGTATGACATCGACGGGGTGTGGGTGGATGGGGAGTGCTGGGCCGCCGCGCCGGACTGGAGCGACTGGACGGTGACGCCGTTCGTCGAGTATGTCAAAGCGCATGGCCTGTCTGACAAGCCCGACTACACCGCAGCCGATGTGCCACGCAAGCCAGAGGACCCGCTGTGGGCCGAGTACATGGCCTTCAATCGCCGGCAGTTTGAGGAATATCTGACGCGCTATGCCGATGCGCTGCACGCACACAAGCCGGCCTTCACCGTGTGCTCGAACTGGGCCTACACCGTGCGCATGCCCGACGATGTCACCCCGCCGCTGGACTACCTGAGCGGCGACTTCACGTGGGCCTTTGGCCTCGACAGCGCCGTGCTGGAAGGCAAATTCATGGATAGCCGCGGCCTGCCCTGGGACTTGATGGCGTGGGGCTTCACCACCGCCGGCCCAATGCACAAGGCCAAATGGACCACCAAATCGGCCGCCATCCTCAAGGTCGAGGGGGCGCTGGTGGCGGCCAACGGCGGGGCCTATCAGATCTACGACACGCCGGTGCGCAATGGCCGCATCGTAGACTGGCATATGGACGTGTTCGCCGAAGTCGGTCGCTTCATGCGCGAGCGGCAGGCCGTGTGCCAGGGATCGACCTCGGCCCGGCACGTCGCCCTGCTGCATAGCCAGTCCAGTTTCTACGCCAATAATCATCCCGAGGGCACGGTGTCGATCTACAACGAGGGACAACCCGCCCGCACATTGACCGGCGCGCTGGCGCTGTTGCTCGACAACCACTATCATGCCGACGTGTTGAACGAGACCACCCTGCAAGCCAGATTGAACGACGCGCGCGCGCAGGCCGGCGACGGATACAAAGTCGTCGTCGTGGCCGAGCAGACCAATCTGCCAGCGCACCTCAAGCAACACCTGATCGACTGGGTGAAACAGGGCGGCCGGCTGCTGCTCACCGGCAGCAACATCGTGGCCGATTTTGGCGCCCAGACCCTGGGCGTGCATGTCGAGAGCGACCCCAGCGACGAAGTGGTGTTCGCGCCGGCAGATGGCGGCGCAGTGAACGTGGGCGGCTCGTGGGTGCGGGTAAAGCCGGCCGGCGCCCGATCCCTTGCACCCCTGCTCAAGAATCAGGAGCCAAAGCGTGGCGCGACGCGCAACCCGGCAGCGACCCTGCGCAAAGTGGGCAAAGGCTATATTGCGGCTGTCTACGGCCCTTTGGCCAGTGTCTATGCCGACTATCGCTACCCGCGCATTCGCGCATTCGCCGGAGAGGTGTTGCGGGCGCTCAGCGGCCCCATGCCGGTGGAAATCGACGCGCCGCACTGGGTGCAACTGGCCGTGCGCGAGAAGCCGGGGCAGACCCTTATTCATCTGGTCAACACCGGCTCGTCGAATCCGTTGTCGCCGGTGAACCCGTGTGTAGAGGATGTGCCGGCTGTCGGGCCGATCACCGTGCGCGTTCAATGCGACAAGCGGCCGGCAGCGGTCACGCTCGAACCCGATCGTGAAGGGCTGACATGGAAATGGGCGCGCGGCTTGCTGACTGCAACCATCGACACGTTGTACATTCACAGCGCGCTGGTGGTGGACTTCGGCCGCCCTGCGCGAGCCATCGATGGCGCGCCGGCGCAACTGCCGCAGCGGGCCTCGTTGCCTCGGAACCGCAAGAGGACGCGCGCGTAAAGCAGGCGGCGCGCAGCGGCCCATGTCGGGGCGCGCCGCCAATCACGTTCCATCTGCCCAAACCCCGTCAACATCCGATTGAGCGCACGACAAACGCGCATGAGCCGGGGGATGTGGAGACACATGGATGAAGCTGAGCCATCTGTTACTGCTAAGCACTGTGTTCACCAGCCTGTTCGGAATCGGGTTAATGTTCGTGCCCGACCAAGTGCTGCCGTTCTATGGCCTCGGCCCGGGCCGCGCCGGCGTTCTGGTGTCGCGGCTGCTGGGAGCAGCCTGCCTCGGCGCCGCAGTGCTAAACTGGGCCGCTGCATCCGTGACGGATACAACTGCTCATCGGGCCATTGCCATGGGCAACATGACCGCCAACGGCCTGGTATTCGTGGTGCTGCTGACCGCGCAAGGACAGGGCTTGCTGAGCGGGCTGGGATGGCCTACGATCACGCTGGCGCTTCTGTTCACGTTGGGATTCGCCTATTTCTATCTGACAACAACCGGGCGACACTAACTTCTCTGTCGCGTCTGTGAGTCGCCTTGCAGTCTTGCAGTTAAGGAGCAACATGCCACAAGTTACTGTCTCACAACGAAAAGATATTCCGCCTGAATTCACCTGGAACGCGACAAGTCTTTTTGCATCCATCGAAGCATGGCGAGCTGAGCGCGCCAGCATCGCGGCTGACCTGTCCACGCTGAGCGGATTCCGTGGCCGGCTGAGCGAAGGGCCGGCCGGCGTGGCCGAAGCCCTGGAGACGCTGGATACATTTCGCGCGCGGCTGACTCGCCTGTTCACCTACGCGCTCATGGCGCACAGCGTCGATACGACCGACCAGACAGCGGCCGCATTATTCGGCGAGGCGCAAAGCCTGATGGGTCAGGTCATGGCTGCTGGCGCATTCGTCGAGCCGGAGTTGCTGGCTATCGGCCAGGCCACGTTGGATGCGTGGAGCAACGAGACACCGCGCCTGCGCATCTATCGGCACTACCTGGCAGACCTGTTTCGCAAACAGGAACACGTCCGTTCGGCCGAAGTGGAGGAGCTGTTGGGATTGCTGGCCGATCCATTCTCCGGCGCTGCGCGCACCGAGGAAATGCTGACGAGCGCCGACTTCCAGTTCAAGCCGGCCGTCTCCGCAAGCGGCGAAACGCTGCCGGTCACGCAGGGCACGCTCAGCAAGATACTGGCTTCACCCGATCGAGAAGCGCGTCGCACGGCATGGGAGCATTACACCGACGAGTACCTGGCTCACAAACATACCCTGGCCAGCACGCTGAGCACATCGCTGAAACAAAGCGTGTTCGGCATGCGCGCCCGCAAACATGCCTCGACGCTGGCAGCCTCGCTGTTCGAGTTCAACATCCCCGAATCCGTTTTCCACACGCTGATCGAGACATTTCGCCGCAATCTGCCGACATGGCATCGCTATTGGCGCATCCGGCGCAAGATGCTGGGCGTCGAGGCGCTGCACCCCTACGACATCTGGGCGCCGCTGACCGAGAGCAAGCCGGTCGTGCCGTACACACAGGCGGTGGACTGGATTTGTGAAGGGCTGACCCC
>DAOUDB010000199.1:0-2143 GCA_034431495.1 Thermoflexales bacterium
AGATCATCGAGCAGGTGCTCGGCCTGTGCATAGGCATGAATGTGGGGATCGAGCAGCAGCGCCTGCAGGGCAGCCCGGCGATCCCCCTCGACAGCCGCCGTGACGACCAGCTCTTGAATGTCGATCTCGCGGCGCATGAGCGCGGCCAGGCCGGCCGGCAACTCGCCCACATGCACACCATGCACGCCGGCCGCGTTCACGAGGCCCGGAACCTCCACTACCGCGCCGGCGGGCAGATTGGCAATGCAGCCCTCGTTGCGGATATTGACGGCCAACTCGGGGCGGTTCAGATCGTGCGCAACGGCGTCGATGATCTGCGCCACCCGTTCGCCTGATTCACGGATCTCGATGGGCGCTTCGCCGCGCGCAACGGCTTGCAGCCGCGCCCACTGCTCGCGGCTGCGCCGCTCATAGGCGTCGAAATCATAGCCGATGAGGGGGATCGTCTCATGCGCAAACCCTACGTATTCGCCGGCATGACCATCGCCGGTGGCGCAGAACAGCCCATACGTGTCGAGCAACCGGCGCGACATCAACTCGAAATCCGGCGGCATGCGCTTCACTGTGTCGCAGAACTCCGGGTATAGATCGCGCCCGCTCTCGCGCCCGCGCATATCCAGGATGAACGTGAAATGGTTCAAGCCGGCGGCGGTGAGATGAATCTTTTGCTCGATCTCGGCAGTCAGCGCATGGCCGGCTTTGCCAGCGGGCGGCACGATGCCCAGCACGCGATTCACCAGCCGGTAACCCTCGCCGATCTGGTGGCACAGCCCAACGAAGCGCAGGCGCGTGCGCCGGCTGAGCGCCAGACACACCCGGCTCATCGGATTGGTCAGGTTGATGAGCAACGCATGCGGGCACAGCGTCTGCACATCGCGCGCAATATCCAAAACGAGAGGAATGCTGCGCAATGCATGCGAGAGGCCGCCCGGCCCGCCATTCTCCCCCAGCACGTGGCGCACGCCATGCTTGAGCGGGATTTGCCAGTCCAATCGCCAGGTAGCCAGCCGGTCGACGGCTACCGACACAATGACGAAATCCGCGCCGGGCAGGGCTTCTGTGCGCGCGGTGGTGTGATGCAGCGCAAAGGGCTGTCCCAGCGCGTCGTTGGCGCGCGCGGCCACCTGCGCCATCAGCAGCACAGCCGGCTCATTCACATCGACCAGCCAGACTTCACTGCCGCGCAGTCGTTCGGCCAGGCTGAACAGATCTCCCAGAATGGATGGGCCAAAGCTGACGCTGCCGGCGCCGATAAAGACGATTTTTAGCGAGCGTTTCATATGGGCGCCTTTTGAACATGCGTAGTGTACACTCGCTGCATGTCACATCTGGATGTGCTCTATCTGTGCCCGCTTGGGCAGCAGCATCAGCAATGGCGGTTGAATGCAGCGCCGGCCGGCCTGAACGTCGTCATGCGTCGCAACCCCTCCAGGGCCGAAGTGCTTGCGCTCATCCCGCAGGCCGATGTGCTCATCAGCGAACGCGCCGGCGTCATCGACCGCGAGATCATCGCCGCCAGCGCGCAGCTGAAGCTCATTCAGCGCATCGGCTCACTGGTGCATGACATTGATCTACAGGCTGCCCGCGACATGGGCGTGCCGGTGGCTGCCCGGCCGATTGTGGGCACGATTGCCGTCGCAGAGCACGTCATGATGCAGATGCTGGCCGTGCTGCGGCGGATCATGCCCGAGCAACTGATCCTGCGGCAACCCCCAGAGCAGTTCATCGGCGGGCCGGCGCGCCGCACCACCGAGGATGTCTTCTGCTTCAACTGGAGCCGGCAAACCCAGGTCGGCCTGTTGTATGGCAAAACAGTCGGCATACTGGGCTTCGGCGAGATCGGGGCCGAGTTGGCGCGCCGGCTGGTTGGATGGCAATGCCGCGTGTTGTACACCAAGCGCGCGCAGTTGCCACCGCACATCGAGCAGTCATTCAACATCGTTTACCGCGAGCCGGAGGCGCTGCTCCGCGAAAGTGACATTGTGGTGTGCTTGCTGCCCTACTTCGCAGAGACCGATCACTGGCTGAACGCGGCGCGCATTGCGATGATGAAACGCGGCGCCGTGTTGATCGAAGCCGGCAGCGGCAGCGTGGTGGACGAACAGGCAATCGTCCAGGCGCTGGAAGAGGGGCATCTGAGCGG
>DAOUDB010000200.1:0-50196 GCA_034431495.1 Thermoflexales bacterium
GATTTGTTTGACACAGAATGCCTTTGCTGCCAACAGGCCGGAAAAAGCGCCGGCGCTATCGGGCCGCCGGCTTCTCTTCCCCAATCGTCACTTCCTTCTTGCTCTGCGCCAGCGCCCAGATCACCCCGACGAGCAACACGAGCGCCGCGCCGTAGCGCGCCACATCGGACTCGATGGTGACCAGAATCGGGGCGATGATGAGCGAGACCAGGTTGACTACCTTAATCATCGGGTTCAACGCCGGGCCGGCGGTGTCCTTCAGCGGGTCGCCGACCGTGTCGCCCACAACCGCAGCCTTGTGGCGCTCGCTGCCCTTGCCGGTGTTGGCAACCAGATCGCGCGGCTCGTCTTCAACAGCCTTCTTGGCGTTGTCCCAGGCGCCGCCGGCATTCGACATGAACACCGCCAGCAATTGGCCGGACACAATGATGCCCGCCAGGAAACCGCCCAGCGCCTCGACGCCCAACACCAGACCCACGATGATCGGGATAAACACAGCGATCAGCGCCAGCGGCACCAGCTCCTTCTGCGCAGACGCCGTGGAAATGCCGACAGCCTGACGATAGTCCGGCTTGACCGTGCCTTCCATCACGCCAGGGATGCGGAACTGCCGGCGGACTTCCTCAACGATCAACCCGGCCGCGCGCGACACCGACCGAATGGACAACGAGCTGAACAGCCACGGCAGCGCCCCACCCAACAACAGGCCGACGAACACGGTCGTGTCTGACACGCGGATTGAGTTCAGCACATTGATGCCGGTCTGGCCAGCTGCAAGCAACTGCGCCTGCACACGGCCCACATCGGTGATGTACGAGGCAAACAGCGACACCGCCGCAATCACCGCCGAGGCAATTGCGATGCCTTTCGTGATGGCTTTGGTGGTGTTGCCCACCGCGTCGAGGTCGGCCATGATCTGGCGGGCCTGCTTGGTGTTGTCGTCTTCCATGCCGGACCACGCCATTTCACCGATGCCGTTGGCGTTGTCGCTGATCGGGCCGTAGGAGTCCATAGCCACGTTGTTGCCGGTGTGACTGAGCATACCGATGCCGATCATGCTCACAGCGTACAGCACATAGAGCGGCCCATCTGCCTGGAAGAGCAGCAGCGCCAGCACAAAGCTGACCACGATCACCACCAATGCCCAGACCGTGGATTCGTAGCCGCTGGCCAGGCCGGAGAGGATAGTTGTGGCCGGGCCACCTTTGGTCTGCTTGACGATCTCTTTGACCGGCGCTTTGCTGGTAGACGTGAAGTAGGAGGTAAGCGGGTTGAACGCCACAGCAAGGCCAACGCCGATGGCCGTCAGCGCGCCGAAGCGCCAGTCGCCCTCATACAGGAACGAAATGACGAAGGCCGTCACGATAGTGATCACGCTCGACACTTCGTACGAGCGGAACATGGCTTCCTCGGCGTTGTGCGCGCGCAGGAACTTGAGCGGGAAACGCTCCCAGATCGGCACCGTGAAGGTGCCGATGATGGAAGAGATCACGCCCACACCGCGAATTATGAGCGGATAGATAATCCAGCGCGCGGGGTTGGCGTCTGCAATGCCGGCTGCTTCTTCCGCCGCCATCACCGCCAAACCCAGAATCAACGCCGAAACGATGGTAACTTCGTAAGACTCGAAAATGTCGGCCGCCATGCCGGCGCAGTCGCCCACGTTGTCGCCCACCAGGTCAGCCACCACAGCGGCGTTGCGCGGGTCGTCTTCCGGGATGTCCTTCTCGACTTTGCCCACCAAGTCGGCGCCCACGTCGGCGGCCTTGGTGTAGATGCCGCCGCCCACGCGCATGAACAACGCCAGCAGCGTGCCGCCAAAGCCGAACCCCAGCAGCGCATCGGGCGCAGCCTTGCCGAACACGATGAAGATAATCGTGCCGCCCAACAGACCCAGGCCGTCGGTCAACATGCCGGTGATGGTGCCGGCGTAGTACGCGATTGACAGCGACTCATTGAAGCTGCGCCGCGACGCCGCCGCCACGCGCACGTTGGCCTGCACCGCCATGCGCATGCCATACTGGCCAACGATCAAGCTGAACGACGCACCCAGGATAAAAGCGATGGTGCGCCCAATGGCGACGATGATGCTGGCATTGTCGCCGAACATTTCATGCGCTTCGCGGCTGGGCGGGGCCACGTACACACTCAGGAACAGCGCAACAGCCAGAACGCCGATCAACGGGAGAATCGTGCGAAGCTGCCGGCCCAGATAGGCGTCGGCGCCTTCGCGAATGGCATTCCAGACTTCCTGCATCTTGGCAGTGCCCTTGTCCTTCTTCATCACGAGCGAGCGCAGGAACCATGCATAGAGCAGGCTGATGATGGCGATGGCAATCACCAGCCAGGGAACGATGCGCTCAAAATCATTGAGATTCGTCATCTGAGACATTGCACTAAACCTTTGCTCCTTGTTTTGATGGGCTAGCGTGGAGGATCAGGCGGCAGACTCACGGAACTGCACGCGTCATGGCGGGCAGCGCAGATGAACGTCGTCTCGGTCCTTCTCGGTTCTAGACCCTGTTTTGAGGTATCAGCGCAGAATTGTAGTAAAGAATCGGTATTGCGCAAATCGCCATCCCCCATGAGATGCGTCGCCTCAGGCGCCGGGTAGAATGCGGCCCACCATGAGCACGATCTATGACCTGCGCAGTTACCTTGAAGCGCTTGAGCGAAACGGCCAGTTGGCGCGCGTCGACCAGCCGGCCAACCTCTACCACGAAGTCGCCAACATCGGCGCCACCGTGGAGCGAACTGGCGCGCCGGCCCCACTCTTCGAGCGTGTGTACTACGACGCAGGTCAAACAGACAGCATGACTGGGCAGGCGGCCCGCCTGTCATTCACCGGCTGGCGGCTGTTCAGCAGCGCCATCGGCAATCAGACGCGCGTCGCGCTGGCATTGGGATGCGATATAGCCCAGGTCACAGCCAGCATGGCCCGCGCGCTGGAACCGGCCAACGCCATCCCCCCGGCCTTCACCGAGCACGCCACGTGGAAACGCCATGTGATCTCCAACTCGAACGAGATCGATGTGCGCACACTGCCCATCCCCAAACATGCCGCCGGTGACGGCGGGCGCTTCATCACCGGCGGCGTCATCGTCAGCAAGCATCCCGACACCGGCCTGGGCAACCTGGGCTACAACCGCATGGAGATTCTGGGGCCGCGCACGCTGGGCATGAACATCAACCAGTGGCGCGATGTTCAACGCGCCCATGCTGCCGCCGAGGCCAACGGGCGGCCGCTTGGTGTGGCCGTGGCGATCGGCCTCGACCCGGCCCTGATGATTGCCGCCGGCTGCAAGTATGAGGGCGACGAAAACAACATCGCCGGCGCCATTCGCGGCCGGCCGGTCGAGGTGACGCGCGGCATCACGGTCGATGTGGACACCATCCCCGCCCACGCCGAGCTGGTGCTGGAAGGCCATGTGCTGCCCGGCGCGCGTCGCGAAGAAGGACCGCTGGCCGAGTTTCACGGCTACTACGGCGAGCCGTGGAACTCGCCGGTGTTCGAGGTCACGGCGATCTGCCACCGCGAACAGCCGATTTACCAGACCATCGTGCCGGGATGGAACGAACACATCTACATCGGCAACGTGCTCCCGCGCGAGCCGTTGCTGATGCGCTTTGTGTCACATGCCAGCAAGAATGTCCGCGCCGTCCACATCCCCCCGTATACCAACGGCTTTCTGGTGATCGTGCAACTGTCAAAGAAGGCCAACATGGGCGAGCCGCGCAATGTGGCCCTGGCGGCCTTCGCTGCGCACCCCAACTTCCGCATTTGCGTGGTGGTGGAGTCCGACGTAAACATCTACGATCCGTCGGATGTGATGTGGGCGCTGACCACCCGCGTGGACTGGGGGCACGACGTGTTCACTGTGCCGGGCGCGCAGGGGCACGAGATGGACCCGGCCAACGACAGCAAGGGCATTGGCACGAAGATCGGCATCGACGCCACATTCGACAAAGGGCGCCGGCCCTATGGCCAGCGCGTCAGCTATCCGATGGTCGACCTGGCGCGCTATTTTGCCCGCTCCCCCGGCGCGGCACCTCATGATGCGCCCGACAGCGCGCCTGATAGCTCTCGCTCGCGCCCACCAGAATGATGGGGTCTTCGTAAGCAGCCGGCTGGCCGTCGATCAGCCGCTGCGTGCGCGTGGCCGGCGCGCCGCACACCATGCAAATGGCGTGCAGCTTCTCCACTTCCTCGGCCTGCGCCATCAGGATTGGCATCGGGCCGAACGGCTCGCCGCGAAAATCCATGTCCAGCCCGGCCACAATCACACGCTTGCCTGCTTCAGCCAGCAGATCGCACACCTCCACCACATCCCAGTCGAAAAATTGCACCTCGTCTATCGCCACGACATCCGTCGCCGGGTCAACCAGTTGCAGAATCTCCTTTGCCCGCGACACCGGCACAGCGCCCATCTGCGCGCCGCTGTGCGAACTCACCCGGTCCTGGCCATAGCGCAAGTCCAGCGCCGGCTTGAAGACCTGCACTTTCTGCCGGGCAATCTCGGCGCGGCGAATGCGGCGAATCAACTCTTCGGACTTGCCACTGAACATGCTGCCGCAGATGACTTCGATCCAGCCGCCATTGGGTTGTTGTTTCATCGATGTTCACCGTTCACAAGCGCCGCGCCGCAACGCGCGCCCAAATTTGCACGCGACATTATAGCGAGGGGGCCGGCTGCCAGTCGCCAGTCTTCTAGCGGCCAACAGCCTTATGCGCCAGCGCAGATTTTGTTCTACACTGTGAGCGCATCAGGAGACCATATGTCATCATCGATTGTCGTAGTGCGCAACCTCACCAAACGATATGGCGACCTGGTTGCCGTCAACGATATCAGCTTCAACATTCAGGCCGGCGAAGTATTCGGCCTGCTTGGGCCAAATGGGGCCGGCAAAAGCACCGCCATCTCCGTCATGACTTGCCTGTTCCCGCCCACCAGCGGCCAGGTCAGCGTCAGCGGGCATGATGTCGTGAGGGAGGCGGATCAGGTCAAGCGCATGATCGGCGTTGTGCCGCAGGACCTCGCCCTATACCCGACGCTCAGCGCGCGCGACAACCTTGTTTTCTTCGGTGAAATGTATGGTTTGAGCGGCCGAACGCTCAGGCAGCGCGTAGACGAGGCGCTGACCTATGTCGCGCTAACCGACCGCGCGCACTCGCCGGTACAAACCCTTTCCGGCGGCATGAAGCGGCGCGTCAACCTGGCAGCCGGCCTCATCAACAACCCGACGATGCTGTTTCTCGACGAGCCAACCGTCGGCGTAGACCCGCAAAGCCGCAATCACATCTTTGAGACGGTCGAGCGACTGAACCGCGAGCGCGGCATGACGGTGCTGTACACCACGCACTACATGGAGGAGGCGGAGCGACTGTGCCACCGCATCGCCATCATCGATCACGGTCGCATCATCGCGCTCGACACGCCGCGCAATCTGATCGACATCCTGGGCGGGGGCATCATTCACATAGGCCTGTGCCATGCCGATGAGGCGCTGGCGGCAGCGGCCGGTCAATTGCCGGCAATCAAGTCCGCCAGCTTCCTACCTGCTGCGCCCACCGATGATGGCGCCTCCTCCAGACGGGTGCTGAAAATCGAGGCGCGAAACGCCAGCGACGCTCTCATCCAGATCATCCAGCTTTTCAGCGATCGGCGCGCTGACATGCTCTCCGTCGAGACACTGGAACCGAATCTGGAAAGCGTCTTCCTGCATCTCACCGGCAAAAGCCTGCGCGATTGACCATGACGCTTCTATCCACGATCAAGAAAGATCTCAAGCTGGTGCTGCGCGACCCCGGCGAATTGCTCACCCTGTTCCTGATGCCGCTGGCATTCATTCTGCCCATCAGCTTTGCAATGGGTGGCGGGGACGGTTACGGCATCGATGCCAGCAACCGCCGCCAGCGGCTGCCGGTGGCCAACCTCGACGGCGGCGCCCGCGCCACTGCGCTGCTCGACGCGCTGAGTGATGCGGTAACCCTCGAGAGCAGCCAGACGCTCACCACGGCGCAGTCATTGGGCGTGGGCGCTACGGCCGAGTGCGCGCAGGCCGGCCCGGCCTGCGACGAGCGCGTGGCGCGCGAACTGGTGGCCCAATCCCGGCGAGCCGCCGCCCTTGTCATCCCGGCCGGCTTCACCCACGCTGTCGACACCGGGCAGCCGGTCACACTGACGCTGATCTACGACCCCGCCGCCGATTTCGCCCAGCGCAAGATGTTCGAGGGCATCGTGGCCGGTGTTGCCACCAAGATGTCCATTCAGAACGCTGTTGAGCGCGGGTTCGACGAATTCGCAGACATGACTGCCATCGCTCCGGCCAATCTGCGCGCCGACATCGAGCGACAAATCACGGCCACATCCAGCGTGTCTACCTCACAAGCTGCGGCCATCTCGTTCACCACAATTCAGCCGGCCGGCTATACGCTCCGCCAGATACCCAACACCTACCAGCAGACCGTGCCCGGCTACACGGTCATGTTCGTGTTCTTCATCGTAGCCTATCTGAACGGGACGATCAAAGATGAAAAGCGCGCTGGCACCTTCAAGCGGCTGCTCAGTCTGCCGGTGTCTCGTGCGGCCGTCCTGGGCGGCAAGCTCGGCGCGGCCATGCTCATTGGCATCGCTCAGGTGGTCGTCATGTTCAGCGCCGGCGCGCTTATCTTCGGACTGCAATTCGGCCCCGACCCGTTGGCGCTGGCGCTGCTCACCCTTGCGTTGGTCGCCTCGGCCACAGGTATCGGGTTGGCAGCAGCCACTACCCGAATTGGCGGCATCATCACAGCGCCGTTGATTGTGGGTGGACTGCTGGGCGGCTGCATCTTTCCGCTCGATGTGATGCCGGGCTTTCTGCGAACAGTCAGCATGGCACTGCCCCACAGTTGGGCACTGTCGGGCTATCAGGCGCTGATGGTGCGCAACCAGGGACTGCTGGATATTCTGCCGCAGATCGGTGTGTTGTGGCTTTTCGCCGGTGTGTTTTTTGTCATCGCTCTCCGGCGATTCTCGATCGATGAATAGACGCCCTCACATGTTCAAACAGGTCTTCTCGCTCATGCGCAAAGAGTTGCGCATCTTTTTTCAGCGCCCGGCCGAGTTTGTTGTGTTGCTGTTGACGCCGCTGGCCTTCATCTTCATCTTCAATCTGGTGTTCGGCAGCGATGACCTGCCCACCGTGTCGCTCTATGCTGTCAACGAGGACACCGGCGCGCGCGGCGCCGAGATCATCGACCGACTGCGCCTGTCTGACAATCTGGAAGTCGAAATGCTGTCCGCGCGGGCCGAAGCAGACCGGCGCGTGGGCAGCGGTGAACGCATGGTCGCGTTGGTTGTGCCGCCCGGCTTCAGCGATGCAACGCAAACCCCCGCCGGCGGACAACTGCTTTTCATCGTCGATCCCGCGCGCAGCGAGCAGGCAGTCATGGTCACCGGCCTGGTCAACGCGGCGCTCGCCCCGGTGATCGCCGACGCGGAGGTGACGCGCAATGTGCGCGACGGTGTCGCTTCCATGGCCGGCGGTGGGATGCTCCCCGGCGCCGGTGCCAGTGCCACCACAACGACCACCGATTTCCTGCAATCCTTCTTGATCGCCGGCCTGACCGGCCTCATGCGCGAGCAAGTGCAGGCAGCCATCATCAACCCGCAGATATCGGTCGCGGCTCAGCCGGCCTCGGCCAGCAGCAGTCTCACGCGCCCCCCAACACTGCTGGAATACCTGACGCCGGGTTACAGCCTGTTCTTCGCGTTCTTTCTGGTGAGCACGATCGCCGGCAGCATTTTGACCGAGCGCAGCCAGGGCACGTTCCGGCGCTTGTTGAGCCTGCCGACATCGCGTGGCGCGATTCTGCTCGGCAAGATGCTGGCTTATGGGCTGGTGATTGTGGCGCAACTGGTGTTCGTGTTTGCCGCCAGCGCGTTCCTGTTCCGGCTGCAACTGGGCCAATCGCCGACGGCATTGGCGTTGATGCTGGTTGCCATCGCATCGGCCGTTGTGGGCATGGGCATCATGGTGGCCTCGCTGGTGCGCAGTGAAGGACAGGCCGGCGGATTCTCCGCGCTGCTGAGCATCCTGATGGCTGCGGTGAGCGGCGCCCTGTTCCCCGGCATCCGCGTGCCGATTGTCGAATACGCCACCCCCCACTACTGGGCCATTCGTGGTTTCCAGGATATCGTGGCGCGCGGGCAAGGTATGCTCGATGTGCTGCCAGAAGCCGGCGTCTTATTCGGCCTGGCGGTCGTGTTCTTCCTGATCGGCGTGCGCCGGCTGCGCTTCGAATAGCGGCGCCAGAGGCCATCTTTCTGAGTGTCCGTTGCCTGTCTTTTTCACGCTATAATTAAAAAGATTTAGGTGAGCATTATTTTGTCGGGTTTGCAGCCGAAGGCGCCTGGAACCCGATCGGATTGGAGTAGAACATGAGCAAACGAGACTACGCGCATCCCGAAGCGCTGGTCAGCACTGAATGGCTGGCCGAGCATCTGAACGATCCTGGCATCCGCATCGTAGAGTCGAACGAAGACCCGTTGTTGTACAGCGCCGGCCACATCCCCGGCGCGGTCAACATCGACTGGACCGCCGATCTGAACGATCAGATCGTGCGCGACTACATCAACTCAGACGGCTTTGTCCGCCTGATGTCGGAGAAAGGCATCGGCAACGACACCACCGTGATCTTCTACGGCGACAAGAACAACTGGTGGGCGTGCTATGCCTTCTGGGTGTTCCAGTTGTTCGGCCACACCAACGCCAAAATCCTGAATGGCGGGCGCAAGAAGTGGGTGGACGAAGGGCGTTCCATGACGCGCGACGTGCCGGCCTATCCCAAAACCGAGTACCGCGCGTCCGCGCGTGACGACAGCCGCTACCGCGCTTTCCGCGATCAGGTACTGGCGCATGTGCGCGCGAACGGCACACTGGTCGATGTGCGCAGCCCGCAGGAATACACCGGCGAGCGTCTGCACATGCCGGACTACCCCAACGAGGGTGCGCTGCGCGGCGGGCACATTCCCGGCGCGAAGAGCATCCCCTGGGCGCAGGCTGTGCGCGAAGATGGCACGTTCAAGTCTTACGACGACCTGATGGCTCTGTACACTTCCAAAGATGTTACGCCGGACAAGGATATCATTGCCTATTGCCGGATCGGCGAGCGCAGTTCCCACACCTGGTTCGTGCTGAAGCACCTGCTCGGTTTTGAGCGCGTGCGCAACTATGACGGCAGTTGGACCGAGTGGGGCAACAGCGTTGGCGTGCCGATTGAGAAGTCGGTCGTCAATAGCCAGTAGTCAGATGCCGGCATCGAGCATTGAACGCCAAAGAACAGAGGAGCATCATCGTGTCTGAGTTTGTGTTTGCGGCAAGAGCCGAAGATGTCAAGGAAGGGGAGGTTCTGACCGTTGAAGTCGATGAACTGACGGTTGGGCTGACCCGACTGAACGGCAAGGTGCGCGCCTTCCGCGATGTCTGCACCCACGACGACGGGCCACTCGCGGAAGGCGCAATCGAAGGCGAGGAGATTGTGTGTCCGCGCCACGGCGCGCGCTTCCACCTCTGCACCGGCAAAGCCACTTTCCCTGCGCCGGCGCCGCTGCCCATCTACGAGGCTATCGAGGAGAATGGGGAAATCAAAGTCAGGGTTGAAGGTTCTTAAGGTTATTAAGGTTGATAAGGTTGGTCAGGTTGAAGGGTTGAAGGTTGGCCTTTGACAAAACCGGCCGATCAATCCAAAATCCGAACTCTAAAATCGAAAATCGAATGGCCTTCGGGGCAGGGTGAAATTCCCGATCGGTGGTCCGGCAGATCAGCAATTTGCCGCACAGCCCACGAGCGCGTTGAGAGGCGCGCAGGATCCGGTGAGATGCCGGAGCCGACGGTTACAGTCCGGATGTAAAGAAGGCAAGCGTGAAACGTGACGAGTGACCTATCAGGTGTCGAGCCTGGGTATTTCGCTTGCAGCGTTCAACGGTTTGCTGTCAGCCCCGAAGGTGTGAAATATTTCACAACCCGAGGGGTTGAACTATGTCAGCGATCAGCCGAGCGAGCAGAGTCAGGACAGATGTGAAAACCAGCGCATGGGCGCAGGGTAGATCGAGCGCCGGCCAATCAGCCGGCCCGCGCTGGCGCGTCTGGCTCATGCGTATGGGGCCGGTGGCGCTGTTCGCGCTCTTTCTGGCAGCATGGCATCTTGCCAGCCTGCGCTACCCGCCCTTCATTCTGCCGGCGCCGGCTGCGGTAGCCAGCCGGCTCGTGGCCGAGCTATTCAGCGGCAACCTGGCCTATCACACCGCCGCCACGCTGTCCGAAGCGCTGCCCGGCCTGTTGATCGGCGCGCTGGCGGCGTTCCTGCTGGGTTACCCCATCGCCAAATCGCCGCTGGCAGATCGACTCCTGTCGCCCTTCATCGTCGCCTCGCAGGGCATTCCCTTCATCGCCATTGCGCCACTGCTGCTCATCTGGTTCGGCCCCGGCGCAGCAGCCAAGATCTTCCTGTGCGCCATCGTGGTGTTTTTCCCGATCACGGTCAACATCATCGCCGGCATTCGCGGCATCAAACCGCTCTTGCGCGACCTGTTCCGCTCGATGAGCGCCACGCGCTGGGAAACGTTCGCCAAACTGGAGTTGCCAGCTGCCCTGCCGCTGACACTGACCGGCCTGCGCATTGGCGCAACCCTGTCCATGATCGGCGCCATCGCAGCCGAATTTCTGGGCACCGACCGCGGCCTGGGCTTTCTCATCAACCAGGGACGCGGTCTGTACGACACCGAGCTGGTGCTGGTCGGCATTGTGGCGACGGTCATCACTGCTCTGTGCATCTACGGAGCGGTCCGGCTGGCCGAACAATCGCTCATCACCCGTCGCGGATAATTGACAGGAGAAAACGCCATGAAACATCGGACCCAACTCATATTGCTAACCGTCGTTCTCACGTTCAACATTTCCGGCTGCCGAATCGCCGCGCCCTCGGCGTCAACAGCAAACGCGATCACCAAAGTGCGCCTGCCGATGGGCTACATTGCCAACGTGCAATATGCCCCTTACTACGTAGCAGTCGAACGCGGCTACTTCAAGGAGGAAGGGATTGAAGTCGAGTTCGACTACAAGTTTGAAACAGATGGTGTGAAGCTGGTGGCAGCCGGCGAATTGCCGTTCGCTGTCGTCAGCGGCGAACAGGTGGTGCTGGCGCGCGCGCAGGGGTTGCCGGTCAAGTACGTCGCGCAGTGGTACCACCAGTTCCCCATCGCCGTGATCGCGCTCAAATCCAGCGGCATCAACGCGCCGCAGGACCTCAAAGGCAAGACGGTTGGGCTGCCGGGCTTTTTCGGCGCGACTTACGTCGGCTGGCGCGCGTTCCTGAACGCAAACGGCCTGTCGGAATCTGATGTCACAGTTGTGGAAATCGGCTTTACCCAGGCGGCCGCGCTACAACAAGGCAATGTCGATGCGGTCGTCGGTTACGCGGCCAATGAACCCATTGTCCTGGCCGAGAACGGCTACCCTGTCGTCGTCTTCCGGGTCGCCGATCAGGTGGACATGGTCGCCAATGGCATCTTGACCAGTGATATGGTGGCCAAAGACAACCCCGACCTGGTGCGCAGCTTTGTCCGCGCGCTGTTGCGGGGCATCGAAGACACCCTTCAAGATCCGGATGCGGCTATGGCGATCTGTGTCAGGTATGTCGAGGGCCTGAAAGCCGACGACCCCATCCAGCGCAAAGTGCTGTTGGAGAGCATCGAGATGATGAAACCCGGCTCGAAGAAGCCGGGCGAATCCACAGCAGAAGCATGGCGCAACACACAAGACACGCTCCTGGCCATGGGGCAGGTAAAGCAGGCTGCCGACGTCAACACCTTTTTTACCAACGAGTTTCTGCCGTAGACCGATTCCAACCACCGGCGTCGCATCATGGTGTGACGCATGCCATTGATATCGCCGGCCCGCAATATTCCATGAGTGCTTATCTCATCGCCGAAGCCATTAGTGTGACCTACGCAAACGGCGTGGAAGCGTTGCGCCGCTTCACGCTTGAAGTCAACCGGGGCGAGTTTGTGGCCGTGGTCGGCCCAAGCGGGTGTGGCAAGAGCACGTTGCTGCGCGCGTTGGCCGGCCTGATCCCGCCCAGCGCTGGCGAAGTGCGTCTCGACAAGCAGCCGGTCACGCGGCCCTCCCATCAGGTGGGCATGTTGTTTCAGGAGCCGGCGCTGTTGCCGTGGCGCACCGTGGAGAAGAACATCGGCCTGCCGTTTGAACTGGGCAGCAGAGAGTCAAGGCTCGAGATGCGCGATCCGGCCATCCTTCAGGCGCGAATCGCCACCCTCATCGAACTGGTGGGGCTGACCGGCTTCGAGCGCGCCTATCCGCGCGAGCTGAGCGGCGGCATGGCGCAGCGGGCCGCGCTTGCTCGCGCGCTGGTCACCGAGCCGCCCATTCTGTTGCTCGATGAACCGTTTGGGGCGCTCGACGCCCTCACCCGCGAAACATTGACCGCCGCGCTGGAAAGCATCTGGCGCGCCTCTCATACCACCGGCGTGCTGGTGACTCACTCTATCCCAGAAGCGGTGTTCCTGGCCGATCGCATTGTCGTCAGCACGCCGCGGCCGGGGCAGGTGGCCGGGGTGGTCGAAGTATCGCTCCCCCGTCCGCGCACGTGGGATATGGAGCGCTTGCCCGAATTCGTCGAGGCTATGCAGACTGCGCGCAGCCTGCTGCGCGACGACAACGGCTGAGACTGAGACTGGCAGCCCGATCAGCGCGCGCGTGATCGAAACCAGGCCGAGGGCCACATGCCGGCCCGGCGCAACCCCAGCCCAGGTTGCAGAAACTCGGTCAAGGCACCTTCCAAACGATCAGTCTCAACCGCGAAGATCAGCCGGCCTTCGTGCGCAATGCTCGTCGTGCCGCGCTCTTCGGACACGATAACCGCCACCGCGTCGCTACCCTCGGTCACACCGATGCCGGCGCGATGGCGCAGCCCCATGTGGTAATCGTCGATGTGCGATGCGGTGAGCGGCAACACACACGCCGCTGCTGCGATGCGTCCCTGTCGCACAATCACCCCGCCATCGTGCAACGGTGTGTTGGGATGAAAGATGGTCAACAGCAATTCGGCCGACAATGCGGCGTCCAGCTTGACGCCGGTGTCGATCAGGCTTTGCAGGCCGGTGTCGCGCTCCAGCACAATCAGCGCGCCGTAGCGATGCGCCGCCAGGCGTTGCACCGCGTCGCTGATCACACGCACCTCCGCCTCGATCTCATTTCTGCGCGGCTGAACCAGCACCTCGTTGAACCGGCCCAGGCGTTCCAACGCACGGCGCAGTTCGGGCTGAAAGATGACTGGGATGGCGACGAGCAATGCCGGGATAGCCGAACGCACCACCAGGCCGAAGGTCGGCAACTGCGACAGACTGCCCAACAGCAGGCCGACGGTGATCAGCACGAACACGCCGCGCAACAGCGGAATGGCCTGCGTCGCGCGCATCAGCAACAGCACGAGAAAGAAGACAATCGACACCAACAGGATGTCGAGAATCGCCAGCCCATCGAGCCGTTGCAAAATCCAACCGAGATCAGACATTGTTTTCTGGATCTGGCGCAGACGATACGCGCCACGCTTACCCTTTCATCAGCGAGACCAGACGGCGACCGGCCTCGCGCAACTCAGCCCATCAGCGTTACCAGCACCGCTTTCTGCGCATGCATACGGTTTTCGGCCTGATCCCACAGTGCCGATTGCGGGCCATCGGCCACTTCGTCGGTAATCTCCTGGCCGCGATGGGCCGGCAGACAGTGCAGCACAATGGCATCCTTGCGCGCCAGCGCAACCAGCGCCTGGTTGACCTGATAAGGCGGGAAGATCTTCGCGCGCTGGGCAGCCTCGGCTTCCTGGCCCATGCTGGTCCACACGTCGGTGTAGATCGCGTCCGCGCCCCGCACGGCCTCTTTCGGGTCCGTCATCTGGGTCAGGCTTCCACCACTGGCCCGGGCAAATGTCGCGGCGCGCTCGGCGACATCCGGGCGTAGTTGATACCCTTCAGGCGCACCGACGCGCACATGCGCGCCCAATAGCGTCGCGCCAAAGGCGAGCGAGTTTGTCACGTTGTTGGCGTCGCCAACGTAGGCGATGGTCAGGCCCTTGATGGCGCCTTTGTACTCAAGGATCGTCAGCAGGTCGGCCAGCCCCTGACAGGGGTGTGTGTAGTCCGACAGGCCGTTGATGACCGGCACGCGCGAGTATTGCGCCAGGGCGACCACATCGGCGTGCGCGAACACGCGCGCCATGATGCCATCCACGTAGCGCGACAGCACGCGCGCCACATCGGGGACGCTCTCGCGCTTGCCCAGTTGAATCTCGTCGGGCGCGATGTACAGGGCGTGTCCGCCAAGATGGCGCATGCCCATCTCAAACGAGACGCGCGTGCGCAACGAGGGCTTGGTGAAGACCATGGCCAGCGTCTTGTTTTTCAACAAGGGAGCGTTGCCGCCGGCTTTCCATTCGCGCTTCAGCTCGACTGCCAGGTCGAGAAACTTCGACAATTCGGCAGGGGTCAGGTCGGCGAGTGAGAGAAAATGTTTGTGTGCCTGCATGAGTGAGATTCTATACTACACGCCACACTCAGCACTCAGCACTCACACCTCAGCACTCTCCTCTCGCAACTGCTGAGACAATAAGCCCATGCGGCGCATCATCGGCCTGATACTCATTGTCGCCCTGACGATCGCGGCCTCACTTGCGAGCAGTTTTCGTGACACGTTGTGGGCCGGCTACCGCGACTACGTCAGCCCCTATCTGGCTGAGTTGCCTGCCGGCCCGCCACGTCTGGCGCTCTCGCCGCGCATCGTGGTTGTGCTGGTGCGCGCGCTGCGCATGGATGCCTCGCGCCAGATGGGCACCCTGAACGACTTGCGCCGGCGCGGCGCCGATGTGACACTGATGCTCGACACGCCCACTTACCGCCTACCGCGCTGGCTGACTCTGATCTCTGGCGCATCGGTTCAGGTGCACGGCGTGACGAACAATTACCCGCCACGGCTAGGCAGCGCCGATACCCTCGTCCGGCAGGCACAGGCGAACGGACGCAACACGGCTTTCATAGGCTCGCAGCAGTTCGACGAAGTCCTGGGCGCCGGGGCGGGCCGATTCGAACTGACCGAGGGGCTTGACATGAACGACCGGGACGACCTTGCCATCACCGCCACGCTGGCGGTATTGAACGACCCTGTCAGCCCGGCATCGTTGGTGTTCACTGAACTGGCCCTGCTCGAAGAATCCGCGCGCTTTGGGCAGCGCGGCTACGAGATCGCCGTGAACGCGACTGACCGGCGTCTGCGCGCTCTGCTGGATGCCATCGACCTCAACACGACAACGCTGATCGTCGTCTCGGATCGCGGGGTGATCTTCGGCCCGAACGGCGCGTTGGATGGCGGCGACGAGACCGAAGTGGCGCGCGTGCCGATGGTGCTGGCTGGCGCGGGCATCCAACCCAACTCGCAGGCGCTGATCAACGCCACCGACTTTGCGCCGACGCTTGCGGCGCTGGCCGGCGCGCCCATGCCGGTTCACGCGCAGGGGCAAATTGCGTTATCTGTGCTGAACATCGGCAGCGCAGCGGTAGCAGATACTGATGTTCCGCCGATTCTGAATGAATTGATGTGGGCGTCTGCCGCGCAGTTGGCCACGTTCTACGAACGGTGGAGTGAAATCGCAAACACGCCCCGCTTTGCCGCCGAGGTGCTGCGACTGCACGAGAGCCGCATCAGAAACGGTGAAGTCGCCGCGTACCAGAGCTTCGTCATGAGCGTGACCGCGCAAGCCCAAGCGGCGCGAGAGGGTCGGCTGGCGGCCGAACGCACGCGGCGCCTGCCGGCGCTGATGGGCGCCGGCCTGTTGGCGCTCGCCGTTGTGCTCGTGATGATTGGCAGGCGGATGTGGCAACCTCTGGCCGGCGCGGCGCTGTATCTGCCGGCCTGGTATGCGTTTGCTTATTTTGCGCGGGGCGACCGGCTCTCCTTATCGATGTTCGCTGACAGCAACCCGGCGCTATTTTTTGCCGACTTCGAGCGCAGCGCTGCCATCTCGCTGGGAGTGCTGTGTCTGCTGGTGGCGGCGACAACCGGCGAGCAGGAGGACGGCCTGGAGGCGATCAGCACGGTCATGAACACGCTGGCGCTCGTGATGTGCGCCCATCTGGTGGTGATGATGTGGTTCTACTGGCAATGGAACGTCGACTTTACCTGGAACCTGCCGGCATCATCCGCGCTGGTCATGTCGCTGACAGCACTGTCGCACACCAGCGCGCTGTCGGTGCAGGTGTCGCCCACGCTGCCCAACCTGCCCGTGCCGCTGATTGCTGCTATCGTCGCGCTGGTTGTGTATGGTCTCGCGCGGCAGCGAGCCGAGCGCAACCGCCAGCGCTGGTGGCGCTGATCGGCGCGGCGCTATCCCCTCTGGCGCGCATTGAGCGATACTGTGCCCCGATTCCATACACACCAGGAGTGTTGACCATGCCTATCAAGATTGCCATGATCGGAGCCGGCTCCATCGGCTTCACCCGTCGCCTGATGCGCGACATTCTCTCCGTCCCCGAACTGCAAGACACGATCTTCGCTTTCACCGATATCTCAGCGCGCAACCTAGACATGGTGGCCCAGTTGTGCAAGCGCGACATCGAGGCCAACCAGCTGCCGGCGCAGATCGTCAGCACCACCGACCGCCGCGCGGCCATCGCCGACAGCGACTACGTCATTTGCATGATCCGCCAGGGTGGTCTGGAGGCGTTCCAGCTCGACATCGACATCCCGCTGAAGTATGGCGTCGATCAATGCGTGGGCGACACCCTGTGCGCCGGCGGCATCATGTACGGGCAGCGCACCATCGCGGCCCTGCTCGACTTCTGCAAAGACATCCGCGAGGTGGCAAAACCAGGCGCGCTCTTCCTGAATTACTCGAACCCGATGGCCATGAACACCTGGGCCTGCAACAAATACGGCGGCGTCAAGACCATCGGCCTGTGTCATGGCGTGCAGGGCGCGCACTGGCAGATTGCCAAAGTCATCGAATTGTGGGCCAAGAAAGAGGGACTACTCAAGCCAGACGAAACATTGCACCGCAAAGAGGTGGACGTGATCGCCGCCGGCCTGAACCACCAGACCTGGTTCATCAAGGTGGAATGGCGCGGCATGGACATGATCCCCATGTTGCCGGCGTTGTTCGAAGCCCATCCCGAATACCGCCAGACCGAGAAGGTGCGCATCGACGTGCTCAAGCGATTCGGCTACTACAGCACCGAGTCCAACGGCCACTTGAGCGAGTATCTGCCGTGGTACCGCAAGCGCGCCGACGAGATCATCAAGTGGATCGACCTGTCGAGCTGGATCAACGGCGAGACGGGCGGCTACCTGCGCGTGTGCACCGAGGGCCGCAACTGGTTCGAGACCGATTTCCCCAACTGGATGAAGGAGCCGGCCTGGGAGTTGTCCACGTACCAGCGCAGCGAAGAGCACGGCTCGTACATCATCGAAGGGCTGGAAACCGGGCGCGTGTATCGCGGCCACTTCAACGTCGTCAACCAGGGCCACATCACCAACCTGCCCGATGGATGCGTGGTGGAAATCCCCGGCTATGTGGATCGCACCGGCATCAACATGCCAGTCGTCGGCGCGCTGCCCCTGGCGTGCGCGGCAACCTGCTCGGCCACCGTGCGCGTGCAGGAGATGAGCGTCGAGGCCGCCGTGCACGGCGACGTGACCCTGCTGAAACAGGCCATGCTGCACGACCCGCTGACCGGCGCGGTGTGCGACCCCGAAGAAATCTGGCAGTTGACCGACGAGATGCTGGTCGCGCAGGCGCAGTGGCTGCCGCAGTACGCCGCCGAAATCCCCAGAGCCAAAGCGCGCCTGGAGGAGGCCGAACGGAACGGCACGCGCGTCCAACTGCGCCAGACGCAGGGGGCGGCGCGCCTGCACACCAAGACCGTCGAGGAGATGGCCGCCGAGGCCGAAGCCGCGCGCGCCAATGCGCAGGCTGCCGACAAGGGCAAGATGACCAGGCATTGAGCTTCCGGCCAGGAGAGAATACCTGCCTGGATATGTAGTACACTACATATTCAGGCAGGTAGCAGGCTATGAACAGGATCATTGGTGTGACCGAGCTTCAGCGCAAGTTCCGCGCCGTCTTTGACGATGTGGCGCGCAACAAGACTCCCTATGTGCTGACGCGCGGCCGCCGGCCCGAGGCGGTGATGATCTCGTATGACGAATATCTGCGTCTGGCGCAGGCCGATGAAGCCGGTGTCGTAGATCGTCTCAACCGGTCGCTGGCCCGCATGGCCGAGCTGAACGCCCGCTACACAGATGACGAAATAGCGGAAGATCTGAGCAGTGCGCCCCGAACGACTCGTCGCAAAAGGCGAAGGCCGTGATCCGCGCCGTCATCGACACCAACATGCTGATTCGCGCCCTCATCAAACCACAGGGCACTGTTGGCCCTGTGCTGACCACCCTGCGGGACGGCCGTTACACCATCGTGTACGCGCCAGAGTTGCTGGATGAATTGATCGAAAAGCTGTCGCTTCCCCGCATCCGCCTGAAATACCATGTCGAAACCGAGCAAATCGAAGCGCTGCTGGGAATCGTTGCGCTGAGGGGTGAGATGGTCACGCCCGGACATCGCATTAAGGTTTGTCGCGATCCGGATGACGATATACTCATCCAGGTTGCGCTGACAGGGAATGCTGGCTTCGTCGTGACAGGCGACAACGACTTGCTCGTCCTCAAAGCGTATAAAGACGTGCGCTTTGTGACACCGCGCGACTTTCTTGACCGCACCCAGACGCGCGAACCTTAAGAATCGGATCAACTTGATCGACATAAGGAGCTAATCCATGAAGCCATTCCCGATCTCCGTTCAACTCTATTCCGTGCGCGAGGCGGCCGCCAAAGACTTCCCGGCCGTGCTGAAGCGCATCGCCGACATGGGTTACGCCGGCGTCGAGTTCGCCGGCTTCCACGGCCACACGCCCAAAGCGTTGCGCCAGATCGTCGATGATCTGGGCCTGAAGGTGTCGTCGAACCATGGCCCCATGCCGACGAAGGAGAATGTCAGTGAAATCATCGACACCGCGCATACGCTGGGCTACACCCGGCATGTGGCCGGCTTCGGCCCCGACCGGTTCACCACCAAAGCCGACACGCTGAAGTGCGCCGAGATTGCCCAGACGGCAGCCGAACTGCTGAAAGGCAGCGGCGTCACCTTCGGGCTGCACAACCACTGGTGGGAGTTCGACAAGCAGTTCGACGGCCAATACCCGCACGAGATCATGATGGCCGCCGCGCCGGATTGTTTCGCCCAGATCGACACCTACTGGGTGAAAGTCGGTGGGGCAGATCCGGTGAAGATCATCCGGCAATATGGCGCACGCGCCCCGCTGCTCCACATCAAGGACGGGCCGGGCGTGAAAGAGCAGAGCATGACCGCCGTGGGCGCCGGCATCATGGACTGGAAGGCTGTCATCGGCGCCGCCGCCGATACGACCGAATGGCTGATCGTCGAGCTAGATCGCTGCGACACCGATATGTTCGAGGCGGTGGCCGAGAGCTGCCGCTACCTGGTGAGCAACGGCTTCGCCAGGGGCCGGTAGCAGCACTTTAGACCTCCGGGGTTTACCAAACCCCGGAGGTTTTCGATTCGCTGCCCTGACAATCGGTATGATTCAGGCAAGTACCTGCAAGAGCGCCTCATGTCGTGATCCAGGATGCGGTTCACGACAAAAACAGGAGAAGACTCAACCATGCAATGGGAAAACCTGACCGCCACTGATTTTGCTGCCGCTGTCCGCGACACCGGCGTGTGTGTGCTGGCGCTGGGCGTGCTGGAAAAGCACAGCGAACATCTGCCACTCGGCACCGACATGCTGGTCGCGCATCGCATCGCCTGTCTGGCTGCTGCGCGCGAGCCGGCCGTCGTCTTCCCGCCCTTCTACTTCGGCCAGATCTACGAAGCGCGCGCCTTCCCTGGCACACTCACGCTCAAGCCGGGGTTGCTGCTCGAGTTGCTTCAGAACGTGCTGGATGAGATCGCCCGCAACGGCCTGCGCAAGATCATCCTGTACAACGGGCATGGGGGTAATCATCACTTGCTGCGCTTCCTGGCGCAGTGCAGTCTGGCCGAGCCAAAGCCCTACAGCCTGTACCTCTACACCGGCGAACTCACCGCAGACGAACAGGCGCGCTGGCAATCGGCGCTCGAAACGCCCAACCACGGCCACGCCTGCGAATGCGAGACCAGCCTCGTGCTGGCCGGCTTCCCCGAGCTGGTTCACATGGAGCGTGTGCCGGCGCAGCCGGCCGACCCGCTCAAGCGCATGAGCCACCTGCCCGGCGCCTATACCGGCATCTGGTGGTACGCCGACTATCCCGATCACTACGCCGGCAACGCGCGGCCGGCCTCGGCCGAGAAGGGCCGCGTTCTCGAAGACATTTCGGCGAGCGCGCTGGCGCGCTTCATTGCCGCCGTGAAAGCCGATCAGGTTGTGCCCGGCCTGGAGCGCGAATTCTTCAGCCGGCAAGATGCCCTGCTATGAAAATTGTTTTCCTTGCCTCGGAATGCGTGCCCTACGCCAAGACCGGCGGCCTCGCCGATGTGGTCGGCGCTCTGCCTCAGGCCCTGCAACGCCTGGGACACGAGGTGATCGTGGTCATGCCGCGCTATGCAGACATCAACACGGCGCGCTACCCCTTGCGCCCGTTTCTTGCGCCGATAGGTGTGTGGATGGGCAACACGGAGGAGTGGTGCGCTGTGCAAACTGCCGATAACGACGGCGTGCCGGTGTACCTCATCGAGTTTGACAAGTATTTTGGCCGGCCCGGCCTGTATCACGACGCCGACTTCAACGACTACTTCGACAATCCGCGCCGCTTTGGCTTCCTCACCCGCGCCGGCCTGCAATTGTGCAAAGACATCGGCTTCAAGCCCGACATCGTGCACGCCCACGACTGGCACACCGCGCTGGCGGCGGCCTACCTGAAAATCTGGCACTGGAATGATCCGCTCCTGGGCCGCGCGGCCAGCGTGCTCACCATTCACAACATCGCCTATCAGGGCGTGTACAGCGCTGAGCATTACGACTACCTGGGTCTGCAATGGCCCAACTTCACGCCCGATAAGTTCGAGGATCACGGCCGGATCAATTTTCTGAAGGGCGGCATCGTGTACGCCGATGTGGTCAACACCGTCAGCCCGACCTACGCGAACGAGACGCGCACGCCGGCCGGCGGCTATGGCCTGGCGCCTTATCTCAACAACAAAGGCGATCGCTACACGGGCATCCTGAACGGGGTGGACTACACGCGCTGGGACCCGGCCACCGACCCGCTCATCCCGGCCCGTTATAGCCCCGCCGACCTGTCGGGCAAGACAATCTGCAAGCGCGAGTTACAACGGCGCTTCCTGCTCGATGTGAACCCGGATGTGCCGGTGATCGGCGTGGTGAGCCGGCTGGTGTCGCAAAAGGGCCTCGACCTGCTGGCGCAGACCATCGAGCGCATCGTGGACACCATGCTTGTTCAGTTTGTGATTCTGGGGTCAGGCGACAAGACCCTGGAGGCGTTCTACGGCAACCTGCCGGCGCGCTATCCGGGCCGCATCGGCAGCTACATCGGCTATAACGACGAACTGGCGCACTGGATCGAGGCCGGCAGCGACTTCTTCATCATGCCGTCCATCTACGAGCCGTGTGGATTGAATCAGATGTACTCCCTGAAGTACGGCACGCTGCCGATCGTGCGGGCCACCGGCGGGCTGGATGACAGCGTGCAACAGTACGATGAGGCCACCGGCGCCGGCACCGGCTTCAAGTTCCACGAACCGAGCGCCCATGCCATCTACTACACCGTCGGCTGGGCGGTCAGCACATACTACGATCGCAAGCCGCACCTGCGCCAGATGATCCAGACCGCTATGGCGCAAGACTTCTCGTGGGAGCGCAGCGCGCGCGCCTACGAACGCCTGTATGCGCAGGCGCTCGCCGTTCGGTAATGGAGCGCGCTGGCTCTTGATTTGACACTATTAGAAGGAGCGCATTGCCATGTCCAGCGTCTCGATCAATCCGGCCACCGGCACGACCGCGCCAATCTATGTGCCGGCCTCCGATTCGCCCAAAGCGGTCGAAATCGGCCAGAACTACTTCTGGCTGCAAGTCAAAGCAGCCCAGGCATTCTTCGCCGACGACAGCTTCTTTCGCCAATATCTGGGCTTCAGCCTGGACAAGATCAAGAGCATCGTGGTCACCTCGCGCATCAAAGTGGACGCGCCGGCGCTGAACGAAACGGCCTACGGCATCAAGCACGCGCGCGATCTGAAGCGCGGCACGCCGGAACTGCTCGGCCTCAGTCCCAACCTCATCAACCTGACCCCGGCCACGCTGACCCAGGCCTCGGTGTCGCTGGAGATGCTGGTGGACACCGAAAACCAACTGGCCCGGCTGGCCGGCATGATTAACAGCGACAGTCTGTTCACGCCGCTCTCGCTGGCGCCGGGCGCGCTGGCAGTCGCCAAAGCCATCAGCGCGCTGGCGCAGAAAACCATTCAGGCCTTCATCCCACCCAACGAACAGAAACCGATCCTGCAATTCGACGGCGATTTCAACTTTGCCGCCGGCGCAGCGTTGGAGGGCTACTATGTCATCCTGGGCACGCGCGACGCTTCGGCTCCCCTGCCGCCGCCTTCAGCAAAACTCGAGGTGCAAGGCAACGCACTGCTGATCGACGGCCAGCCGGCCTCGCGGCTGTCGTATGTCATTCTGGAGTTGCGCACCGCCGAGGCGCGCACCCGTGCTGCCGGCAGCGGCTCGCCGTGGGACACGAAAATGCGCGAAGCAGAACGCGAAGCACAACTGGTCGGCCGGGACCCCCTGGCCACCGACGACCGCCGCAAAGCCGCCTGGGAACGGGTGATCACTCTGTTGCGCGAAGCAAATGTGTTGCTGGGGGCCGACCCGAACTATCTGCCCGACGAAGCCGAGCGCATCTACTGGGCGTCCTACGACAAGTGCAAGCAAATCTTGTTCGACGGCCAGCGCGCCATCGAGAAGAGCTGGGTTGCGCCGTGGGCGCCGGATGAAGCGCAAAGCCGCGCTGCGCTGGGCATTCCTGCATCACTGGACCTTGATGCAGCGCTGAGCATCTACCGCGAGCAAGAAAAGCGCGCACTGGAGCGCGTGGCGCCGCTCGGCGTGCTGTAAACGCTGCGCGAGGGCTACGTCGCCCGCGCCCCAAATGCGCCATCTGCGACGCGCACCGTCAGCGCGTCGCCAGCGGCCACATCACTCACCGAGCGCACCACTGCGCCGTCGCTGGCGCGTTGCACGATGGCATAGCCGCGCGCCAGCGTGGCCGTGGGACTGACGCTTTCGAGCCGGCCATGCAGCCCGTTCAGTTGGGCGCGCAGCACGTTGAGCCGGCTGGCCAGCGCCGCATCGAACCGCAAGCGCAGTTCGGCCACCCGCTCGCGCGAGCGCGTCAGTTGCCCTAGCGGGCTGAGCACCCGCAGAGCGCGTCGTAATGTTTCCAGGTCGGCGCGCGCCGCGTCGATGCGCGCCTGCATCGCCTCGTCCAGCCCCGCGCTCAGCGCGTCCACGTTCTGGCGCAACTCCACGATGTCCGGCGTGATGATCTCAGCAGCGGCAGAAGGCGTCGGCGCGCGCACGTCGGCGGCAAAGTCGGCCAGCGTGAAGTCCACCTCGTGGCCGACGCCGCTGACCACCGGCACGCGCGAGCCGGCAATTGCGCGCGCCACCTGCTCATCGTTGAAAGCCCATAGCTCTTCCAGGCTGCCCCCGCCGCGCGCCACCAGAATCACGTCGCAGCGTAGCGCCGGGTCATTCAACGTTTGAATCGCCTGCGCGATCTGGGGCGGGGCTTCCTCACCCTGCACCAGCGTGGGCGCCAGGACAACCTCGATCAATGGGAAGCGCCGGCGCAACACATTCAGAATGTCCTGAAAGGCTGCGCCGGTGGGCGAGGTGACGACACCCAGCACGCGCGGAAAGGCCGGCAACGCGCGCTTGCGGGCCGCATCGAACAGCCCCTCCGCTTCCAGCTTCGCTTTCAGGCGCTCGAACTCCTGATACAGATCGCCCACACCCGACGCCACCAGCGAATCGGCATAGAGCTGATACTGGCCATCCCGTTCATACACGCTGATATGGCCACGCGCGATCACGGCATCGCCGTTGGCCGGCAGCCGGCGCAAACGCACAACCGCCGAGCGCCACATCACACAACGAATCTGCGCGCCGGCATCCTTGAGCGTGAAATACATGTGCCCCGATGCCGGGCGCGACAAGTTGCTGATCTCGCCGGCGATGCGCACATCGGCCAGTGCTTCGTCGTCTTCGAGCAGCGCCTTGATGCGTTCGGTCACTTCGGACACACTCAAAGGCTCGTTGGCGAACAGCATAGATTGGAACATGGCAAAGAGAGTCGTCAGTCGTCAGCAGTCAGTTGTCAGATGACAGACGACCGCCAATCACTCAATCGTCAATCGATCAATTCGCCCAGCCATTGGCTCACGTCGTCGAGGCTTTCGTCGGTGATCTGGTGGCGCATAGGGTATTCGCGCCAGGTGAGCGCGAGGGGCAACGCGGAAAGCGCATCGCGCGCCTGCCGGCCCAATCCGATCGGCACGATGTCATCGTCGGTGCCGTGGGTCAGGATCACCGACTTGCCGGCCAGGGCTGCATGTTGCGCAGAGGAGAGCGCTTCAGCCGACAAGAGAAAACCACTCATGGCAGCCACGCCGGCCACTTTGGCCGGCGCACGCAACAACACGCGCAGCGCCATGCTGGCGCCCTGGCTGAAGCCCAGCAGAAAGACGCGCTGCGGATCGGCATCATAGGCGCGCACCGCATCTTCGATGAACTGAATTAACAGCCGGCAGCTCTCATCGGCAGCAGCCATATCCACAGAAAACGGCGCGCCTGCACCGTCCACATCCGTCCAGCCACCGACGAAGGCAATCCGAAACCAGGCATACGCGCCGGGCGACAACGTGATCGGCCCGCGCGCGCTGACAATGACACATCGCTCGTCGAGATAGGGCGTCAGACTGAACATATCTTCTTCGTTGCTGCCATAACCGTGCAACAACACGAGCAGGGGCGACTTGACGCCGGCCGGGCGATCGAGCGCCGGCCGCGCCAGATGGTGAAGTGACAGCGGCATCATTTTCAGGGGCCGATTGTAACGGCAGACCTTTCAGGGGCGCCGGCGTTAATCCGAACTTAACGTCAGGTCAACCCGTTCTTAAGATACGCCGGCTATAAACGCCGGCATAGATCAGCCGTGGGGCTATCTTCCTCCTTCCTCTCCTAACGTGATGGACTGTCCCGCCGGGTAACGGGACAGTCCAACCGGGCCGGGCATTACTGGCGCAGAATTTTCTCCAGCGGCCTGCCTTTGGCCAGTTCATCGATCAGCTTGTCCAGCCAGCGTATTTTTTGCATCAGCGGGTCGCCGATGTCTTCGACGCGCACGCCGCACACCACGCCTTTGATGAGCGCGCTGTTGGGGTGAATGGCCGGCGCCTGGGCAAAAAACGTTTCAAAGTCATTTTCCCGCTCGATTTGCTGCTGCAACCCGGCCAGGCTATAGCCGGTCAACCAGCAAATAATCTGGTCAACCTCTTCCTTCGTGCGGCCCTTGCGCTCCGCCTTCTGAACATAGAGCGGATACACCCCCGCGAATTTCATCGCAAAGATCGACTGTCTGGACATCACCATTCCTCCGGTGAATTGTAGCTTGCTCCGGTATATCATTGCGCCCGGAGGATCATCCAAACATGACACACCATCTCACCGGCCTGATTGCCGCCCCGTTCACCGCCCTGCGCGCAGACGGCGCGCTGAATCTCGATCTGATCGAGCGGCAGGTTGAAAGCCTGCTCCAGAACAACGTGAGCGGCGCATTCGTGTGCGGCACCACCGGCGAGGGCGTCTCGCTCAGCACCGAGGAGCGCATGCAGGTGGCCGAACGTTGGGCGCAGGTCAGCCAGGGCCGGCTGACCCTCATCGTGCACGCCGGCCATAACAGCCTGCCCGACGCGCGCGCGCTGGCCGCTCATGCCCAGCACATCGGCGCGCAGGCGGTCGCCATCACCGCGCCCACTTTTTTCAAGCCGGCCACCGTTGAAGACCTGGTTGCCTTCAGCGCCGCGGTCGCTGCTGCCGCCCCCGACCTGCCCTTTTATTACTACCAAATTCCTTCATTTACCGGGGTGGCGCTGCCGGTGTACGATTTTCTAGTCGCTGGTGTCGAGCGCATTCCCAATCTGGCCGGCGCCAAGTTCACCTACGAAAACCTGATGGATTATGGGCGCTGTCTGCGCGATGGCCGCTTCGACATGCTGTTCGGGCGGGATGAGATGTTGTTGTCGGCGCTGGCGCTGGGCTGTCAGGGCGCAGTGGGCACCACATACAACCTGGCCGCGCCGCTCTACCATCGCATCTGGCGCGCGTATGAGGCCGGCGACATGGCATCGGCGCAGGCCGATCAGGCGCGCGCCATGCAGTTCATCGCCGTGTTTGCGCGGCATGGCGGGCTGCCGGCGTGCAAGGCCATGATGAAGATGATCGGGCTGGACTGCGGGCCGGTACGCCTGCCCCAGCGCACCCTCAGCGCCCAGGACTACGACCAACTGAAAGCCGAGTTGGAGCAAATCGGCTTCTTCGAGTATTGCTCGAAGGTGTGACCTTCAGAACTCACAGGTCTGCGAGACCTGCAACATGTTGTTTCTACAACGCCACGCGGTAACGATAGTAATCGGCCAGCATCCATTGTTCCGCGCTGCGCTCTGCATAGCGCGTGAGGCACAGCACCAGATCGCCGTTTTCACGATCCTGAAAGAAGCGGAAGTTGGAGTGCTGCACCGCGTCCGGCTCGCCCGGCGCCTGCTGATCGATCACACAGATCGTATTGCGTTTGAGCGCGAACGGCGTCTCTTGTATCTCCGCAATGACGAGCGGCGTGCGCGGCCAGTTGCCACGCGGTCGCCGGCCATCGATGCACAGATTGCCCAGCCAATACAGCCGGCCCGTCCTGATCGAGCGGAACAGCGCCGAACCGCTGGCGCCCGACTCAATCAGGCTGCCGTCGTCGCAGGACAACGGCGTCGGCTGCGACCACGTGTCGCCATCATCCTCAGAGAAGCACACCCACTTGTAGCCGGGCCGGTCGGGGAACATGCTGTTGTCGCCGCGACACACCATGACGATGCGGCCATCGCGCAACTCGGCCAGTGTGTTCTCGTTCAGCCCGCGCGAGCTGATGTCGGGGCTGAGGCTGACCGGCTGGCCCAGTCGCCAGTGATAATCGCCGGCGATCGGCTCGCCGATGATCGTCAATGCTTCATCGACCGGCGCCCAGCAGCCGGGATAGTGGATGGGCCGGCCATCCTCGCCCAGGCGCTGACGCATGGCCGGGACCAGAATACGGCCGCGCGAGGTCTTGGTCGGAAATGAAAAGCTCACGGCAATCGAGCGACCCGGCGACAGATCGAGCGGCATTTGTGGGCGCCACACGCCGGCTGCGGCGTCGTACTCATCCAGCACGACCTGATAGACGGCATCCACATCCAGCGCGTCGTTTGGATACAACGTCAAGTCGCTGAACACCAACAGACGATTGGTCTCGGCGTCGAAGAACGCCGCCGGCTCGGGCATAGCGCATACGCCCCTGCGGCGTTGTGTAACTCTTGAGAAAGGGAACCGGCTCGCCCCACGTTTGCCCATTGTCACGGCTCAGGCGAATGGCGTAATCATCGTAGCCGTCCGAATAATCTTCGCGGCCGGCGCAGTGCATGAGAATGGGCTGATCGACACTGACGTAGCTCACAAAACCCGTCGCCACTGGCCGGCCATCCTGGCAACGGTCGAACACCTCGCGCGAGACAAGGTGCATGACAACCTCCTATGACGGCAGGCGGACAAGCAGCCGTAGCGCATTCTGATGCGTGATCTTGTCGAACACAGCCTGGTCGATGCGGCCCTCGGCCAGCAGCCGGCGCAGCCAGCTCAAGTGCTGGGAGCGGCCCTCCAGATCGCCGAAGCATACATCTGTGCCAAACATCAGCCTGTCCTGAAACTCGATTAGGAAGTCGATGCCGAACGCAGGGTCGCGGGTGAGCGCATTCAGACCGCTGGTGGCGGAGATGTCCGCGCACAGGTTGGGGTAATGGCGCAGCAGCCGGGGCACGGCGCCGCCCGGCGTCACCGGCCCAGACGGATAACCGGACTTGTCCTCATCTCGCAGATCGCCGCTCATGTCGGCCCAGAACCCCGGCCCGTGGCCGACGATGAGCGTGTCGGGCGCAAGCTGAAGCAGGTGTTCGAGATGCGGCGCGCCGACCTCGTCGATGAACCCGTAGCGACCCTCGCCCGGCCCGGCACTCTCGATCGTCACCGGCAACTGCCACGCGCCGCACTGGCGAAACAGATTCACTGCGCGCGGATCGTCGAATGGGATGTTGGCGCTGACCTCGCCCATACCCACACATCCCAACTCGACAAAGCGTTCGAGCAGCCAGGAGAAATCGGCGCGCGATGAGTTGCCACCCCAGCGCGGATCAGCGTTGCCGAAGGGGATCAACCGGTCGGGCCGGCTGGCAACGGCACGAATCTGGCTGACAACATCGGGCGTGGTATCGAACAGGCCGGGGAATTCGACCGCTTCCGGGCAGGCTGGCCACGGCAGCACAATGGCTTTGTCGATGCCCTCATCGTCCAGGCGTTGAATCAGAGCATCCACCGTGATTGGCGCGCGTTGCAGAGTCCCGCGCGCCGCAGAGCGCAGATCTCCGATATGCGCATGAGCATCGATAATCATAGGGTCACCTGCGACATGCAGAATCTGACGCCACGCATCATACAGGGCTTTTGCGTGTATCATCAGCCCATACATGTCCGACAGCGACTCGCATCTTGATGATGTTCGGCTCGATCAGTCCAACCGGATCGCCCGTCGTGTCGCGCATGGCGCCTATCGCATTCTGCACGCGCACCGGGTCGTGGGTGACGAAGCGTGGGGCATTTTCGGACTGCTCAGCGGCGGCTACCGGCTGTTGACTGAGATCGAGCAAGACTGGCCGGTGCCCCACCAGCAGCGCATCTGTCTTGACCTGGACTCGCACTGGCAACCGAAGACCTTGTGGGTGCAGTTGGACGCCGAGGGGGAGCGCCACAACGCTAAATTCACCGTGGCCGGCAGCGTGGTGAGCATCGGCATCCAACAAGCCACGCTCCAGGCTGAGGATCAGCCGGCCCGCACTCCGGCAGTGTCGCGCGGCCGGGTGCAAGTTGGGTTACAGCCGGCCGGGTCGAGCGCGGCCCATGGCGTCAGTCAACCCGCCCGCATCATGTTGGATCGCGCGGCTATTCAGGAAGACGAGGAGCTGACTTCACCTTTCGACAGCAGCCGCATTCAAGCATCTACAGCCACCCGCCGAACGACGAATCGCACGCGGCTGCCCTTTGGCGCAGCGACGCACCTCGACTTCGCTTCGGCCCTCTCGAACTTCATTGTCTTACAGCGCGCTGATCTGCCGCCGGGAGAGTCGATCCGTCTGGATGCCATTGTGCCGACGCTGCCGGAATTGGCCCCACTCCGCATCGAACAGACCTACACATGCGAGGGTGAGGAACCGCTGCGGGGCGATCCAGCCAGGCCACTCACGCGGCGCTACCAAATCACCGAAAAGCAGCAAGAAAACGCGCCGGCCGCCGTAACAACACCAACCACCTTCTGGGCCGACGAACACGGCATCGTCCTGGCCCAGGAACTCAATATCAACGGCGAACCGCACGGCTGCGAAATGGCGCGCTATACGTGGCTGGGATAAGATCACAGATCACAGACGACAGATCACAGACTACAGGTCATCAGCGAGCTTATCTGGCAGCTCTCATCTGACATCTGTCATCTGCCCCCTCATCTCGGCGACCAGAACGCCAAAGTCCCGCGCCCGATGAATCGCGGCGTGATGCTGCCGGTCGATTCGGTCTCGAAAATGACATCCACGACGCCCCGGCTGGTGGTGATCTTGAGCGGGAACACGAGTTTGGCGCTATCGGGCGCCCAGATGGTCGCCGAACGACTGAAGCGGTCGAACTGCGTGATCAGCGCGCGGAACTGGTCGGTTGGCTCGAAGTACGCCAACTGGCGTGCATTGCGCGTGTTGACATCGATTGTTTGCAGCATCAACGCATATTCAGGCCGGCTGGATGTGTAGTCGATGCCAGGCAAATCGGGAGTGATATCAGCCGGCTGCATCGGCGAGAACGCTGCAATGCGCGAACCGTCCGGCGACCAGAAAAACCCAACCACCGGCTGCGCCGACAACGCTTTGTCCTCGCCGGTGTTCACATCAACCATGCGCAACAAGCCGCCGGCCTGCGCTGCGCTTTGCCGGGTGATGTAGGCCACTGCGTTCCCTCTGGGCGACCACGCGAAACTCACGGCGCCTTCGACTTCACTCAGGCGGCGCATTAATTTACCCTGCCGATCGACCAGCGCGAGATACAATCGATCGCCTTCATCGATTGTGGTGAGCACATGCCGGCCATCTGCAGAAAACTGCGGCGAGAAAAAGGCCAGCACACTGCCCGATGACAACACGGTCGGGCGCTTGGCGCCGGCCATATCGAACACAGACAATACCGGCAGTGCGTTCGACCCCGCCGACCGCGTGCGCGCCAGCAAAGCGACGCCATCCGGGCTCCAGTGCCACGCCGCCGAGGCCCCCTCGAAAAGCTGGCGCGGCGGCTGCTCTGGCGAGTTCGCGCCGACCACGTTCAGACTCACCTGGCCGGTCTCGGTGTTTTCAGATGCGAAAGCCAGCCGCGCACCATCAGGCGACCAATCGAGATAGGTGATCCAGCTATCTTCCGTCGCATGCACTTCGACCATCGGCGATTTGCCATTCGCGTCGGCCACATACACGGCGCTGTACACCAACTCACCTCGCCCTGTATCGGGTTCGATCACCACCCGGGCCGGCTGTTCGACTCGATATTGCGTGTTCGGCGCGCTGCGTTCTGTCTGTCCCTGCGCACCGACAATCACCGTGCGACTTTCTTCGCCCCGGCGCACAATAATCTCGTCAATGCCGTATTCGATCACTGCGCTCACATCAGGCGGCCGCACGACCACTTCGACCAGCGCAAGCCGGGAAGCATCGGGTGACCACATCGGCCAGTTATAGGTGGTCACATGCGGGCCGGCAGCCACGCCCATATTGGCCTCTCGCGTGATATTGATCGCGCTGCGGCCGGTCTGATCTGTGACGAGAATATTGCCCGCTGCGTCAACAATCGCAATCCGTCCCGAACGACGTTCGAGGATGGTGGCAAGATCGTTCTGAGGCAGGCGCACCTGTTGCGGCAACTCAATTCTGGGGGCGCCTCCCGGCACACCCCCTTGCGGGGCCGCACAGGCCGCCAGCAAAAAGCCAGTAATCGCGAACGCTATCGCGCGCATTGTGCTGTTCACAGGCATGGCTCACGATACCATTGCCGGATGAGCCAATGCTGAGCAACGCGCGCGATAGCACGCCCGACCGAGGCTAGTGAGCCGGCTCCGGCTCATAGGTGAAATGAGCAATCTTTGGTGACGCGATACGCAGATAGTCGGCGGTGGCAAGTTTGATCGTGTCGCCGTGCGACCCCGCCTGAAAGACGATGTAAGGCTGATCCGCCAGCGACCGTTCGACGTAGGTCTGCATCTTGTAAAGATTGCCGAACGGAGGCATAGCGCCTACCTCACAGTCGGGGAAGGCGCTGCGGAACTGGTCCTCGTGCGCGCGGCGGACCTCCTGCGCGCCCAGGTATTCCTTTACCCGCCGCAAGTCGACATGCAACGCAGCCGGCAACACAAACATGACCAACGTTCCATCCACATCGGCGATAAACACCTTGGCTACGTGATGGCCCTTTTCGCCCAGTGCAGCCGCGACTTCCTGAGCGGTATAGGCCGTCGCGTGGTGTTGCGTCTCAAACACCACGCCATGGTCACTCAAATACTGCTTCAGTCGCTCCAGACACGCCTGCATTTTGACCTCCTTCGGGGCAAGCCGAAAAGAACAACAAACCAGCCGCGACCCGCCGAGCGGGCAAACGCAACTGGTTCGTGCGCCATCTTCACGGCCGCCTCCACATCCAACAAGGGCACGGATAGACAAAGCGCCGACGACGTCGATGTCAGTTATAACACAGCTAATCCACATTGACACAAGGAGAGCGCCATGCACCCTCTTCGAGTCGCCATTCTCGGCCAGGGCCGCAGCGGCCGCGACATACACGGCCACTGGCTCCGGCAAGTGCCTGAAGCGTTTGAGATTGTCGCCATCGTAGATCCGCTCGCAGAGCGCCGCGAGCGCGCCCGGCAGGAATACGCCTGCGACGTGTTCGAAGATTACCAGGCACTGCTGAATCGGAGAGACCTCGACTTGATCGTCAATGCTGCGCCCAGCCATCTGCATGTCCCCATCACCCTTGATCTGCTGTCTCGCGGATTCAATGTGCTGTGCGACAAGCCCCTCGCCCGATGCGTTGCCGAAGTGGACGCTCTGATCGCCGCTGCCCGGCAATCGGGCGCGACTCTGGCCGTCTTTCAGCAGAGCCGCTTCGCGCCTTACTATCGCAAAGTGCGCGAGGTGATCGATTCGGGCATCCTGGGCCGCATCGTTCAGATCAGCATCGCCTTCAGCGGCTTTGGCCGGCGCTGGGACTGGCAAACCTTGCAGGAGTTCAACGGCGGCAACTTGCTCAACACCGGCCCACATCCCCTCGATCAGGCGCTGCAACTGCTCGACGGCGACGACATGCCGGAGACGCATTGCTGGATGGATCGCGCCACCACCTTCGGCGACGCCGAAGACTACGTCAAGCTCATCCTCACCCGCCCCGGCAGTCCGCTCATCGATATCGAGATTTCATCATGCGACGCTTACCCTTGCTTCACGTATCGCGCGCAGGGCACGCTGGGCGGATTGAAAGGGACGACTACGCACATCGACTGGAAATACTACCTGCCGGCCGAGGCGCCGCAGCAGCGCCTGACCCGCGAGCCGTTGTTTACCCCGGAGCGAACACCGGCTTATTGCGTAGAGACGCTGCCCTGGCGCGAAGAAAGCTGGGAGTTTGACGGCGCCGGCCTGTCGTTGTTCGACACAATGTCCAAAGCGTTCTACGAGATGCTTCACAGGACATTGACCACTGGCGCCCCGCTCGAAGTGACCCCCGAGCAGGTGCGCCGGCAGATCGCCGTCATTGAGGCATGCCGCCGACAAAACCCGCACATCTATCAGTGACACACAACCCAAATAATCATGACGGAGGCGTCGTGGCAAACCATGTTCATATTCAACTGGGCGAACCTGTGACCGTTGCGCTGGCGCCGCCAGAGGTGCGGGAGTGGGGGCCGTATCAATTCCCGGGCCTGGCGCGCCTGCCAGATGGTCGCATCCAGCTGAACTTTCATGTCGAAGCCGACTCGGCCACGGCCTACGGCTTGCCGCCGGCGCAGGCCGTGTCGTCGGATGAGGGCCGGTCGTGGCAACTCTTGCCGCGCGAAGCATCCGAAGATGGCGCACAGCCCTCCTGGGTCTCGGCGCCGCTGCGCCTGCCGAACGGCGACTGGCTGACAGCCAGACAGCTGCGCTCGCGGCCGGCGTCTGCACTGCGCTTGCCGGCTCACCCACTGGCCACTCTGCCCTCCTATGCCGTCACCCACACGTACTATCGCGTGGAAGACCTGCCGGCGGAATGCCGCACCGGTTGGTTATTGTGGCGCATGCGGGCCGGTCAGACTCGGCCGGTCGAAGAGCAGGTTGTCGTGCGCATACCCGGCGAAGTGCGTTGCGTGACCGAAGACATGCTCACGTTTCCCTGGTTCCAGGAGCTGTTTCTCGCACCCGACGGGTCTGTGTGGGCAGTCAACTACGACCATCGGATTGTGAATGGCAAGTTGCGAGAGAAGATTTGCGCCTTGATCCTGCGCTCGACCGACAACGGCCACACTTTCGATCTGTGGAGCGAGATTCCATACGCCCCCGACACGGCAGCCGACCCGGCAGCTGCCCAGCGCGATGGCTTTACCGAACCGACCGTGTGCTTCATGCCAGATGGATCCGTGCTGTGCCTGCTGCGCACCACAGACGGCAACGGGATTGGCCCGTTGTATTGGGCGCGCTCCACCGACAATGGCCGCGCATGGTCGCCGCCGACCGTGTTCGATGACCTCGGCGTGTGGCCGCAAATGATCTTGTTGAAAAACGGCGTCACGCTGGCATCGTATGGCCGGCCCGGCCTATATGTGCGCGCCACAGCCGATCCCGCCGGCCTGCGCTGGGGCGCGCGGGTGACGGTTGTCCCACCCGGCGAGTTAGGCCACGACACCTGCTCGTACTCTGCGCTATTGCCGCTGAGCGACGATTCGGCGCTGCTGGCCTATTCAGACTTCAATGTGCGCGACGCCGAGGGCCGGCCGCGCAAAGCCATCTGCGCGCGCGTGGTCACTGTGGTGCAGCGGTAAATGCCCGGCATACCCACGCGCTATCTGATCCGCCGCAGCAACTGGTTGACGCCCTCAAGATCGAACGCTTCCGGATCGAAAGGCCGGTCGAACCATTCCAGATACGATGCGTGTTCAGGATGGGTGGGATCGCGCTCACGAACTCGGCATAGCCCCACACACCGCCCACATCTTCCGGCGGGCAGGCTCGCTTACCCGCAACGCACAAGGGAGCGAGAGATGCTTGTTCCTTCTGTGACACGCGCGCCTGCGGAGAGGAGCTTACCCCGGCGCGAGCCGGCGCAGACCGTCGATATCGATCACGACAATCACACCGCGCCGCAACTCGATCAGGCCCCGGCCACGAAAGTCGCTCAGCACCTTGGTGACTGTCTCACGGTAGGCGCCGGCCAGGTCGGCCAGTTCCTCATGCGTATAGCGCAGCTCAACCGGGCCGGATTCGGGCGACCTGGCGGCGAATTGCGCCAGCAGCAACGCCACGCGCTCTGGCACACGGCGATAGGCAAAATCGAGCAACCGGCGCTCTGTCTCGATCAGCCGACGCCCCAGTGTTTCCGTGATGCGCAACGCCACACGCGGATCGCTCAACAGAAGCGTCTTGACATCGTTGCGGCTCATCAGGCACAGCAGGCAAGGCGTCTGCGCCTCGGCGAAGCTGCCATGCAATTCCTGGCCCAGCAGCGCCATCTCGCCAAACACTGCGCCGGCCTCCAACACTGCCGTCGTCAGGCTGCGCCCATCGGGCAACAAATGATAGAGCCGGACGCGGCCCTCCTTCAAGATGAACAACACTTCGGTCGGCTCATCGGGCGTGTAGAAGATTGTGCCGGCCGGCACGCGCTTCATCGGCGCGCGCGCCCCCAGATCAGCCATCTCCTGCGCAGATAAATCTTGAAAGATATCGACCTCTCTGAGGTACGACTCCTTGTCTCGCTTCAGGATAGCTTCATCTACGCCCATGGTCATGGTCATCTTGCCCCACCGGGTTTCCTGAAATGAATACGCGCGCATCCCTGCGCATCTTCATTCCTCATGCTCGCCCTCAGCCCTCACCACGTGTTCATCGATTGCAGCCAGCAATTCAGCCTCGCTCGGATTGCCCAGGAACAATACACGATCATTCCAAAAATACATAGGCGTGCCGATCAACTGTTGCGGGACATCCCTCTCCACGTCGATGTCCAACACGTGAACCGCCAAGCCGGGGCGCGCCGCGCGCACCCGTTCAGCCAGCGAGAAAGCAGTTGCGCAGCCAGCGCAATGCCGGGCGACATAGATTCGCAGCATGGCCTGACTGCGCAACTGGGGTCGGCGATTCATCACCGGCCGCGTGTGGCATTGCGATACCAGGCATAGCCCAGGCCGGCCAACACGCCATAGATCAGATGGCCCATCAGGCTCATCAACATCGGCCCACTGAACGCAGCCGCGAACTGCAAGCCCATCCCCATTATCAAGGGCATGATGATCATCGGCCCCAGCACCCACCAGATCGCCCCATACACCAGGCCCCACACCGCTGCACGGCCATAGGTTTGACTCGCGCCGCCAAAGAACACCCCGAACGAAGCCCCGATGGCCAGGCTGATGACCATATGCACAACGAAGCCCACGAGCGGATCGGAACTGCCGGCCAGAGCAGCCACCATCGGCAACATACCCATCATACCCATCAGCATGCCAAAGGCAACGCCGCCAATAGCCCCGCCGATCAATCCCGACACAATCTTGTTCGTCAAGGTTGCCTGTCCGCTCATCCGATTCACGTCTACCATCTTCATACCTCCATAACGCCATACGAGTCATTACCCAAAACGCGCCGGAGCGCGCGACAGGCCTGGTTTTAACAGATGAGACGCTGCGCGTCTGTGAGCTGGCTCACATTTGGGGAGCCAGAACCGTTGGGATTGGATCTGGCAAAGAGGGGAACGAAGACACGCTATCGTCGCACTGTCACCGGCGTGCCGACTGCCGCCCAGCGAAACAGCCACGCCGCGTCGGCGGTGCGGCGCAACACCACACAACCCAGCGAGGTGATGGCTGTGCCATTGCGTGTGATGGCCGGTCCGTGGATGCCGTTTTGCACCCGGCCCACGTAGTAGATGCCCAGCCAGTAGGGCAACTTCCAGCCACGCACAATCGAGCCGGCCTGGGCGATCTTGTTCTGCACGCGAAAGGTTCCCCCGCGCGTGCCACGCGCGTTCACAGGCGCGGAGAACACCAGCGTGTTTCCCGAGTAGGCGTACAGGGTCTGCTGGCCAATGCTGACCACAATGCGCTTGCCGCCGGCGGCGGCATGGGCCATGTCCTCGCTGACTGCGGTGGCCTTGAGCGGCATCGCAGCCGCGAAAGCCAGACCGGCCAAAAACAGAACGACCACGCAGCGGCTTACTGACTTCGCACTCACGACAATCTCCTCCTCATGACGCCCATGGCTGATGATATGGCAGTCTTACCCGATCAAGGCTTGAACTGCCTGACGGTCAGACCGGCAATCGGACGGTAGTGCTTCATGTTCGACGTGACCAGCGGCAGGCCGGCCTCGACCGCCGTCGCCGCCACAATTGCATCGCCGGCCCGCAACCCGTAAGGCAGCGCATATTGCTCGATGTAGACTACGGCGCGCAGGCCGATCCTTTCCGAGAGCGGCAAAACCACGAAGTTCATATCACGCAAGAATGCCTGGTTGAGCCTCTGTTCGCGCCTATCTCGCGCGCCCTGCAGGAGTTCCATGTAGGTCTGCGCGGAGACGCACCGCTCCGTCGCTTCGTCCACCAGCTGAGCCGCAGCCAGGTTGCCACGCTGCACCCAGATGAACACATCTGTGTCAAAGAGCATGATAGCGCCCGTCCCTCAGATCATTCATCACATCTTCAACACTGCGGGCATCCTTTCGGGCGCTGTTGAAGTACGGATGCGACTGGGCGGAGACCTGCTTCCGCGGCCGGCGGGCGATTGCGCCACGCCCCCGCCGGCCAACTGCCAACTGGTCTTTCATCGCCGCAAAATCGTCATAGGCAATGATGGCAATGGCCGGCTTGCCATAGCGGGTGATGACGATGCTGGCCGCGCCGGCCGCCGCCTCATCGATCACTGCCCGCCACTGGTTGCGCGCCGTGTTGCTGTCCATTGTTTTGATCATGCCACCCTCCAGATGTCGTACAACTTGTACAACACTATATCAGAAAATGAATCGTCTGGCGCAACAGGTGTAACCGGGATTTCTGCGCGCAGGGCGTGCGCAGGGCGTGCGCAGGGCGCGCGCCGAGGAGGCCATGCGCGCATTTGTCCCCGGCTCCCCACACTTGTTCCTGCGACAGTGCGAAGTCTGACCGATACAAAAAGCCCGGCAGCGCACAGCCACCGGGCTTCATGTTGGGTCGATTCGACGCCTGCGCCGTCGCCTACTTCAACACCAGGGCATCGTCTGCGGCGTCGACCGTCACCGTGCTGCCCTCGCGGTAGCGGCCTTCCAGCACCGCCAGCGAGAGCGGGTCCTGCAGCTCGCGCTGGATGGCGCGCTTGAGCGGCCGCGCGCCGAACGCCGGGTCCCAGCCGGCTTGCGCCAGATGCCGCTTCGCCGCGTCGGTCACGTGCAGCGTGATCTTGCGCTCGGCCAGCAACTGCTTCAGGCGCGCCAACTGGATGTCCACGATCTTCATCAGATGCTGTTCGGTCAGGCTGTGGAACACCACGATATCGTCGATGCGGTTCAGAAATTCAGGCCGGAAGAACTTCTGCAACTCGCGCAGCAGGTCATCCCGGCTGGCCCGCGCAATGTCGAACCCGGCGAAGGCCGGCCCGTTCAACAGGTTGCTGGTCATGATGATGACCGTGTTCTTGAAGTTGACCGTGCGGCCCTGGCCGTCGGTCAGCCGGCCATCGTCCAGCACCTGCAACAACACGTTGAACACCTCCGGGTGCGCCTTCTCGATTTCGTCGAACAGCACCACCGAGTAGGGCTTGCGCCGCACAGCCTCGGTCAACTGCCCGCCTTCCTCATAGCCCACATAGCCCGGCGGCGCGCCGATCAGCCGCGACACGGTGTGCTTTTCCTGATACTCGCTCATGTCGATGCGGATCATGGCGTGCTCGTCGTCGAACAGGAACTCGGCCAGCGCGCGGGCAGTCTCGGTCTTGCCCACGCCGGTGGGGCCAAGGAAGATGAACGAGCCGATCGGGCGATTGGGATCTTGCAGGCCGGCTCGCGCGCGGCGCACTGCGTTCGCCACGGTGCGCAGCGCGTCGTCCTGCCCCACCACGCGCTGTTGCAGCCGCTCTTCCATGTGGATGAGCTTCTGCATTTCGCCTTCCAGCATCCGGCTGACCGGCACACCCGTCCAGCGCGACACAACGCCGGCGATGTCATCGGGGCCGACTTCCTCTTTCAGGAGCGGATTGCCCTTCTGCAAGTCGGCCAGCTTTGCCTGAGCGGCCTTCACCTGCGCTTCCAACTCGCGCAGTTTGCCATAGCGCAACTCGGCGGCCCTGCCCAGATCGGCGGCGCGCTCGGCCTGCTCGATCTGCACATTGACCTGTTCGATCTGCTCGCGGATGGCGCGCACAGCCTGAATGGCGCCCTTCTCGCTTTCCCACTGCGCGCGCAGGGCGTTGGCTTTTTCCTTCTCGCTGGCAATCTCAGCCTCGATCTTTTGCAGGCGCTCGCGGCTGGCCTCGTCGGTCTCGCGTTTCAGCGCCTCACGCTCGATCTCCAGTTGCAGCACACGCCGGTCGATCTCGTCCAACGCGGTCGGCTTCGAGTCGATTTCCATCTTCACGCGGCTGGCGGCTTCGTCGATCAGGTCAATGGCCTTGTCGGGCAGCTTGCGGTCGTTGATGTAGCGTGCGCTGAGCGTGGCCGCCGCGATCACCGCCGCGTCCTGGATGCGTACGCCGTGATGAATCTCATAGCGTTCCTTCAGGCCGCGCAGAATGCTGATCGTGTCTTCGACGCTCGGCTCATCGACCAGCACCGGTTGGAAGCGCCGCTCCAGCGCAGCGTCCTTCTCGATGTGCTTGCGGTATTCGTCGAGCGTGGTCGCGCCGATGCAGTGCAGCTCGCCGCGCGCCAGCATCGGCTTGAGCAGGTTGCCGGCGTCCATCGCGCCCTCGGCCTTGCCGGCGCCCACCACGTTGTGCAACTCGTCGATGAACAGGATGACCTTGCCGTTGCTCGATGTGACTTCCTTCAGCACGGCCTTCAGGCGCTCCTCGAACTCGCCGCGATACTTGGCGCCGGCGATCAACGCGCCCATGTCCAGCGAAACGATGCGCTTGTCCTTCAACCCTTCGGGCACGTCGCGGCGCACGATACGCTGCGCCAGCCCCTCGGCGATGGCAGTCTTGCCCACGCCCGGCTCGCCGATCAGCACCGGGGTGTGCGTGGTGCGGCGCGACAGAATCTGGATCACGCGCCGGATTTCCTCATCCCGCCCGATCACCGGATCGAGCTGGCCTTGTTGCGCAGCCTGAGTCAGATCGCGGCCGTATTTTTCGAGCGCCTGGTAAGTCGCCTCGGGTTGCTGCGTGGTGACGCGCTGATTGCCGCGCACCTGCATCAGGGCTTTGAGAATGGCGTCGCGGGTAACGCCCGCTTCGTTGAGAATGCGCTGCGCGGGGAATGGACGAACGCCGGCGCCGGGGTCGGCCAGCGCCAGCAGGAGATGCTCGGCGCTGACATACTCATCCTTCATTTGCTCGGCTTCTTTCTCGGCCCGCTGCGTGACGACGCTCAACTCGCGCGAGAGCGTGGCCGTGCCGGCTGCGCCGCTCACCTTCGGCTTGCGCTGGATGTCGCGCTCGGTCAGGCTGCTGAGGTAATCCGGGCTGACGCCCAGGCGTGTGACGATCTGCGGCGCGATGCCGCCTTCCTGCACCAGCAGCGCGTGCAGCAAATGCTCCGGTTCAATCTGCGAGTTGCCGTACTCCTGCGCGACACGCTGCGCGCCCAGCACGGCTTCCTGCGCTTTTTCTGTGTATTGATTCAAGTTCATGGCTCACCTGCCCCTCTTCTATGCCAACTGTCCCATATCTGGAGGTATCGTGGTACGCGCGCGCCAGACCAATGTTAGCGCCGGATTAGCGATGTGTTGGACAGCGCAGCATTGTAGGGCAAGCCGCGGGGTGGACTGACCTAACTCCCTGCCCCCTTCCCTTCCAGGGAAGGGGGTTCGGCCTGCTCCCCTCTCCTTTCGGTGGACTGACCTAACCCCCTGCCTCCTTTCCCTTCCAGCGAAGTGGGATTCTCGGCATGCTCCCCTCTCCTTTCAGTGGACTGACCTAACTCCCTGCCCCTTCCCTTCCAGGGAAGGGGGTTCGGCCTGCTCCCCTCTCCTTTCAGGAGAGGGGGCGGGGGTGAGGTCAATTGCCAGCCGGGCAGCGTTCCCTTGCGCCGTTATAATCCGCGCAGCAGATTAGAACAGGTGTGCAAATGGCGGCCAAACAAACGACGACCCGAGCGACGAAGACAGCAAAAGGGGGGAACACCGCGCCGGCGACGAAGGCGACCGGGGGGCGCGCTGGCGCGCCGCCCAGAAACGGCAAGTCCGCGCCGGCCCAGATGACGCTGGAGATCAGCCCGTTCGGGCGCATCCGCGCGGTGGACATCGACGCGCAGATGAAGGACGCCTATTTGTCCTACTCGATGAGCGTGATCGTCTCTCGCGCGCTGCCCGACGCGCGCGACGGCTTGAAGCCGGTGCAGCGGCGCATTCTATTCGTCATGCACGACACCGGCCTGCGCGCCGACTCGCCCTACCGCAAGAGCGCCCGCATCGTGGGCGACGTGCTGGGCAAATATCACCCCCACGGCGACCAATCCGTCTACGACGCCATGGCACGCATGGCGCAGGACTTCTCGATGCGCTACCTGCTGGTCGATGGGCAGGGCAACTTTGGCAGCGTGGATGGCGACCCGCCGGCGGCCATGCGCTACACCGAGGCGCGCCTGAGCAAGCTGTCGATGGAGATGCTGGCCGACATCGACAAGAACACGGTCGATTTTCAGGAGAACTTCGACGGCACGCTGATGGAGCCGACCGTGCTGCCGGCGGCCATCCCCAATCTCATCGTCAATGGGGCCACCGGCATCGCCGTGGGCATGGCCACCAACATCCCGCCGCACAACCTGGCCGAGATCTGCGACGCCACCGCCTTCATCATAGACAAGATCCTGCAAAGCAAGAAACGCTGGGGCCAGGATGACCCGCTGCCCGACGTCGAGGTGGATGTCGATGATTTGCTGAAGTTCGTCAAGGGGCCGGATTTTCCCACGGGCGGCATCGTCTTCCGCTACAACGACAAGGTCGAGGGCGGCGACGCCCTGCGCATGATGTACGCCACCGGCCGCAGCAAATTGATCGTGCAGGCCAAGGCCCATATCGAGGAAGGCCAGCGCGGCAAGACGCACATCATCGTCACCGAGCTGCCCTACGAGGTGAACAAGTCGGCCTTGATCGAGCGCATCGCCGAACTGGCGCGCGACGAGAAGATTGCCGGCATCACCGACATCCGCGATGAGAGCGACCGGCGCGGTATGCGCATCGTCATCGACGTGGGCAAGGGCGAAGACCCGCGCAAAGCGCTGGCCGGCCTGTACAAATACACGGCCATGAAAGGCACGTTCGGCGTGACCATGCTGGCGCTGGTCGACGGCGAGCCGCGCGTGCTGCCGTTGCGCCGGCTGCTGCACGTGTTCATCGAACACCGGCGCGAGATCGTGCGCCGGCGCAGCGAATACGACCTGCTGCGCGCCAAAGAGCGCGCCCACATCCTCGAAGGGCTGGTCAAGGCGCTCGACATCATCGACCAGATCATCAAATTGATTCGAGCTTCACGCGACACCGACGCCGCCCGGCACGGCCTGATCCACAAGTTCAAGTTCACCGAAGCGCAAGCCAATGCCATTCTGGAGATGCAGTTGCGCCGGCTGGCCGCACTCGAGCGCAAGAAACTGGAAGACGAACTGGCCGAGAAGCGCAAACTAATCAAATATCTGGAAGATCTATTGGCGCACCCCAACAAAATTCTGGGCGTCATCCGCGACGAGATCATGGCGCTGAAGGAGCGCTTTGGCGATTCCCGGCGCACCACGGTCATCGGCGACGACAAGAAGAAGGGTGTGAGCGCCGATCAGGTCTTGACCACGCACGAGTTGCTGCCCGACGAGAAAGTGACAGTCATCGTAGGCCAGAACGGCAAGGTGGGCCGGATGAACGAGTCGATACGGGTGACCGCAGCGGCAGAGGTGATGCCGGCGGCGATTGCCAAGTGCACCACCAAGGATCTGGTGTATGTGGTCGGCTCGTCGGGCAAAGCCGTAGTGTTGTCGGTGGCCAACCTGCCGGCAGAAGATGTGACAGCCGGCGGCGGCGCGGCCCTCACGGCCATCGCGTCCTCGTTCCCGCCCGGCGACGATGTGGTCGGCGCGTTTGCGCTGACGCGCACAGACAGCGCGGGATTCGTCGTGCTGGCAACGAGCGCCGGTATGGTCAAGCGCACAGAGGTGGGCGCGCTGCCGGGGGCCACCGGCACGGTGTTCCCCATCATCGGCGTGAACGAAGGCGACTCGGTTGTGAGCGTGGCGGTGACGCGCGGCGATGAGGACATCGCATTGTTCACGCAGCAGGGCATGGCGATTCGCTTCAAACAGGACGAGGTGCGCCCGATGGGCTTGCCGGCGACCGGCGTCGTCGGCATCAAACTGGCCGAGGGCGACATCGTCATGTCCATGGCAGTGCTCGACCCGCAGGACAAAGAGCGCGACGTGGTGCTGGCCACCACCGACGGCAAAGCCAAGCGGCTGGCGGTGAAGGAGTACCCGGTGCAGGGCCGGGCCGGCAAAGGTGTGATCTCAGCCAAACTGGTGCGCGACGCCACTGTGGCCGATGCGACAATGGCAGCCGGTGAGGACACGATTGTGTACGTCACACTGAAGGGCACCGCCAAATCACTGAAAGCGAAGAATCTCACGCGGCGCGGCCGGCCGGCCGGCGGCGACGAAGCCATCGCGCTCAGCAGCAATGACCGGCTGGCTAAGATGGTGGTGGTGAGCAGTTAAGGGTCGCTATAATCCCGCGCATGGCTTCTGACCCTCGCATCGCGCTACAGATCGGCCCGCTGGCCGTGCACTGGTACGGCATTTTCATTACGCTGGGAATGATGCTCGCCACCTATCTGGCCGGCCTGGAGGCCAAACGCCGTGGCGAGGACCCCGGCGTCGTCTGGGATGGCGTGCTGCTCGTCATCTTTCTGGGGCTGGTTGGAGCGCGGTTGTACCATGTGTTTTCCTCGCCCAACGACGGCAGCGGCAGCGGCTGGGCTTACTATTCCCAGAACCCCATTGAAATCATCGCCATCTGGAGAGGCGGGCTGGGCATCTTTGGCGGGTTGATCGGCGGATTGATCGGCATTGTCTACATCATCTGGCGCAGACGACTGGTGTTGCTGCGCTGGCTCGATATCGTCACGCCGGGTGTGCTGATCGCACAGGCTATTGGGCGCTGGGGCAACTACGCCAACCAGGAGCTGTACGGCGGGCCAACCGGCTCGTCGTGGTGGGGCATCACCATCGCGCCGGAGTTTCGGGTGAGAACAGGACGGATCGACTTCACCGACCTGGCCGCCTACCCTCCCGACACGCGCTTCCATCCCACTTTTTTCTACGAATCGGCCTGGAATTTCATTGGCTTCATCCTGTTGTTGTGGGCCGGCCGGCGTTTCCAGCATCGCCTGCGTGACGGCGACATTTTCGCCGGCTATCTGTTCTGGTACGGCCTGGGCCGGGGATGGGTCGAGTTGCTGTTCCGGCCCGACGCCTGGACGCTCGGCGCACTGCCGACGGCCGTGTGGGTGTCGATCGGCTTTATGAGCGCCGCAGCCTTGATCGCGCTCGTCAATCACGCCGTGCTGCCCCGGCTGAGTCCGGCGCGCCATACCGGCTGATGGCCGCACTGCACGGCTGACGCCATGAAACGCATCGCCGACGAATACGAGCTGCCCGACTACGACGAGCCGGATGAAGGTCACATCGGGGCATTGTTGCGACGGCCACGTCGGCACTGGGGCCGGATATGGGCCGCCCTCGGCGTTTTAGTTGCGCTGGCCGGCTTCTTCGGCAGCGTGGTCTATGTCGGCCAGGCCGAGCGCGAAGACACTTTCTGCATCGGCTGCCACACCGTGCCGGAACAGACCTACTACGACCGGGCCGGCGCGGCAGTCGCCGGCGCACTGGCGGTCGATCTGTCCAGCTATCACTATCAGCAAATTCGCGGGGCCGGAAACGCCATCCACTGCATCAACTGCCACGAAGGCGATGGCAGCGCAGCTCACATGGTAGACAAGCGGATACTGGGCCTGCGCAATCTGGTTGAGTGGTTTGTGGGGCGCAACGACCCGGCGGTGGAGAAGTTGCGCGTGCGCGCGCCGCATCTGTCGAACGACGGCTGCGCGGCCTGCCACCAGGAGACGTTGCTGGTAGCCGGCATGGACAATCACACCCACAACATGCTGCCGCTTAGCTATGCCTTGTGGAAGAATGGCGCAAGGTTGATTCCCCCGCGCGGCGCCAAGGATGAGCAGGCCATCATCGCTGCCGGCTTGCTCAGCTATGACACCAGCGTGCAGTGCGCGACCTGCCACCAGACCCATCGTTCGCTGGAGACGCTGCGCTATCTGGATGCCGACATCGTGGCGCGCGGCTGCGTTCAGTGCCACATCGACGTGGGTCAAGGGCCGCTGGACGTGACCGTGACGCTCGAAGAATAAGGCCGGCGCTCAGCACCGGCCATACTCCAAAGCCGCCTCAATAAAGCGGATGTAGTTCTCCTCAGTCTTGCGCGCCAGCGGCACATTGATGGGCGCGGCAGTGGGCATGATGACGTAGCGCCCGCCGGCTTTGGCCGAGTCCATGCACAACCGCACCGCCGCTTCGACCTCCTGCGGCGAACCGTGCTCCAGCAATTTCAGCTCCAGGTTGCCGAAGATGCACAGGCGATCTCCCACCCGCCGTTTGATCTCGGCCAGCGCAATGTCGCCATCGGGCGGCGGCTCACATGGGTCGATGGCATCGGCGCCGGTAGCGGCAATCATATCCAGCACGCGCCCGATCTTGCCATGACAGTGCAGGCGCACTCTTGCGCCGAAGCTGTGAATCAGCTCGACCATCTCGCGCACGTAGGGGACAACGAAGCGGTCGAACAATGCCGGCGGCAGATAAGGCGGCGTTGCGTACTCCGGCCCGCAAATGCGATACAGATCGACGACGTTGACCGCCAACATGCGCCGCAGATTGATCTGGTTGCGTTCGTGCAAGGCCGCCACCGTGCGCGCGAAGTGTTCCGTCTCGGTGGCGGCCCAGATCAGATAGTCGGACATGGACATGAGTTCGGCGGCGAACAACAGCGGGTCGCCCAGCGAGGCCATGATGACACCATGCTCGTCCACTTCGCGCCGGATACGCTCGAAATCCCAAGCGTCGTAATCCAATGGCTCGAACGGAATCGACATCACTCTGTCCACATCCTCGACCGTCTTGCACCAGTGCTCGGTCTGCCAGACCGTGTTGATTCCATCGACAACCTTTGTGGTCTGGGTCAGGTTGCCCTTCGGTGTGTGGAGCGTGCGATGTGTGACCAGGGCGTCGCCCTCGCGCCACTGCCGGCTGATGATCTCGACGGGCCAGGCCGTATCTAGGAACGTCGCGTTGGACGCCGGGTTCCACATGGCCAGGCAATCCGTTTTCTCGCGGATGACATCCATGAGCCGGCGATACGAGGGTTGCTGGTTCTCCCACGCCCGGCTGTCGTAGCCGACCAGTTCGTAGGTGGAGATGGGGACGCGATCGGGAATTCGACCCTCCAGCGCCGCGAGCAAGCGTTCACGCGAGGTCATGCTCATTGGAGCGCCTCCTGGATTTGCCGGCGCTGTTCATCATCGAGCGTGATCCTGCCGGCAACGGCATTTGATTCGAGTTGGGCAACCGACGAGGCGGCGGGGATGGCCGGCCCCATGCCGGGCAGGGACAGCATGTAGGCCAGCGCCAGTTGCGACAACGCAATTCCCCATGCGCGCGCCAGCGCAGCCAGCCGGCGCAGCCGGCTCATGGTCTGCGTGTCGTCGGCAGGTAACGCACCTTCGTCGAACAGCCGGTCGCCGGGGCCGGCCCTGCCCGGCTCCAGATAGCGCTCGGTCAGCAATCCGCCGCCCAGCGGACTCCACGCGACGAACGAAAGCCCCCTGCGCGCCGCGTAGTCCAGAACCCCCGGATAGGCAGTTGATTCGCCATGCAGAATGTCGAACTGGTTTTGCACAGCGATCACCTGGCAGCGCGGCGAGAGACCCTGCGCAGCCGCGCGATACAACTCCAGTTGATCGACGGTGAAGTTCGAGACGCCGAAGTAACGCGCGAGGTCCTGACGCGCAAGATCCTCGATGGCGCACAGGCTTTCCTCAACCGGCGTGCCAGGATCGAAGCGATGGAAATACAACAGGTCTATGGCGTCGATCTGCAAGCGTTCCAGGCAGGCATACACCGACTCGAGAATGTTCAGGCGCGACAGGCCGCTGTGATTGGGGGTGCGGCCATCCATGCCGCCGAACACTTTGGTGGCGATGACGACGTTACGGCGCTGGTCGGGATTGCGTGCCAGCCATGCTCCGATCACGCGCTCGGAATTGCCCGACGCCGCGTTATAGCGGTTGGCGGTATCCCAAAACGTCACGCCCAGTTCGATGGCGCGGTCGAAGATGGCGAAGGCTGTCTTCTCGTCGACGCGTGCGCCGTCGCCAGTTTCGGGGTAGCCGAATTTCCACGTGCCCAGGCCAATCACGGAGGCGCGCAAGCCGGATTGGCCCAATGCGCGATACGGCATGCCATTGAACGAGTCGGTCATGAACGGCGCGTTGTACAACTCAGGATGTGGTGTTCGATGATCCATCAGTCTGTTGTCTGTGATCTGTCATCTGCCGTCTGTTGCACAGCGCAGGCCGGCGAGGCGCCCGGCAAGCGATAGCGATTGCGCGCCACCCAACGGTACGCGATGTCCTCAGCTTGTCGAATGCCCGGCACAGCATAGAGCCACGACAGCGCGCGCCACAGACCGCCCAGCTCGCGCAACGTCTGGTTGGCGGCGGCGGCTGCTCGATACCGCCGGCCATCGGGATACACCATCCACACGGCTTCGGCGCATTGGGCCGGCGTCAGGCCGGCCTGTTCAAGCAGCCCCGGCGTCTGCCAGGGCAGCACATCGATGCGCGAATGGCGATCCCAGCGCAACACGGCGCCGGCCACCCGCGTTCAGAATCCGCAATCGCCGTCGTAGATCAGCACTGGTTTTGGGTTCGTCATCGGTCGATCACTCATCGCAGGGGATAGCGGCCATACTCGCGCCACGCCTCGAACATCGCCAGCACGTTTTCGACCGGCGTGCGCGCCTGCACGTTGTGAATGGGGTTAAACACGTAGCCGCCGCCCCGGCCAAAGATGCGCAGCCGCTCGCGCACCTCGGCCCGCACTTCATCCGGCGCGCCAAAGGGCAGCGTCTTCTGCGTGTCCACGCCGCCACCCCAGAATGTGATCCTGTCACCGAAGCGCGATTTGAGGGTCTGCGGGTCCATGCCGGCTGCCGAGCATTGCACCGGGTTCAGGATGTCGAAGCCGGCTTCGATAAAGTCCGGGATCAGCGCAATCACCGAGCCGCAGGAATGGATGAACGACTTCCAGGTAGTGTGGGTGTGAATCCAGTCGTTCACCGCTTTGTGGAACGGCATGAACAAATCGCGGTACGCTTTGGGCGAAATAAACGGCCCATTCTGCGTGCCGAAGTCGGTGCCGGTGACAAACACAGCAGCCGGCTTGTTGCCGACAACGGCGTGGATCTTCTCCAGGTTGGCCAGGCCGATCTCGCACTGCTTCTCGAACACCTGATAGACGTAGTCGCGCCGGCTGGCCGTGCTCATGTACCACTCGGCCACGTCGCGGATGCCTTTGGGATGCTTGAGCCAGGGGGCCGGCACCAGCGCAATGTCGCCGAAGGCCGTGCCGCCGAAGTTGGCCAGAATAGCCTTGTCGGTCTGCGCCCAGATGCGATCGGCTTCGCGGCGCAAATGTTCGAGGTCCGCGTCGGAGATTGGCCCGAACTCCTGCAGGTTGTCCTCGACGTTGAGGCGCTCGTCGTCGATGGGGTCCTGGCGGATGATGGTGTCGAAGTACCAGCCGCCGGCCGGCATGCGTCCGCTCGGTGGCGCAGATTTGTCACCCTCCGGGTACATCAGAATGTCGCCGTTGGGTTCGGGGTCAGTGTTAAAGGCCGCCGGCACCAGGACGGGCGCGCCGTCGAAGGTGGTCCACGGCTTCCAGCCTTCGTTCCTGAAGCCGAACAGGGTCTGCGGTTTGCCCAGGCCGACGACATCCACACCCAGCGCCGCGATCAGGTCGGGCGCGATTTCGCCCAGCATCTGGTACGGCTCGACCACTTTGACCGGCGTGCCGGGCGGGTCGAGTTGGAGCGCCTGACGCAGGGCATAGACGGTGCTGACGTGCATGCCGGTGACGGCGCTGCCGCCCAGATCGAGCGGCACATGATCCGGCTCGGTGTGGTTGAGGGCAAGGGTCACACGCTCGCGGGATGTGGTCATAGGTTGTGTTGCCTCCTGCCGATATTATGCGGGCGAATGCCGGCGCGACAAGACGCAGACATGCGCCCAATATCGGCCCATCGGCCCATTGACAGTCCGCACCCAATTCCAGGGACGCACTTTCCGGCAACATGAATCGCGGCGCGCGGGCTGTTATATGGGTATTCGGTCGCACCGACATCCGGCCTCACCCGGCCAGAATCTTCTCGATCTCGGCGATGTCCTCCGCCGGCAACACGAAGTCGCCGGCCTGCGCTGTCTCTTCCACCTGCGCCGGGTTGCGCCCGCCGACGATGGCCGACGTGACTTCAGGCCGGCGCAACACCCAGGCGATCGCCAGTTGCCCCACCGTGCGACCGTGCTTCTGCGCGATGGGGCGCAGCCTGTCCACAAGCGCCAGGTTGGCCGACAACTGCGGCTCGATGAAGCGCGCATCGTTGCGCCGATGGTCGTTGGCCGGCAACGCCTCGGTACGCTCGCGCGTCCATCTGCCGCTCAGCAGGCCCTTGACCATCGGGCTATACACCACCACGCCGATGTTGTTCGCGCCGCAGAACGGCAGAATCTCGCGCTCCACGTCGCGGGTCAACATGCTGTAGGGCGGTTGCAGCGACGCCACGGGATGAATGGGCTGGATGCGCTGGAGCTGCGCCACGTTGAAGTTCGAGACGCCGGCGTAGCGCACTTTGCCGGCTTTCACTGCGTCGGCAATTGCGCCCCAGCCTTCCTCGATATCCTCTTCCGGCTGCGGCCAGTGAATCTGATACAGGTCGATCACATCCACGCCGAGCCGCTTCAGGCTGGCGTCCAGCTCGGCCAGCACACTGGCGCGTTTCAGATGGGCCATTGGCGCGCCGTCCGGCCCTTTTACCCGCCCGCACTTGGTGGCAATGAAGGGGCGCCGGCTCATTCCTTTCAGCGCGCGCCCCACCACTTCTTCAGAGTGACCAAAGCCGTACACGGCTGCCGTATCGATCCAGTTCACAC
>DAOUDB010000201.1:0-8906 GCA_034431495.1 Thermoflexales bacterium
TGCTGGCCCCGACGAAGTACAGATTGCCATAGCGGGCGTGCCGGTTGTGCGGGCGCAGATAGCCCACCTGCAAGAAATCGTGACTCAGCCCAAACGCGGATCCTTTGGCCAGATTCAGGTCGTCGCGGTAGTTCAGCGGGTTGAGTGTCTGCTCGAATACAATCTGATCGCGCAGGCTGGCGAGGCCGATGCGCGCCAGCCGCTGCAACACGGCTTCGCGCGCTTTGCAGGTCAAGGCTTGCCAATCCTGCGGATGTTCGTCGTTCAGGTAGCCGACCGGCACCAGCGCCATCAGATTGTCGTGGCCGGCCGGGGCAAACGATGGGTCCGTGCCGGCGGGCGAGCATAGATAGAAGGAAGGTTCGTCTGGCAACGTCAGGTCCTGGAAGATGCGCTCAAAACTGCGCTTGTAGTCGTGGTCGGCCAGAAACACGTTGTGATGCAGCAGTTCCGGCGCGCGCGGGCCTTTCAGCCCCCAGTAGAACATGATGGCCGACGAGGTGTACTTCATGCGCTTCAGGCGTTCCGCTTTGGGGCTGGCCGGCAGCAATTTGTCGTACACATAGGGCAGATCGGCGTTGGCAATCACGATGTCGGCCGGGATGTGTTCGCCGCCGGTCAGCGTGACGCCGCTGGCGCGCCGGCGCAGATCGTCCACCTCGATACGCGCCGCCGGCGCGTTGTAGCGGAATGTCACGCCGTGCTTCTGCGCAATGGCAACCAGGCTTTCGATCACGCGATACATTCCGCCGCGCGGAAACCACACGCCCTCGCCCAGCTCGGTGTATTGCAGCAGCGTGTACGTCGCCATTGCATCATAGGGGCTGGTTCCCAGATACACGTTCTGGAACGAGAACGCCGCGCGCAGCCGCTGATCCTTGAAGAAATGGCTGACGTGCGGATAGTGCTTTTGCAGCGCCTTCAACTGGAACAACAGCGGCAAGTTGGCCGGCGCAAGATACTCGCCCAGACTGTAGAAGTTGCGATCGACGAAATAGCGGATGGATTTCCAGTAGTGCCCATAGCCATCGCGCACGAAACTCAAATAAGCGTCGAAGGCCCCGGCTTCGATGGCATTGAGCTGCTCGCGCATACGCACCAGATCGCCCGTCAGATCAATCCATGTCCCGTCGTGAAAGTGCGCGCGGTAGGTCGGGTCGAGCCGGATGAGGTCCAGGTGATCCTCCATGCGCTCGCCCAGCGCGGCATAGGTCTGGCGAAACACGTCGGGCATGAGGAATAGCGAAGGCCCCATGTCAAACCTGAAGCCGTCGTGTTCGAGCACGGCCGTGCGCCCGCCGGGGGCGCTGTTCTTTTCCAGCACCGTGACGCGAAAACCGCGCCGGGCCAGCCGCGCGGCAACGGCAATCCCGCCAATGCCGGCCCCGATCACTACAACGGATGTCATGACGAAACCTCCTGTGCTGTGTATTGTGTGTTGCGTATTGGCGTGCGCGCTGCTGTTTGAGCGCTTCGACGCTGCCTGGGCCGGCCAGTGATCCCTGTCTGCTTTTGCTCTGGACGTTCCGCCTTCTGCGCTGCCGGCCTGGATCATCCCGGCCGCACGTGCCCGTTGCCCTCCACGACCCACTTGTAGCTGGTGAGTTCGCGCAGACCCATTGGCCCCCTGGCGTGAATGCGCTGTGTGCTGATGGCAACTTCTGCGCCGAGGCCGAATTGCCCGCCGTCGTTGAAGCGTGTGCTGGCGTTGACAAATACGCCGCATGAATCGACTTCATTCACAAAGCGCGCAATGTGATCGGGGTTGCGCGACACGATGCCATCGGAATGATCCATCGAGTGGGACTCGATGAAGGCAATCGCTTCGTCGAGTGAATCGACCACCGTGACCCCGGCCACCAGCGAGAGCCATTCGGTGTCCCAGTCTGCCGGCGCGGCCGGCTGAAAATCGGCGTCGAGCGCATGCCGGCTGAAGATATCCTGCGCGCGTGGGTCGCAGCGGAAGCTGACGCCGGCCTGTCCCAGCCGCCGAGCCATCTTCGGCAGGAAATCCTCCGCAATGGCGCGGTGAACCACGACGGTGCCCAGCGCGTTGCACACCGTGGGTTTCTGCACTTTGGCGTTGAACAGGATGTCGAGCGCCATGTCCTGATCGGCGCTCTCATCCACGTAGATGTGATTGATGCCCATGCCGCCGGTGATGACGGGAATGGTGCTGTTCTTGCGGCACAGATCGTGCAGCGCCGCCCCGCCGCGCGGGATGATGAGGTCTACATAGTCGCTCAGCCGCAGCAGTTCCATGATGCGGGCGCGGTCGGTGTCATCGACAAACGACACGGCTTCGCGCGGCAGTCCGTTGGCGGCCAGCGCCTCATGCACGATGCTGACCAGGGCGCGGTTGGAATGGATTGTCTCGCTGCCGCCGCGCAGGATGCAGGCATTGCCGCTCTTGATCGCCAGCGCGGCGATGTCGATGGTGACATTGGGGCGCGACTCGTAGATCACGCCTAGCACGCCCAGCGGGATGCGCCGTTTGTGCAGGCGCAGGCCGTTTGGAAGGGTAACCAGATCGAACGATTCGCCGACCGGGTCGGGCAGGCCGGCCACATTCAGCACATCGCTGGCGATGGCGCGCAGGCGCTTTTCATTGAGCGTAAGCCGATCGATGAAATAGGGCGCCACGCCTTTGGCTGTGGCGTGCGCGATGTCTTTGGCGTTGGCCGCCAGGATGTCGTCGAGCCGGTCGGTCAGGCCTTCGGCTATGGCGCGCAACGTGGCATCTTTGCGGACAGTGGTGGCGCGGGCCAGGCTGCGGGCTGCCTGTTTTGCCTGCGCGCCGAGCAGGGTCATGTCAGACATGCGCGTTATCTTAGCAGATGGCGGCAATCTGTTGGCGCGTTTATGCGTCTGCCGGCCCCGGCTGCCAGGCAGTCGCCGCTGCCCATGCCTCGGCCGCGAGGTAGATCAAATCCACTGCCGGGTCTTTGACTTCGGGATAGCGTTGCGGATCGGCCAGATGCGCTGCCAGCCGGTGTTTCAACTCGGCGTAGGCGGCTGCGCTGGCGGGGTGCGCGCGCAGATAGTCGCGGAACAACAGAGGATAGCGTTGATTGGGCCGGCCCGCCGCGCGCACGTGCGTGTTTGTCCGGCGCTGGCCTGGCGGCGGGCGAAAGAACAGCTTTTCCCAGTCGCTGTCCGGCCCCTCGGCATTGGGCGGACGATGATCGCGTTGGTTGTCTTCGACTGCTGCGTAGCCGGCTGATTCCAGCGCGGCGACCACGGCGGTGTCCAGCCGCGCCACGGTGATCTGAATGTCGATCACATCTTTGGCCGGCAGGCCGGGCACAGCGGTGGAGCCGATGTGATCGATACGCAGCGCCAGATTGCCCAGCGCCTGGCGCTGGACCGAGGCGATTTGCCGAAACTCGGCCGGCCAGCGTGTTTGATAGGGAATGATCTCAACCATGTGTTCCTCGCGGCCCGATCATACTCTGCCCTGCCCGGTACAATGTGCCGACTACGATCGATGAGACTTGCTGTCTGACTGCACCCTCTGCCATGCGCACATTTGCTCACGTTTTAAGTCAGTTCTTTCAAGAGTGCCCCGATCGCGTTGCCGCGCAGGTGATGCTGGCGCGCCAGCTCGACATCCCGATGACCTATGGCGCGCTGGCGCGCGGGGCAGCCGGCTATGCCCACGCACTGGCACAGGCCGGCATCGGGCCGGGCGAAGTGGTGGTCACGATTTTGCAACATGGCGAGCCGTTGATCTACGCCTTCTGGGGCGCGGTCTTGCGCGGCGCCGTTCCCTCTATCCTGCCGTTTCTCACCGAGAAGCTGGCGCCGGACAAGTATCGGCGCGATCTGGCGGCGCTAATTGATGTGACGGCGCCGGCGGCGGTGATCACCGATCAGGATTTTGCGCCAGAGGTCGAACAGGCGATGCGCGCCAGCGCGCGCAACTCGGTGCGACGGGTGCTGTGTTGTGAAACTGTGACGCCGGCCGAGCCAGAGATGGCGACATGGCAGGGGTTGGAGCGCCGGCCCGACGACATTGTGTTGTTGCAACATTCCAGCGGCACAACTGGCTTGCAGAAAGGTGTGGCGCTCTCGCATCGCGCCGTGTTCAACCAGTTGGATGCCTACGCGCGCGCCATCTGCCTCACGCAGGACGATGTCATCGTAAGCTGGCTGCCGCTCTATCACGACATGGGGCTGATCGCCTCGTTTGTGCTGCCCATCCTCAGCCGCGTGCCGGTGGTGATGATGTCGCCGTTCGACTGGGTGCGCGCGCCGGCCCGTCTGATGCAGGCCATTTCGCGTCATCGCGGCACGTTGTGCTGGTTGCCCAACTTTGCCTACAACTTCTGCGCGCAAAAGATTCGCCCGCGCGATCTGGAGGGCGTTAACCTGTCCAGCCTGCGCGCGGTGATCAACTGCTCCGAGCCGATTCACTGGAGCAGCCATCATATGTTTGTGGAAAAGTTCGCGCCGTATGGCCTGCGGCCCGACGCATTGGCCGCCTCGTATGCCATGGCCGAGAATGTGTTTGGCGTGACACAGGGCGGGATCGATGCGCCGCTGGTGATTGACGAAATTGCCCCGCGCGCGTTTGTGACAGACGGGATTGCGCAGCCGGCGCCCGATCATCCTGGCCGGCTACGCATGGTGTCTTCGGGCCGGCCTATCGACAATACGCGCGTGCGTGTCCTGGACGCGCAACGCCGCGATCTGCCCGAGCGCCGGGTGGGCGAACTGGCGATTCAAAGCGACTGTATGTTGACCGGCTATTACCACCGCGACGATTTGACACAGCAGGCTTTTCACGAGGGCTGGTTTCTCACCGGCGACCTGGGCTACGTCGCCGATGGCGAGGTGTTTGTGACCGGGCGGCGCAAGGATTTGATCATCGTGGGCGGCAAGAACATCGCGCCGCAGGATCTGGAGCGCGTGGCCAGCGACGTGCCGGGTGTGCATCCGGGCCGTGTGGTCGCGTTCGGCGTGTACAACGAGACTGCCGGCACCGAGGATGTGGTGATTGTGGCCGAGGCCGACGCCGAAGATGAAGACGAGCGACTGCGCATCGGCGACGCCATCCGCGCCGCGATCAGTCGTGGATCAGATGTGGTGTTGCGCGACGCGTATGTGGTCGGCGCGAAGTGGCTGCTGAAAACGAGCAGCGGCAAGATCGCCCGTTCGGCCAACCGCGACAAATACCTGGCCGAAACGCGCGGCCAGGTCTCAGTTGGCGGAGAGTGATTTAGACGGCAGCAACTGAGCCGCCAGCGCCAGGCACTGGCGCTTGTAACGCTGCGCGGCAGCGCGATTATTGCGCCGCCACACTTCGATGGGCATGTATTTCTGCACTTCGTAGAGCAGATAGAACTGCCGGCGCACTGCGGCAGCAGTTGACGTGTCGCGGGTGGCGCCGTAGCCCCGCCAGAAGGCCGGCTCGCTGATGCCGCAGTAGTCGAGCACGGCAAACTCGATCTCCGGGTCGCCCCACAGCGCGCGGTCGAAGTCCACCAGGCCGGTCACGTTGCCGGAGTCATCCACCAGAATGTTCTGGCCCCATATATCCATGTGCAGAAGACGCGCGGTCACGGGCCGGTCGAAATAACGGCGATAGTAATCGAGCAGATCGCGCATGGCCTGAGCTTCCTCCGGCGAGTAGGATTCACAGGCCACCACATCATCCAGCAGCTTGTGCCACATGATGCGAAAGGCGTCCCACCACGTCGATTGAGGAACCATCGGGTGATGCGCGCCGATATAGCCATAGAGTGGCCGACCCAGGCAATCCTCAGCAGTGAGGGAATGAAGCTGGCGCAAGCACTCGCCCGTTTGACGCAAGGCCCGATCGAGCCGAGCCTGCGTGAGATTGGTCGCCGCGCTGAGCGGGATGCCGGGCAGCGCCGTCATGATGAGGTAGTCGCGTTCGAAGCGCGCCCGGCTGAAATCATAGTGCGTCACATCGGCGACCGGGATGGGCAGACGCTGCCGAATGAGCGCGTGAAGCTCCGGCTCCTGGCGCATCATGAGGGTTTCGTAGAAGAGGAAGCCGGCGTCGTCGGGTGGGGCGACGCGGAGCACGTGCGGGCCGGCGGCGCTTTCGACGTAGTACGAGCGGTTGTGCTTGCCGGTGGGGATGAGGGTGAGGCGCGTGGATGAGGCGTCAACGCGCAAAGCACCGGCAACCAGATCGGTCAGGATGTTCAGATCGAGAGACTCGGCCACAGATCGTCGCGGACAATCTTACCATCGGGGGCAATCAGGGTGACGCGCCGAGGCGCAAAGTTCTTGACAACGGCTGTGTAATCGTTTACACTAACCGTGTAAACGATTACAGCACCTCTTTCACAGCAGCAGAGACGGCGTGCGTGCGCGAATCTGCCCTTATGCGGGGGTCGTTCCACGCGAGGTGCCGGGTCTATAATCGAAGGTGTCATGTTCTTCCGGCCTGAGGCGGGCGGCTGTGGATGGCGCGTCGGGGCCGATGTGTGTTCTGGAGAGGCAATGGCATTTGTGCGCGCCGGATGCGCAACCGCAACTCATCGCATTGCGTTCGTCTCGTTGGAACATGAGCGCCCGCTTGAACTTGATTCGCCTGAGGAGGTGAGCCAGCCAGAGATATCGATAGCCTGCGCAGTTCCCCTTTTTCTTTGCTGATTGCGCCGCGTTTTCGTTGCGGCCACAGCGTAACACACGAGCTCGTATTCCATATTCAGGAGTTTTTCCAAGAGGAGGACGAAAGAACCATGAAGAATGCGAAGATGCGAATTGGCCTGCTGGCCAGCGTTGCACTGCTGGCGGCCAGTTGCGGCGGCCCCGCGCCCGCCCCGGAATCTCCCGCAGCGGCACAGCCCACTGCCACTGCGGCGATGACTGCTCCCACAGAACCCCCGCCGCCTGCGGCTGCGCCATCCAAATACCGCGAAGCGCCCACGCTGGCCGAGCTGGTCAACAATGGCGCGCTGCCGCCGGTCGATGAGCGCCTGCCGGCCGACCCCGTTGTGACCCCCGCGCGCGAAGCGATCGGCAAGTACGGTGGCACGATCCAGACGGCGAGCTGGTGGCCAGGCGTCGGCAATGTGCTGCTCTATTTCGCCGTGGAGGCGCCCATCAAGTGGAAGGCCGACCTGACGGGCTATGAGCCGGGACTGGCCGAGAGCTACGAATGGTCGGAGGACGGCAAGACCTTCACGCTCAAGCTGCGCAAGGGCCTGAAGTGGTCTGACGGCCAGCCCTACACCACCGCCGACTGGCAGTTCTGGTGGGAGGACATGGTCAAGGACGAGAACTACAAGGGCAGTGTGTCGCGCCCGGCCTGGCTGCGCAAGTCCACCGGCGAGCTGATCGACATGGAGTTCCCCGATGACTTCACCGTGGTGTGGAAGTCCGACCAGCCGATGTGGATCAACCCGTTCTACATGGCGCAGGGCTATTGGGAGTTCGCCAACCCGATGATGAAGCCGGCGCACTATCTCAAGCAGTTCCATCCGAAGTACACGCCGGACAAGACCTATGAAGACCTGCAGAAGGCCGACCAGTGGTGGCAGACCCCTGGCTATCCCTGCCTGTTTGCATGGTGCCTGACCGAGCTGTCGGAGGACGGCCAGAACTACAAGTTCACCCGCAACCCGTACTACTGGCGCGTGGATGAGGAAGGCAACCAGTTGCCCTACATCGACGCGATTGCGGTCGAGCTGGTGTCTGACGAGCAGGTGCGCATCCTGAACTGCGCGCAGGGGCGCTATGACACAGCGTTCCGCGTGTGCGGCGGCCCGAACGAAATCCCGCTGCTGCGCGAGAAGGCCGAAGCCGGCAACTATCGCTTCCTGGAGAACTACATGAACGGCGCCGGCGCGTGGCCGGGCTACATGGTCAACCAGTACTATGTCGAGGGCGGCAAGAACTACCCGGATGACACGCCGGAGATGGCTGCCGAGGTGCGCGCGCTGCTGCGCGATAAGCGATTCCGCCAGGCGCTATCGCTGGGTCTGGACCGCGAGCGCATGATCGACGTGGTGTGGGGCGGCATCGGCGAGGCCAAGGGCGCCACCATCAGCCCACAGTCGTGGCACTTCGCCGGCCCCGAGGGCCAGGAAGTCTACAAGAAGTGGGCTTCTGCCTATGCAGACTTTGACGCGGAGACGGCCAACAAGCTGCTGGACGAAATCGGCATGCAGAAGGGCGCCGACGGCTTCCGCACCCTGCCCAGCGGCAAGCCCTTTGAACTGGTCGTCGATATCAGCGACTGGGGCGGCAGCTTGAAGGCGCAGGTGGACTCGGCTGCCGAGGCCAAGGCACAGTGGGAAGCCAACCTCAGCATCAAGGTGAAGGTGAACAACCTGCAGGGCCAGCCCGAACTGGACACCCGCACCAATGAGGGCCAGTACATGCTGCGCGGCGCGCATATCTCGGAGATCGACATCTGGACCTATCCAGACTGGATCTTCCCGATTGTGAACCGCTATATGTTTCCGCTGGAAGGGCGTTGGTATGCTGAAGGCAAGGACGCCTGCAAGCCGGTGGAAGGCCAGCCGTATTCGTGTGGTGTGCAGCCCGAGCCGAACAGCCCGGCAGCCCAGTTGCAGGCGCTGTATGAGAAGGGCCAGCAGACCCGCACCATCGAGGGTCGCCATAAGGTCGTTTGGGAAGCCATTGATGTCATCATCAACGAAGGCCCGTTCGTGATCGGTGTGGCTGGCGACCAGCCCATGCCCATCATCGTCAAGAACTACATGCGCAACATTCTGGACTATGGCGTGGTCGGCCCTTGGGCGCCGGCAACCCCTGGCAACCAGATCGCCGCGACATGGTGGATGGACAAGTAGCGCACCGCGCTGAGCAAAGATGAGAGGCGCGCGAAACATGGCTGAGCAACAGGCTCCCCCCCGGTTGGCTGGCTAACAGCGCGCCGATTCGTGAGTGGCGGATGGATT
>DAOUDB010000202.1:0-24035 GCA_034431495.1 Thermoflexales bacterium
TCGTGCATGCGCGTGGCGATCACGCCGGCCGTGATGTCACTGCCCACGAAACTGCCCAGGCAGGGCAGGAAGCGAATAGTCGGCGAGCCGCTCAGAAAGTCCCAGCCCAGATCGCGCGCCGCGAATATCTGCAAGCCGTCGTTCACCGGCTCGAAGGGGTAATGGGACAATGGCTCGATGTCGATGCCGCAGAACAGGTGGTGCATGACGGTGTTGCCCACGATGGTCACGTCGCGAATCTGCGCCGCATCCACTCCGGCTGCGTACACCACGTCGCGAATGAGCTTGCCAATCTGTTCGCGGATTAGTTTCTCCAGCACGGCTTGTCCGCTGTCGGCCACTGCGAAGCCAACCCGGCTCATCACATCGGCGCCGTGCCGGGCCTGTGCGTTCAGGGCTGTGCGCACGGCCAGCACATCGCTCGTGCTCAGGTCGAGCAGTTGCGCCACCAGTGTCGTTGTGCCGAGATCGACCGCTACCCCATAGCCTTCGCGCGGCGTGAAGGTGAACGCTGCGGTGTCTGCCAGGATCGCGGCGTCCCATTGTCGCAATTCGATCGTCAGGTCGTTGTCCAGGGTGAGCTGGCAGGCTAGCCGCCAGCCGGCCTCGATCTCGGCGGGTTTGAGTAGTTTGCGCTGGGCGTCGTTCAACTCGGCGTGTCCCTCGACGACGCGCACTTTGCAGCCCCGACACCGGCCATGCCCGCCGCAGGGGAACTCCACGCCCTGTTCGAACAACAGATCGCGCAGCGGCGTGCCGGCGGGAACTGTCAATTGAACGTTGGTGGGCTTGAGCGTGATAGTGTGGGTCTGAGTGTGAGCCTGATTGTCTGTCACAGTAACCTCTTGGTCCATGGGAATGAGCTTGTCGGGAATTGTAGTCCCCAGAGTCGCGCCGCCTGGAAATCAGGATGCGCAGTTTGGCAGATTGGGATCGCGCGCAATGCATGACGGTAGAGACGCACTGCGGCGCTTCTCTACTCTTGCGCGTAATGGGCCAGGGCGAGTAGATTAGCCGGCGGTGTGTCGCGCGGCACTTCGCAGCCGGCGGCCACGATGTAGGCCGCGCCGGCCTGGCGGTGACACGCTGCAATTGCGGCACGCACAGACTCTGGCGTGCCGTCGCGCAAGACACGCACCGGATCAATGTTGCCCGAGAGTGTCTGCGCCGGCCCCATCTGCGCCCGCGCTTCGCTCACCGGCGAAAAGTAATCCAGATCGATCAGGTCTGCGCCCAGCCGGCCCATGCCGGCCAGAATACGGCGCGTGTTGCCACAGATGTGCAGACGCACTTTCGCCCCCAGCGCATGAATGCCATCGACCAGCCGCTTTTCGTAAGGCCACACGACCGATTCGTAGATGCGCGGGCCAACCAGCGACGCAGCCGCATCGCCGATGCCGATCAGATCGGCGCCCGCTTTGACCTGCTCGGCGGCGAAATCCAGCGCCAGCCGGGTCACGAACTCGAACAGGTCGGCCACAAAATCCGGGTCATCCATGAAGTCGAGCATCAAGGCGTTGATGCCGCGCAGGTCGGACGCCTCGGCGCATGGGCCTTCAACCCAACCTTCGATCAGCCGGTCGCGGCCGGCTTTCTCGCGCAACAGCCGGACGCCGTTGAGCCGGTTGGTCATGCGCCGGCCGGGGATGCTGAGCGCGCCGCTGGCGTAGCCGGCCGCCAACAGGTTCAGCGCGCGCTTATCGGCCAGCAAGGCGTTAGCCTCGTCGATGGCCGGCGGCTGATTCGGGTAGTACGTCACGCCGGCCCCGCAATCAGCGGCCTCCACGGCCGGGTCCGAGATGATGCTGACATGATCGATGCCGAACGCCTCGGCGGTGTGCAGTTGTGCCTCGGCCAGCACCCGGTAATTGGTGGCGTAGTCCAGATAAGGCACGCCGATCTGATCGGCGGCGAACATCATGGTGATGGGCATGTTGGGCAGGCGGTCGGTTGGCCGGCCCTCCAGTCTGGTGATAATGCGTTCACGGCTGTTCATGTCGATTCTGGATTTTGGACTTGAGATGTGGAGTCGGCAATCCAAAATCCACACTCCCAAATCCAAAATCATCAATACGTGCCCAGTTGTTTTGCCAGTTCAACGATGCGCTGGAAATCGCGCAGGCTGACGCTGGAAGGCACCGAGTGGTCGGACGAAAAGATATAGCCGCCGTTCTCCTTGACGACAGGAATGACGCGCCGCATCTCCGCTTCGAGGGCTTGCAGGTCGTTGTACAGCACGGCGTTGATGCCGCCGTGCAGCACCAGCCGGTTGCCCCAGTTGCGTTTGAGTTGGATAGGGTCCATGCCGGCCTTGACCTCGATCGGGTTCAGGCAGTCGACGCCGATTTCCACCAGCTCCGGCACGAAGGGGCGGATGTCGCCGCACGAGTGAAGGTGGGCCTTGATGCCTTTGGCGTGCGCCCATTCGACGGCGCGCCGGTGGGCCGGCTTCAACAACTGGCGGTACGTGCGCAACGAGAAAAACTGGTTGTGTTTGAAGCCCATGTCGTCGTACCACATGGCGCTGTCGAAGGTGTAGCCGGCGTCCCACACCATGTCGAGCAGGGCCGCGCTGTGATCCAGCATCGTATTGAAGATATCGACGCACCATTCAGGTTCTTCCACCAGCGCGTACAACATGCGCTCGGTGCCGATGGTCCACGAATGGGTCACGTCGAAACCGAACCACAGGTTGGCGATGATCCAGTCGCCGCGTTCGCGGGCTGCTTTGTACTCGCGCTGCAGCCAGTCCCACGGGATGCGGTCGCGCGAGGGCGTCATGCGCGCCTTGGCCTCGCGCCACGAATCCGGGTCTTTGATGCGGAAGTCGAGAAATTGCGGCACCCCGCCGGCGTGCTTCCAGTCTTTTAAGGTTGCGCCCCAGGCGGTGGTGTGCACGCGGTACTCGTCGGTCTGCTCCAGCGTCTCGACCGGGTAGCGCGGGCTGCTGTCCACGCTGATGACGGTGATGTGATCGAGGCCGAAGTAGTCCACATAGTTTACGCCTGCCGGCATGCCCTCTGCGCGCCAGCGTTCGAGGGTGGCTTCCCACGGGCTGTCGAAGACCGGCACGCGGTCGGCCTCCTGGTGCGCGTACATGCGGGCAATGCGCTCGCGCGTGGTCATGGCGTATGTCATGTGGGCCGGCACTCTTTCACCGTCTCGACAAATGCAACGATGTTCTCCCACGGCACTTCCGGCTCGACCATGTGCGTCGGCGCGAGCAGCAGCCCGCCGCCTTTGCCAACCACCTCGATCTTGCGGCGCACGTCGGCGCGCACCTCGTCCGGCGTGCCGAACGGCATCACGGACTGTGTGCCCAGCAGGCCCCAGAAAGACAACGTATGGCCATACTGCCGTTTCAGCGCGTACACATCCATGCACTCCGGCTGCACCGGATTGAGCGCTTGCACGCCGATCTCGATCAGATCGGGCACGATCTCGGTGCCATCGCCATCCGTGTGATAGAAGATGATCACATCGGGGTTTACCTCGCGCGCAGCGGCAATGACGCGCGCCAGGCGCGGCTTCAGCCAACGCCGCCACATCGGGGCGCTCATCAACATGCCGCGCTGCGACGCCACGTCGTCGCCGAACATGATCACGTCGGGTTTCAGTTCGGCGTAGCGCCGGGCCTGGATCACGCGCTTCTCAGTGATGCGGTCGAGCAGGACGGTGGCGAAGTCGTGATTGTCGACGAAGTCCATCAGCAGGGCTTCCATGCTGCGCAGGTGCCAGGCGACCTCGAAGATGGTGCAGGCCATGCCGGCGATCACCGCCAGCCCGCGCGCCTGAATCTGGCGGATTTGTTCTGGCAGGTGGGCGTAGCGATACTCGGCCTCGATATCCGGCAGCGGATACTCCAGCGCGTCCTGCACTGTCTGCAAGTTGCGCATCGGGTGCACATAGCCTTCCAGGTGCGAGTGGTACTGGTCGTCGCTGGCGGTGGGGATGTGGCCCTCGCCCCACTCGTCGATGTAGCCATTGGCCGGCAATTCGTCGGGCCGGACATAGCGCGAGAAGTCGGTTTGCAGCCGGGTCGGTCCGATGCCGACGCCGCGCACGTCGGCGCCAAAATAATCTTCGGGGCTGTCCTGGCCGGTGCGTGTGCGGAACTGCTCGAGCTGATAGGGCGAGAAGCCAAGTGTGAAGTCAAACGGGACGCGATCGGTGGGTTGCCGGCGCATGGCCGCTACCACGCGCGCTCTGCTGTTCATGGGTGTTCCTCCAGTATGACACCCACAAAGAAGCAAAGAGCGCAAAGGCGCATCTGACCAACTTCGTCCTTGTGTTCTTCGCGTCTTTGTGGTTCGTCTACAGACGATCAGTTGCTAGAGAAGCAAATGAGTGCGAAGGCGCATCTGACCAACTTCCTCTTTAGTGTTCTTCGCGTCTTTGTGATTTACCCAAAAGACTCAACCATACAGAAGCGAAGGTCGCATAGAAAGCTGGTTTGCCTCCTGATCCTCGATGTGTGCTTTGTCTCTTTGTGGTTTAAACCTTCTCCGCCGCGACGATGCTGTTGCCGTCGACGCGCGCGATGACGCGATGCCCCGGCTGCGTCACCAGCACCTCATCGTCATTCCACACGCCATTCACCAGCCGCTGAATCAGCGATATGTCGCCCTGGACTTTCTCGAATTTCCAGCCCTTGTCTGCGGCCAGTTTTCGCGCGTGCGCCTCGAAGCGGTCGTCCGGCTCGATGCCCATGTGGATATAGGTGTACTGGCCGTAGTTGTGCAGCGTGTCGACCAGCGTCTCCCACAGATATTTGGCGTTCTCCTCACCGTACTTCTCCACCATCTCCTCGTAGCTCATGTCCATGCCGGTCTTGCGCTGGATGGACAACTGACTGAGTTCGCCGGCGTCCTGCCCGCGCTCGATCCAGCCCGAGGTGAGGAAGTACACGCCGGGGTTGTTGTTGAAGTAGTCGATGTAGCGCTGCTTGCTGCCCATGAACAGGGTGATGCAATCATGGGCGCGCGGCAGCACGATGGGAATCGAGCGGGCCGTGAGGTTGACCAGGCCGTTGTTGCACAGGGCGTACCCCAGGACGATCGCGTCGTACTTCGACTCGTCCACCTTGTTCACCGCCGCCTGGATGCGCTGCACCATATTCGGGTTGCCGATGTCGTGCAGACCCTTGGGCAGGAACTCGATGTCGATGAAGTTGGGCGAGCGCGCCACAGCGTAGCACATCTCGCGGTAGAAGATTTCGCAGGTGATTAGCTTCAGCCGCAACTCAAACCTCCATGTACAGAACTGCATTGTGGGGCAGGCCGGCGATTCATGCAAGCCACCCGAGGCAGATCCCTCTGGCCTGCACCAATCCGTTATCTGTCCTAAAATAGATTCGTATGCAACCGCGACGTATGATGGAGCGATCTGCCTGACATGGCAGCCCGGAACGAGACCCTGCCGGCCACTGCCGCGCAACCCGACGCCCCTAACACCTGGCGCAACCTGCGGCGTTGCTACGGTTATCTGCGACCGTACTGGAAAGCGACACTGGTTGCCTATCTGGCAACGCTGGGAATGAACGCCCTGAGTGTGATCAATCCGCAGTTGATCCGCAGCGCCATCGACGAAGGCGTAGGCCGCAACGACATCTCCACCCTGGCGTGGTCTGCGGCGGCGCTGCTGATCCTGACGCTGGTCAAGGGTGTGTTCACATTTCTGCAGGGCCGGTGGAGCGAAGTGGCCTCGCAGAACGTCGCCTATGACCTGCGTGCCGATATCCAGCGCAAGCTCACCCTGCTCTCCTTCTCGTTTCACGATCAGTCGGAGGCCGGCGACTTGTTGTCGCGCGCAATCCAGGACGTGGACCGCATCCGCTTTCTCACCGGCCGCGCCACCCTGCGCATTGCGGAGAGTGTTGTCCTGCTGATCGGCACGGCTGCAATTCTGTTCTGGATGAATCCACAGCTTGCGCTGCTGGCGATTGCCACTACGCCGCTACTGGCCTGGCGCTCTCTGTCGTTCGGTCGCCGCATCCGGCCGCTCTCGCTGGCCATTCAACGCCAACTGGGTGTGCTGACCACGCGCCTCGAGCAGAATCTGCGCGGGGCCAGGGTGGTGAAGTCGTTTGCACAGGAGCCGGCCGAGATCGAGCGATTCGACCGCGAGAATGAGCGCTGGTTCGACATGTCGGCACAGTCTGTCCGGCTCACTTCGATCAACGGCCCGCTGCTCAACCTCATCGCCAACATCGGCACGATCTTCATCCTGTGGTACGGTGGCCGGCTGGTCATCGAGCAGCAACTCAGCATCGGCGAGCTGGTGGCGTTCATGACCTATATGGCGCAACTGGTCGGGCCGGTGCGGCTGCTCGGCCAGATCATTCCGGCTGTGGCGCAGGCCGGCGCGGCTGCCGAGCGCATCTTCGAGATTCTGGACGCGGCGCCCGACGTTCATGATGCGCCCGATGCGGTGGCGCTGCCGCCGGTCACCGGCCATGTGCGCTTCGAGCGCGTGTCGTTCGCCTATGGCCGGCATCAAATCTTCAAGGACATCACGTTCGAGGCGAAGCCCGGCCAGATCATCGCGCTGCTTGGGCGCACCGGCTCCGGCAAAACGACGGTCGTCAACCTGCTGCCGCGCTTCTTCGACCCCACTTCGGGGCGCGTAACCATCGACGGATATGACATCCGCTCGGTTACACTGGCGTCTCTGCGCGCGCAGATCGGCATTGTGTTACAGGAGACCACGCTGTTCGCCGCCACCATCCGCGAGAACATCGCGTTTGGCCGGCCCGGCGCCACCGATGAAGACGTGATCGCAGCAGCCCGTGCCGCCCAGGCGCACGACTTCATCATGCAGACGCCTCAGGGCTATGACACCTACGTCGGTGAGCGCGGCGTGACGCTGTCCGGCGGCCAGAAGCAGCGCATCGCCATTGCGCGAGCCTTGCTGACCGACCCACGCATCCTGATTCTGGACGATGCCACGTCCAGCGTCGATGCCGAGACAGAGCAATTGATCCAGCGCGCGCTGGATCGGCTGATGGTTGGTCGCACCACATTCGTCATCGCCCACCGCCTCAGCACCGTGCGCATGGCCAACCTGATTCTGGTTCTGGACAAGGGGCGCATTGTGGCGCGCGGCACACACGAGGAGCTGTTGAGAACGTCCGACCTGTACGCCGACATCTATCACCGCCAGCTCAAGCCGCGCGATCACGCCTCGCCCTGAACCCAATCGCTCAATCGTTCAATCGTCAATCACTCAATCGCTTAATCCTCACTATGGGTCTCGCATTTGGCAGTTCTGGCGCCGGGTTCGGCCCGCGCGGAGCAATTGAGTCTTTCGGGGCCGAGAACGCCGGCGCTGCATACAATCCGCGCGTAGTTGTCCGGCTGTTGGCCTACCTCAGGCCATATCGCCGGCACATGGCGCTGGCCTTCGTTGCCATGTTGGCCAGCTCTGCGCTGGCATTGTTGACACCCTATCTCATCAAACTGACCATCGACGAACACATCGCGGTCGGTGATCTCGACGGGCTGACATGGATTGCGCTCGCAACGGCGTTGGCGTTTGTGGGGGCTTTCCTTGCAACGGCCGGCCAGCAATATGTGCTCTCGTGGGTTGGGCAGCGTGTGCTGGGCAATCTGCGCGCGGCGCTGTTTCGCCATCTTCAGGCTTTGCCGCTCGGCTACCACGACACACACATCGTCGGTGTCACGGTGTCGCGCGTGATCAACGATGTGGCCGTGATCAACGAGTTGATGTCGCAGGGCGTGGTGACGCTGGTCGGCGATCTACTGTTGCTGGGCGGCATTGTGGTGGTCATGCTGTCGATGAGCTGGCAACTGGCGCTGCTGACGTTTGTGGTGTTGCCGCTGATGGCGCTGGTGACGTGGTGGTTCTCGCGGCAGGCCAAACGGGCTTTCCGTGAGACCCGTTCGCGTGTCGCAGCCGTGGTGGGCGATCTTGCGGAGGATATCGCCGGCATGCGCGTCATCCAGGCCTTTGCGCAGGAAGGCGCCACGCATCAACGCTTCGAGAGGGTCAATGTGGCCAACCGCGAAGCGCACATCAACGCCATGTCGCTGTCGTTCATCTTCCTGCCGTCGATAGATTTTCTCAGCATGCTGGCGACGTGCATCGTGCTGTTCTTTGGCGGGCTATGGGTGACGCAGGGGCAGGTCACACTGGGCGTCATGGTGGCGTTCATGTCCTACGTGACGCGCTTCTTCCAGCCGATTCAGGAACTCAGCCGGCTGTACACCACCATGCAATCGGCCATGGCCGGCGGCGAAAAGGTGCTTGATCTACTTGACACCGAGCCAACTGTGAAGGACAAACCCGACGCGCCAGATATGCCGCCCATCCGGGGTGAAGTGACGTTCGACCATGTGTTGTTCCGCTACCGGCCCGATGCGCCGCTTGTGCTGCGCGATGTCGATCTGACCATTCAGGCCGGCCAGACGGTTGCCCTGGTCGGCCCCACCGGCGCCGGCAAGACTTCCATCGCCAACCTGATTGCGCGCTTCTACGACGTGAGCGATGGCGCGGTGCGCATCGACGGTGTCGATGTGCGCGATGTGACGCAGCGCTCGTTGCGCCGGCAGTTCGGGCTGGTGCCGCAGGACCCGTTTCTTTTCTCCGGCTCGATTGCCGACAACATTCGCTTTGGCCGGCCCGATGCCACCGACGAGCAGATCCGCCGCGCGGCGAAACAGGCGAACGCGGATGTCTTCATCGACGCGATGCCGGATGGATACCAGACGCGCATTCTGGAGGGCGGGGTCAACCTCTCGATCGGGCAGCGCCAGTTGATCTGTATCGCGCGCGCGGTGCTGGCCGATCCGCGCATTCTGATCCTCGACGAGGCGACCGCGAATGTGGACACCATGACCGAGGCCCTCATTCAGGAGGCGTTGGAGCGCCTGCTCGAAGGCCGCACGGCCATCGTTATCGCCCACCGGCTCAGCACCATTCGCAATGCCGATATGATCTGTGTGATCGAGGATGGGCGCATTGTTGAGCGCGGCCGGCATGATGAACTGCTGGAGGCCGGCGGGTTGTACCGAACGCTCTACGAACGCCAGTTCGTGACAGCCGATTGAGGCGAATTCACCACGAAGAAACGAGGGGCACGAAGAGCGAAGAGATCATTTCTTTCTTCGCGCGCTTTGTTCCTTTGTGGTTGGCATTCCCCGCGCGGGCGTTATTTCAAGCGCACGGGCAAGCCGGCGGCGACGAAATATGCCTCATCGGCGAACTGCGCGACGCGCTGGTTGGCCCGGCCCAGCGCATCACGGTATGCCCGCGCGTAAGCGTTCTCCGGCACAACGCTCAGCCCCACTTCGTTGCTCACCACGATCCAGTCGCGGCCACTGGCGCGGTATGCGTCCAGCAGCGCGTCTACCGTGTCAACAGCGCGATCCTCCACGCGATCGGGAATCGTCTCGGACATGAACAACGCGCCGCTGATGAGCATCGACAGGCAATCCAACAACACCATTTTGAGGCCGGCGTCATGAAGCGCCGGCAGAATATCCGTGGCCGGATCATCGCCGGCCACAATCGTGCGCCAGGCGGCAGGCCGCTGGGCGCGATGCCGGGCAATGCGCGCCTGCATTTCGCTGTCTGCGGCGACTTCAGGCGTCTCGCGCAGGGTGGCTACATACAGCACGGCGTCGCCGGCGCGCGCGATGGCGAGCGACTGCGCCAGCCGGCTCTTGCCGCTGCGCGCGCCGCCCAGGATAAAGGTCAGGCTGGACATGATAAGACGCGATTGTACGACTGGAGCAGCGCCTCGCGGCTGGTAAAGAAGTCCGCCTCGCCAAACACCTCCAGCGTGAGCGCGCCGCGAAAGCCGGCCAGCGCGCGGATTGCCGCGTCGAGTTGCGACGATGCCACGCGCGCCAGGCTGAGGTGGTCTTCGCGCCGGTTGTCGGGGCCGTCGGCGCAGCCGTGCAGGTGAACGACGCGCAGCCGATCCGGCCCGCCATAGTCTTTAAGATTGTTAAACTGCTTTCCCTGTTTCCACAGGTGGCCGATGTCGAGCGCTCGACTGACGGGCAGGGCGGCATAGATCGGCTCCAGATGCGCCGGATCGTAGTTCTCCAGGTTCTCCAGCGCCATCTGTTCGGGCGACGCCACCCAGCGCAATGCCGTTTCCACGGCGCGCATAGCCTGGTTGAGCCAGCCCGGCCGGCCCACATCCGTCCCGTCGAGATGAAACACGTAAGCAAAAGGGGTGAGTGGGCGTGTGATCTGGATGACCCGCTCGGCCATGCGCAATGAGGGATGTAGCGTGTCTGTGTCGGGATTGTGTCGCAGATCGAGCGGCAGATGCACCGTGAAAGTGATGCCTGTCGCAGTGGCAATGCCGGCCATTGCTTCAACAGTGGCCTGGTCGGGAAAGTTGCTCGGCCCGTTCTCTACCTCGAACAACACCAGTTCAATGTCGTCCACGACCTGCTGTGTTGCCAGCCGTTCGACGTTGGTCAGCAGGTCTGCCTCGTACACGTACGATGTGCTGCCGAGGCGGAAGCGCCTGTCAGCAAGCTGGGAGCCGGTTGCCATGTGCGTTGACATGGATCGACTATAACGGTTGTGTTTGAATATTGGGACGGCGCAAGGTAGTACACTGGCCGCCAGAATCGCGCCACATCTCACAAGGAGAAGCACGGATGAGACCGCAGTTGAAACCCGTCGTGTCACGGAATATTTCTGCCTTTCTAATTGTCGCCGGCGTCCTCGTCGTCGCCCTGGGCCTGTTGCTCATGACGACGCGGCCCTTTTACTTCATGGAGCGCGTCGAGCAGCAGGAAGTGGGAGTGCGCTTCCGCGAGGGCCGCATCTATGAAATCGTCGGGCCGGGCATCTACTCGGACATCGGCCTATACGTCGATCTCAAGCGCGTGTCCAGCACCGCCATTCCCTTCACGGTTCAGGACGATGAAATCATCACCAAGGACAAGCAGCGGTTGGGCCTGGTTGTCAATGGCGACATCTTCCGGCCCAATCTGGAACAGGCCGAATTGCTGAAGTCGCTGTGGGCGCAATACAGCAGCATTTTCATTGATGACGAGGTGGCGCGCCTGCGCGTGGAGGGCCTGGCCCGCCAGTCGATGAAAGTGTGCATTGGCGAGCGCACCTTTGACGACAACGTGATCGGCACGGCGCGCGATGTGCTGCGCGAGTGCATCGACACAGAGTTGAGCCGGCTGGCACTGAATTACGGCCTGCAAATCAACAATGTTGTCGTCCCGAACATTGTGCTGTCGTCTGAGGTGCAGTCGGTTTTGGACGCCATCACCAAGAGCCGGCTAGATACCGAGAAGGCCGCGCAGGACAAGTTGAAAGCAGAGGCCGAAGCGCTGGCCGAGCAGGCCCGGCAGCGCGGCGAGGTCGCTGTGGCGCAGAGCCGCATTCAGGAGGAGACCAAGCAGCAGACGGTGCTCGCGCAACTGAATCAGGAAAAGTTGGCTGCGCAGCGCGCAGTCATCGAAACGCAGAAGGCCAACGATCTTTTCTCGGCGCAGCAGGATCTGGCCATTGCCCAGGCGCAGGCCAGAGCGGCTGCCGAGAAGGCCAAGGCCGATCTGGCGCTGGAAATGGCCAAAGCCGCGATGTACGCTGCGTACCCCACCTATTTGCAGCTGCAGATCGCACAGGCCAATGCCAGCGCCCTGACAGCGACGGATAAGATTATCTTCACGCCGGAGGGCGCCACACCGACGATCGTGTTGCCCGGTCCCGGCATCGTGCCCACAGTCAACACCACGCCCTGAGCGTGCCGGCGCGGTCGCGGAACCTGTGAGATCGGAAGCGATGCCACAGCCGGAAATGCGCGCCGGCTGTGGCATCGTGTGCTATTGTGTCACCGGCAACATAGCCAGAGTCAGCAGACACACCAGTTCGGCCAGTTCGCACAGCGCGCCGTACACATCGCCGGTCAATCCGCCGCCCAGCCGGCCGGCTGCCCAGCGCCCCATCAACACGAGCGCGCCGAGCGCCGCGCCCAGCGCGATCAGCGCCGGCCAGCCCAACGCCATGACCACGATCACGGCGGCGAGGGTCGCTGCGATGATCTGGGGCCGGCCCAGTCCGACGCGCATGTGAGCGCCCATGCCACCGGGCCGCGCGTTTGGAAAGGCATAGACTGCCAGGGCCATCGTCCAGCGCCCGACCACCGGCGCCGCGATCAGCCAGGCCGGCGCGATGCTGCCCAGCGCAGCCCATTTGCCCACCAGCAACAGCGCAACGCCGGCCACTGCCCACGAGCCGGCGCGCGGATCCTTCATGATCTCCAGACGACGCTCCGGGGTAGTGGTGGCCAGCAGCCCATCACACGAGTCAGCGAAACCGTCGAGATGCAGCCCGCCCGTTAGCCCGACCCACACGGCCAGGGTGATGAAGCGCCTCACGTCCGGTGGCAGGAACGTCATCGAAGCGAGGCCGGCCAGCAACACGCCGATCGCCAGTCCCACCAGTGGAAACCAGGCAAAGATGCGCCCCGGCTTCTCGCTGGTGAACCAGCGCGACGGCAGCACGGTGAGAAAAGCGAATGCGCTGGCCGCATCCCTCAGCGCGCCGATGAGGCCGGCCTGCGCCCGGCCTGAGCTGTTTGTCTGCGCCATGCGTGCCCTATGCTTCTTTGTTCGAGACACCGGCCTCGGCGAAGGTGGCCATCTCATCCAGCACCTTGCACGCTGCCTGGCAGATGGAGATGCCCAGCGCCGCGCCGGTGCCCTCGCCCAGCCGCAAGTCCAGGTCGAGCAAGGGCTGCAACCTTAAATAGTCGAAGATGGCGCGGTGGCCGATCTCGACTGAACGATGCGCGGCAATCATGTAGTCGCGCGCAGCAGGGGCAAGGCTGGCGGCAATCAGCGCCGCCGCGCCGGAGATGAATCCGTCCACTACGACCGGTGTGCGCGCTGCTGCTGCGCCCAGCATGACGCCGGCCAACCCGCCAATCTCGAACCCGCCGACTTTGCTCAGCACATCCAAGCCATCGCCTGGGCTGGCGTGGTGAAGTGCCAGAGACGCCTCGATCACGGCCACTTTGCGCGACAGGCCGGCATCGTCCACGCCGCTGCCACGGCCGGTCACCTCGCGCACGGGCCGGCCGGTGAAGATGGCTGTGATGGCGCTGGAGGGGGTAGTGTTGCCGATGCCCATCTCGCCGGTTCCCAGAATGTCGCAGCCGCGCGCGATGGCGGCTTGAGCGATGCGGATGCCGGCCTCGATGGATTGGTGGGCCTGTTCGCGCGTCATGGCCGGCTCGATCGAAAAGTCGCGCGTGCCGTAGCCGATCTTGTTCACGATCAGATCGTCGCTGGGCGGGAGATCGACCGCGACGCCCAGATCAGCCACGATGACTTCTGCGCCGATATGCCGGGCCAGCACGTTGATGCCTGCGCCGCCGCGCAGGAAGTTCAACACCATCTGGGCGGTTACTTCGATCGGGAATGCGCTGACGCCCTTGCGGGCGATCCCGTGGTCGGCGGCGAGTGTGATGATGGCAGGCCGGCGCAGGGTGGGGCGGGGCTGGCCGGTGATGCCGGCGATCTGAATGGACAGCGATTCCAGCCGGCCCAGGCTGCCCGGCGGTTTGGTCAGCTCATTTTGGCGTGACCGAGCCGCTTGCATGGCCTGTTCATCCAGTGGTTGGATGGATTGGATGGTCGCCTCAAGGTGTGATGTCATGGGTTGTGCCTCTATTGTCTGTCATCAGAATTCGATGCCTGCTTGTGCCTTGATGCCCTGGTCGCGGAAAGGGTGTTTGACCAGCGTCATGTCTGTGACGAGGTCGGCATAGTCGATGAGCTCCGACGGCGCGTCGCGGCCGGTGATGATGAGGTGCAGAAAGGCCGGCTTGTTGGCGCGCAACCACTCCACGACCGAACGCGCGTTCAGCCAACCAAAGCTCATCAGATAAGTGAACTCATCGAGCAAGAAGATATCGTATTGCCCGCTAACGATTTTGGCCTGCGCCACTTCCCAGGCGTGCAGGGCCTTCGCCTGAGTGATGTCCATGTCGCGGCTGGTCCAGGTGAAGCCGTCTCCCATGGGAATGAGTTCGATACCGATCTGTTTTGCGGCGCGAATCTCGCCAAAGTTGGCGTTCTCGTGTTTGAAGAACTGCACGCCGGCGACGCGCATGTTGCGGCCCCAGGCGCGCAGCAATACGCCCAGGGCTGCGGTGGTCTTGCCTTTGCCGTGGCCGGTGTTCACGATCACCAGACCTTTCGCCGGTCCAGATGCTGGTTTGTTTTTTGATTCATTCATGGTTCGAGTAACTTGTCGCCTGTTGCAGCGACGGAAAACAGAAAAGCCCGGCCTTCCATGCAGCAGGTCGGGCGGGCGAACGACTGACACATGCCTTGCGCTAGGCCGGGCGATGCGGATTGCATCCGCCGCGCCGGTGGCGAGTTTCAGGGCGCGCCAATCATGCTCCACCTCCTTGGTCACGAGAAGGGCTGTTTGAGCGAGCAATCGAGGCAGGCGTCCTGGCTCTCGCATCGGACTACAGACATCAGAATACAGACACCAGATTGCAGATATCAGAACTCTGTCGTCTCTAATCGGTAATCTGTAATCTGTAATCTGTGCTCTGTCTCCGAGCGATTACAGTTGCGGCACAGCGCTGGACTTCGCAATAGATGCGGCACCAGCTTCCACCTTTACGCCCCGGCATCCGGGCCTGTCGGGTCGCCTCGATGCGGCGCCGGTCCGTGGGCCGGCGTCATGCACATATTCAGTTGTCCAACGGGCCGATTATAGTTGGGATCGTTTCCGGGTAGCTCAGCCTGGGGACAACGCATCAGCTCGAAGCAGCAGACAGGTGGGTGCAACAGGCGAACAAAATCATCGCCGAAGTCAGGACGGCGCGCAGCAAGCGGACGAGCCAGTGAGTGTATAGCGTGATCCGTGACGCACACCCTTCGGCTGCACTCAGTGCCTTTTGGTGAAACGCGTTGGATGAGCGGGACGACGTCAACGGGCCGGCGCTATGCAAGCGCCGGGTGTTCCGGCGCAAGCAAGTCATCCAGCCGCGCCATCTCCCCCGGCCAATAGCCCAGCGCCGCCAGTTGCTCCACCTCTTTGCACAGGGCTGCATAGAACAAATGGAATCCATCGCGCAGCCTGCGGTTGCGCTGATAGTGGCCCAGGATGCTGTGAATGGCCGCCAGGTAGCAGCGGGCCGGCTCCAGTTGAGACAGCCGGCGCGCGAACCCCGACTCGTTGCCGTGCCACTTCGCCAGCGCCTCGGCAACGATCACTTCGGTCTCGAATGCAAGCTCGGCCGAAAAGTCCTGCAACTCAGGGTCGATCGCCAGCACCGGCGCCGGCGAGCGCAGCGCATACACCACTTCGTTGTGGCCGTGGATCGCTTCGATCGTCGCGCCATAGGTGAAGAACTCGATCCGCTTGTCCACGCGATCGCTGATGATGATGCGCCCCAGGCCCACCTGGCGCTGCCCATACAGTGGGTATTTCAGCCGGATGGTCGACCAGTTCAGCGAGTCGCCGGTCTCGCCTATCCTTAACTGGATGACTTCGGGGTCGAAGTGCATTTCGGTCGGGATTTCGCGCATGGCGATGAGCAGTGTGTGATGGCCCGGCGCGTAGGGATATCGATCCGGCTCCAGGTGGTAACCCCAGTGCTCCATCATCCGCACAAGGCTGGTTTCAGTTGCGTTCACGTTCACGTCGTCCTCGATTCGCCCGTTTGTCCGGGCGCGCTGCGCCAAGTGTAATCCCCCCCGACATGGCCGGCCAGCCTGCGGCGCCATCTATAATCGGCTTGCATGGGGCGCGTCTTTGCCGCGACATCGCGCCGGCTGACTGCGCCGATGCGGAGCGAGCAATGCTGGCGTTAATGAATATCATCAGCGCGTTTGGTCTGGCCGGCGCGGCCGGCCTGAATGCGTACATCCCGCTACTGACCGTGGCCGTTCTGGCGCGCGCACAGGTCATCCAGTTGCAGCCGCCATTCGATATGCTGTCCGAATGGTGGGTGATCGGCGTTCTGGTCGTCTTGCTGGCGATCGAGGTCGTTGTGGATAAAGTGCCCGGCGCCGATCACATCAACGACGCGGTACAGACGATCGTTCGGCCGGCGGCCGGCGCGATTCTCTTCGCCGCCAACAGCGGCGTCATCACTGACATCAGCCCCGCCGTGGCGATCCTCGTTGGCCTCATCACAGCCGGTGTCGTGCATGGCGGCAAGGCAGTGGCGCGGCCGGCCATCAATGTGTCGACCGCAGGCGTCGGCGCGCCGGTCGTCAGTTTTCTGGAAGATGTCGTTTCGGCCGTGGTGGCGGTGCTGGCGATCCTGGCTCCGGCGCTCTTCGTTGTCTTCGTCGTCGCAATCGGTTACCTGGTGTATCGCGCCGTGCGCCGTATCCGGCGCGCGCGTCGCCAGCCACAGCGTCAGAATCAGCCGGCATGAGCGCGTGGAATCTGGTCGGTCACGCATGGGCGGTGCGCCGGCTGCAACAGTCCATCGAAGCGGGTCAGGTGGCGCAGTCGCACCTGTTTGCCGGCCCCGAAGGCGTGGGCAAGGCAACCCTGGCGCTGGCGTTTGCGCGCGCGCTCCTGTCACGCGAGGCAGCCGACCCCGCGCGCGCGGCCGCGCTGGTGGATCGGCTCAAACATCCTGATCTTTTCTGGGTCGAGCCTGAAGCCAGCGAAACGTCCATCAAGGTCGAGCAGGTGCGCGCGTTGTTGCATGCCCTGATGTTGTCGCCGGTTGAGGGGCGCTTTCGCGTGGCAGTGGTTAACGACGCGCACCTTGTCACCGACGGCGGCCAGAACGCAATCCTGAAAACGCTCGAAGAGCCGAACCCGGCGGCGGTTATCGTGCTGGTCGCGCCGCAAGCCGGGGCGCTGCTGCCCACTATCGTGTCGCGCTGCCAGACGCTCAATCTGCGCCCTGTTCCGGCTGCTGAGATCGAGCAGGCGCTTCAGGCGCGCGGCGTTGAATCTGGCAAAGCTCATCTGCTGGCGCGTCTTGCGCGCGGCCGGCCAGGTTGGGCATTGCGGGCGCTGGCCGATGGCGAGCTGCTTTCGGTGCGCGACCAACGGTTGGCCGATTTGCGCGTAGTGCTCGCGGCGAACCGGACGACTCGCTTGGCCTATGCCGAGACGATCAGCAAAGCCGGGCCACAGACGGTGCGCGGTTTGCTCGATGAATGGCTGTGGTATTGGCGCGATGTGGCGCGGGCGGCCAGCGATCCCACCGGCGCTGTGCCGGCCGGCGCATTGCTCAATATCGATTGCGCGGAGTCCATCGCCGAAGTGGCGCGGCGCATGTCGCCGGCCGATGCGGCGCGCGCAACCCAGGCAATCCTGCGCGCCATGGCCGCGCTCGAACAGAATGCCAACCTGCGCCTCACCTTCGACGCTTTGTTGCTTCAACTGCCTTCCGTGTGATGGCCGGCGCGCAGTCCCGCGCGGCCAATGATCCTGCACTACAACCCATGCCATGAGTCATACCATGACCCACGTCGATAACCCTGACCTCGACCTGGCCGCCCTACGCGGTAACCCATCCCTGGTGTGGCGCGCCGGGCAGGAACGCCGGCTCGCGCTGTTGAATCGTGTCGCGCCGCTGGCCGGCAAGCGCGTTCTCGTTGATGGCTGCGGCATTGGCACGTACGTGCGCGCCATTGCGCGCTATACCCCTCATGTGTGCGGGCTTGATATCGAGCTGGATCGCGTGCGCGAAGGGCGCGCCGGCGGGCTGAATGGATTGCTGAACGCCGTGTGCGAGCGGCTACCCTTTGCAGATGAGTCATTTGATGTGGTGTTCAGCCACGAGGTGCTCGAACACGTCAACGATGATCGCGTCGCCTGTCATGAAATGGCGCGCGTGTTGCAGGCCGGCGGGCGGGCGGTGGTGTTCGTTCCCAACCGGCTCTATCCGTTCGAGACGCACGGCATCTACTGGCGCGGCCGTTACCGCTTTGGCAACAAACCGTTTGTGAACTGGTTGCCCGATGCGGCGCGCAACAGGCTGGCGCCGCATGCGCGCGCTTATACGGCGCGCGGTTTGCTCGATCTGTTTGCAGGCGCCGGCTTGCGCCCTGTGTTGCTGACTCAGGTCTATCCCGGCTTCGACAATATCGTGGCGCGCTATGGCGCTGCCGGTCGGCTGTTGCGCAGGTCTATCCAGGCGCTGGAGCGATCGCCCCTGCGCATATTGGGTCTGTCGCATCTGCTTGTGATGGAGAAGCCCGCTTCCGGCGATGGTTGACTTGATGTGTAGGGCAAGCTGCCAGGGTTGCCATGCCATGTGGGCTCAGCCGCCGCGCGTGTCGGTGGACTGGTAGGGCAAGTCGCCAGGCTTGCCCGGACCCCCTTGCCAGCCAGTAGCGTTGCCCGCGACCTTCCGGACAGAGCCTGCCGGCTATGGCGCCGGCTCTGCGGGTGGCGCCGGCGTGGGCGTGTCGATCTCCACGATCACGGGCGTGGGCGAGGGCAGTGGGGTAGGCGAAGGGGCGATCAGCGCGGTGTCGCGTGTGGCTTCGCCTGGCCACAGCTCCACCACAGGTGGCGCGTCGTCGAACCAGCGGCGATAGATGGCAGCGAATGTTCCATCGCTCACCATTTCCTGCAAAGTGAGGTTCACCAGGTCGCGCAGCGCGGAATCTTGCGTGGGCACTGCTATGGCGATGGGCATCGCGTTCAGCCGGTCGACCAGCACGGTGATGTCGCCTGACACGCGCGCCAGCGCCAGCAGCGTGACGCGCTCGGCGGCCACGCCCTGAATCTGCCCCTCGCGCAGCGCGCCCAGGGCGGTCAGCAGATCAGGGAACGGCACGTTGAGAAAGTTCACCCCCCGCGCCCGCTTGGCTGCCTCGAGCGCCGCCGTGTCTGTCGTCTCTTGCACGAAGCCGACGCGCGCGCTATTTAAGGATGTTAAATCGATGACGCCGGCTGTGTTGAGCGTGGCGACGCTAAGGCCGCTGACATAGACGGGGATGCTGTGATCCATCAGGCGCTCGCCGGCCTGGGTTTGCGCAACATCGCCGATGGCAAGGTCGATCGTGTCGTTGTCGAAGGCGGTTGCTGTCTGTCCAGCCGGCAGCGCGATGAACTGGGCGGCTCCCGCATTCTGGAACCAGCGCCGGCTCAACTCGCGGCCGAGATCGACCATGTAGCCGATGGGCTGGCCGTTGGCGTCGAGGGTGGCCAGCGGGTCAGACTGCGCGTTGAAGCCGATACGCACGCTGATGGCCGCGCGCACGCGATCGTACACGGCGCGCGGCGTGATGCTGTCGGGCAGCGCGGCCAGTTGCAGGTCGATCTGACCGGGCAGCGCAGCGAGGGGTGGGGCCGGCTCGCCGAACCAGCGCTGATAGGCTTCTGCGTAAAAGCCGTCGTTAATCATGGCGCTCAGTGTGATGTTCACCAGATCGGCCCAGTCGGAATCGTTCTGGGGCAACATGATGGCGACGGGTTGTTGTTGCAGCACGGCCAGCACCGCCAGCGCCCCGTTGCGCGCAGCCTCGGCGCGCATGCGCCGCCATCGCCCGATCACTGCGTCTGTTTCGCCGTCGAGGAGCGACTGGAAGGCGCTGGCATAGGACGGCGCAGATTGCAGCGTGACGGTCATGTTGTTGGCGATCTGCATCTCGCTCGCGGCGGCGATGGAGGTTGCGTCGATGTAGGTGACTGCGCGCTGTGCCAAACTCTGCACGTCGGCGAATGCGCCGGCGCGGATCAGGACGGCTTCGCCATCCTGGAAGTAGCTCAGGCTGAAATCGGCGTACGTTTCAGCCGGCTGCGAATGCACCAGGCCGCCCAGGGCCAGGTCCACTTCTCGGTTCTGAATGCGCCGCAGGGCCGAGTTGGAGGTGACCTGTACGAACTCCACGTTGCGCGGGCTGCCCAGCCAGCGGCGGGCCAGTTCGCGGGCAATGTCCACATCCAGCCCGACCAGGTTGCCCTCGTCATCGACACTGGCGAGCGGTGGAGCGTCAAATCGAATGCCGACTCTCAGGGCGCTGCGCATCTTGACCAGTGCAGCGGTCGAAAGCGTAGGCGGCGGGGTAGTTGGCGTCGGGTCGTCGCCGGCCGGAATGGGCGTGGCGGCGATGCGGGCGATTGTGTCGCGCAAGTCGATTGACGGCAGCATCGAGCAGGCTGAGGCCGTCAGGAGCCACAGTGCGCTCAGCAGGCAGGCGACGTGCCGGGAGCGGGATGAATTTGGGTGACGCATGCTATCGGTGGCCCAGTATACCGGCGTGGAGCGCGTTAGAATCGTGCGCCATGCGCAATACACCTGTGGACGTGCACATTCAAAAAGCGGGAGCCGGCGACGCAGACGCGCTGGCCGAACTTGTTTGCGCGCTGGCCGACTACGAGCAGTTGCCTCGCCCCGAGCCGGCTGCGCTGGAGCGGCTAGCTCGCGACGCTTTCGGGCCGGCGCCACGCTTCGATACCTGGCTGGCCCGCGCAGACGGGCGCGCAGCCGGCTACGCCATCAGTTTCTTCACCTACTCGACTTTTCTGGCCATGCCCACGCTGTACCTGGAGGATCTGTTTGTGCTGCCTGAATGCCGGTCGCTGGGCATCGGCAGGCGATTGTTCCTGGCCTGCGCGCAGCATGGCTACGAGCAGGGCTGCGGCCGGATGGAATGGCAGGTGTTGAACTGGAACACCCCGGCCATCGCGTTCTATCGGCGCATGGGCGCGCATCACATGGAGGAGTGGTTGCCGTTTCGCATGACGCGCGATCAGGTGGGCGCGCTGATCGGCGGGCCGCCCGGCGACGAGACGCTTATTCGCCGGTAATCTCGACGGACTGGCCGGACTTGAGCCGGAGAATCGTCACGCGCTGGTTCTGTGCAATCTCCTCGCGGTCGATATCGATCGTCAGGTTGCCGGCTTTGAGCGCCTCGGTCGCCTGGTCCAGATTGTCTACGCTGATGCCGAACTGAACGGTGCCATCCAGTTCGGCGTTGGCGTCGATTGCCCGCTGGAGCACCAGTTGCGCGCCATCTGTCTGAAACACGACCACGTTGTCGTCTTCGTAGGCGATGGGGATGCCGAGGATATTGGCGAATACCGATCGATTGGCTTCGAGGTCCTTTGACCAGAGGGCGACGTAACTGACCTGCGTTGTGTTCATACGAGTTCCTCATACACGGCGATGAGCTTGTCCACGATTCTGACCCAACTGTAGTCCTCGGCGACGCAGGCGGCGCGATGACCCATGGTCCGCCGCCGGGCTTCATCCGATAGCAGTTTGCGCACGGCGTTGGCCAGCGCCAGCGGGTCCTTGGAAGGCACGCGCAGTCCTGTGTGATTGTGCCGGACGAGTTGACTCAGTCCGCCGACATCCGATGCGATTACCGGCGTGCCGCAGGCCATGGCTTCGAGCGCCACCATGCCGAACGATTCGTAGTGCGACGGCATCACCAGACAGTCTGCCGCGGCGTAATAGAACTGCAAGGTCTCCTGGTCGCGCGCGCCGAGGAAGGTGATGAGATCGTTCAGGCCAAGCTCGCTGCGCAACTCGTGCAGGCGCGCCATTTCTTCGTTGTCGCGCCGGCCCTGCTCGCTTGGATCCCCGCCGATGACGATGACACACAGATCGTCGAAGGCTGAATCGGCCTGGCTCTTGAGCAGGGCGATGGCGCGGAAGAGTGTGTCGATGCCCTTGAGCGGCTCGATCCGGCCGGCGAACAGGATGATGCGATGATGCTGCGGTGCGCCGATGACAGACTTGGCATACGCTTGCTCGATTGGGTGGAATCGCGATATGTCGACACCTGGCGGCACGATGCGGACGCGGGAAACGTCGGCGCCATAGAAGCGCGCCAGTTGACGTTCTTCGACCGTGGTGTTGGCGGTGAGCCGGTCGGCGGTCGCGCACAGATAGCACTCGCTCTTCAGTCGCTCCTCGCTTTCCATTTCCTGGGGGCGTTGCGCGATCTCGTTCTTGAGTTTGGCCAGCGTATGAAATGTCTGCGCAAAGCGCGTGCCCCAGCATCTGCGGAGTGAATCGGCAACCAGACCCGACAACCAGTAATGGGCGTGTATGACATCGTAGCCTGGCGTCGATGAGGTCAAATGACTGGCTGATATGCCGCCGTGCTTTTCACCGGTCACGAAGTCGCACATCCAATCAGCGAATGCCGGCGCGTATTGCAGCAAGCTCTGCTTGGGCACGGGCGCTTCGGGGCCGGCTGGCACATTGACCACCCGCGCGTTGGGCGCAATGCGCGGATCGATGCGCAGGGTCTGCGCGCTCTGGCTGCGGGTGAAAATATCGACTTCGATGTTGCGGCGCGCAAATTCGCGGGCTGTCTCACGCACGAACACGTTCATGCCGCCTGTGTCTTTCCCGCCCAGAGTGGCCAGCGGCGAGGTGTGAAAACTAATCAGAGCAATACGGCGCAAGGGCATACCGATTGGGCTAGTATAGTCCGAACTGCGCCGCTGAGAGGTGGCAGCCCGCTCACGCGATTGGTTCGCGCCGGATGAGCGCGCGGCTGATCTGATTGTGCCGTTCGATCACACGGGGGAGGTCGAGCGTGGTCAGCCGGCCCTGCTCGATGACGATGCGCCCGTCGATCATGCTGAAATCGACGCCGCGCGGCGCGCAGAACACGACAGCCGCCAACGGATCATGCAGCGCGCCGGCAAACTCCACTCGATTCAGGTCGATGGCGATCAGGTCTGCCGAGCACCCCACCGCGATGCGACCGATCTCATCACGGCCGAGCACAGCCGCGCCGCCTCTTGTCGCCAGCCATACGGCTTCGTAAGCGCCCAGGGCGGCCTGGCCGGCGGTGTCTGTCGTCGGCAACAGCCGCGATACAAGCATGGCCTGCCGGGCCTCGGCCAGCAGGTGTCCGCCGTCGTTGCTGGCGCTGCCATCCACACCCAGCCCGACTTTCATGCCCGCGCCAAGCATGAGACGCACCGGCGCGATGCCCGAGGCCAGCCGCATGTTGCTGCTGGGACAGTGGGCCACGCCGCACCCGTGTTGCGCCATGCGCCTGATATCGCCGGCGTCGAAATGCACCCCGTGCGCGTACCACACGTCGTTGCCCAGCCAACCAACAGACGCCGCGTAATCGAGGGGGCGCATGCCGAACTGGCTGAGGCAGTATGCCTCCTCGTCGCGGGTCTCGGCGAGATGGGTGTGCAGCATGACGCCATGGCTGCGGGCCAATGCGGCGCACTCACGCATCAGGCCGGTTGTGACAGAGAAGGGCGAGCAGGGGGCTAGGGCGATGCGCAGCATGGCGTGGCGCGAAGGGTCGTGCCATGTTTCGATGGCGCGCAGGCTGTCGCGCAGGATGTCTGACTCGCGCTCGGTGGCTTTGTCGGGCGGCAGGCCGCCCTGCGATTCACCCAGAGACATTGCGCCGCGTGTGGCGTGAAAGCGAATGCCGATTTCGCGCGCGGCGCGGATCTCGTCGTCGATCCGACAGTCGTTGGGATAGATGTACAGGTGATCGCTGGATGTGGTGCAGCCGCTCAGCATCAGTTCGGCGAGGCCGGTCAGGGCGCTGACGTGCACCGCTTCGGATGTCAGCCCGAGCCAGATGGGGTAGAGCGTCTTCAGCCAGTCGAACAGACCGCTGTCCTGAGCAATGACGCGCGTGAGTGTCTGGTAAAGGTGGTGGTGTGTGTTGACGAGGCCGGGCAGCACGATGTGGTCGCGCAGGCTGAGGGTGATGTCGGCGGGTTTATCACCCAACGCTTGCCTGGCTGCGTGCGATGGACCGATCCATTCGATCACGCCGCGGCCGGCTGCGTTGCGCCCGATCAGCACGGCGGCATTGCGCAGCATGTCTGTTGGGGAACGCGGGGCAGGTGACGGGGCCGGGCCTGCCGGCAATGTCCCCGCCATGGTAGCCAGCGTGTGAATGTCGGTCAGCAGAATGCGTGACAGGGTTACAACTCCTCGCCGAAGCGCGGGCTATAGCGGCGAAACACCAGGTAGCCTGCGACCAGGATGACAACTGAAGTCACCGCTGTCCTCAACCAGAAGTCCAGAGCGGTGATGCGCCCGTGATACATCAACTCCTGGAAGATGTTGACCATGGAGGCCA
>DAOUDB010000203.1:0-6652 GCA_034431495.1 Thermoflexales bacterium
CCGGCACTTGTTCGGCCTGCTGAAAGTAGCCGGCGTGGAGATTCTGGACGCTGGCAGTTCAGACTGGGTGGTGTTTGCAGGCGAAGCGGGCTATCCAGCCGACGAAGCCTACTTCCTGCAATTCATCGTCGAGACGATGCGCGGCGCGTTGATCGACCACCCGGCACTGGCCGGCCGGCGCGAGCAGTTCACAGCGTGGATCGAGCAACGCCGCCGCCAGATCGCAAAAAACGAGCTGGTGTACATCGCCCACCAGCTCGATTTCGTCGGCGTCGCCCGATAAAGACTCGCGGCAGCGCATCCCTCCGACGCTACGACGCGAGCATCACAAATCAAACCCGCTTCAGCGACACAATGGCCGGCGCAAGGTCAAACATCCAGAAGCCTAGCGGCAGGCCAATGATGCTCATGCACAAGGCATAGGCCAGGCTGAGCCACAGGAAGCTGAGCCACCAGCCCACCAGCAGAAAGTAGATCGCGCGCAGCGCAAAGTTCACTTCCGGGGCCTGTTGAACGCGCCCGCCCGGCGACACTTGCAGGATGCGCCGGCCGCGCAGCGCCATCACCTGCGGCACGTTGTTCAACATGGCTGCTCCCAGTGGCAAACCGATCACGGTCAGCATCAACACCCAGGCCACGATGACCCATGCGCCGCCCAGCCACCAGCCGATGAAGAGAAAGTAGAGAATCTGAATCAGGCAGCCGGGCCGATTCGACTCTGCGTATTCAATCGTTCGATTCATAGCCTGTCCTCGCATTGTAGATTGCCGGCGCGCTCTGATACTCTCGGAAACTTTGAGATTGCGGCAGACGCAGCCCGAGGCGTCTCAGCGGGTGCGCCAAAATACGAACGCATCACAAGCATTATGCCGGCGCGGCGCGTAAGCGCCTGTCACCAAACCGACATCTGGTTGACAACCGGCTTGCGCCACGCTGCCGGCCTACGCGCGCCAGGGATTCCAGGAGTTTTGAGTCAGGTATCAGCCGGCCCTCAGCCGGCGCGCCTACACTGCCCGCGCATGGCAAAGATCCTGGTCATCGGCGCAGGGGTGGGCGGCGCAACGGCGGCAGCCCTGCTGGCCAAAGCCGGCCACGCAATCACCCTGCTCGAAGCGCATGTCTATCCGGGCGGCAGCGCCGGCACGTTCTACCACAAGGGCTATCGCTTCGACGCCGGCGCAACGCTGGCCGGCGGCTTTCACCCCGGCGGCCCGCACGATGTGGTGGGGCGCGCGCTGGGCATCGACTGGCCGGTACAGCCGGCCGAGCCAGCCTGGCAGATCCACCTGCCCGACCGCACCGTGACGCGCTGGGGCGAACCGGCGCACTGGCACGCTGAAATCACGCGCGCCTTCGCCGACGCTCCGCATCTGGATCGCGCGCTGCGCTTTTTCTGCGCCCTCGAAAACCTGAGTGACGCCGTGTTGGCATTTGCGGCGCGCCGGCCGGCCTGGCCGCCGGCTTCGTTGGGCGACCTGGTGCGCACCGGCCTGGCGCTACGGCCAGACACGTTGATCGCCCTGCCCCACCTGTTCGAGCCACTCGGCCAATGGGCGAGACGCAGCGGCGTGACCGGTCAGGCGCTTCAGACCTTCCTCGACGCGCAACTGCTCATCAGCGCGCAAACCACCGCTGCGCGCGCCAGCGCCCTGTTCGGCGCTGCGGCGCTCGACCTGCCGCGCAAAGGCGTCAACCACGTGCGCGGCGGCATCGGCCAGATCGCCGTTCAACTCGTCGATGCTGTGCGACGTTTTGGCGGTGACGCGCTCTTCCGCCAGCAGGTGACGCGGCTTGAGGTGCAAGAGGGGCGCGTGGTGGCCGCGCACACCAACAAAGGGTTGCGCGTGGCTTGTGATGCATGTATCGCCAATCTCACGCCATGGAATCTGGCGCAGTTGCTGGGCGAGGCGACGCCGGCTGCGCTCGCCCGCGAGACGCGCGAACGCCCGGCGCAATGGGGCGCCTTTGTGGTGCATGCCGGCGTGGAAGCCGGCGACGATCTGACGCCGGTGGATCATCACCAGGTGATCGGCGATTACGCCGCGCCGCTGGGCGAAGGCAATTCGGTCTTTTTGTCGTTCAACATGCCGGGCGATACCACACGCGCGCCGACCGGCCATCGCACCCTGACGATCAGCACACACACGCGGGCAGCGGACTGGTGGGCGCTGCGCAACAAGCCGGACGGCCAGGCAGAATACGAAGCGCGCGTAGCCGAATACACCGAACGGCTGTTGAATCTGGCCGAGCGCGCCGTGCCGGGATTACGCCGACGCTTACGCCTGGTGCTGCCGGGCACGCCGGTGACGTATCAGTTCTTCACACGCCGGCATCTGGGCGGCGTGGGTGGCTTTCCGATGACCAGCCTCTTCACCGCGCGCGGCCCGTGGACGGGCCTGCGCAACGCCTGGCTGGTGGGCGACAGTATCTTCCCCGGCCAAAGCACCGCCGGCGTCACGATGGGCGCGCTGCGCGTGGTGGATGAAGTGACGCGCGCACTGCCACGCCCCCTGTCGAAACGGCAAATCTCAGCCGGCGTAGCGCCATCGTAGGCTACCCAACCAGACGCCGTGCTGCGCATTCGGCAGCGCGTGGTATCTCCACAGGCCATGTATCGCCGTATGTCGCCAACGCGAGAGTATCTGCGCCGCGAGCTGGTTGAATGGGTGAACCAGCAACAGCGCCGCGCAGTCAGCGAGATTCTGCAAGCCGGCGCCTTGATCGCCGCCGGGCTGGCGCTCATCCTCTTTAGCGCGATCTACACGCCGGCCGTGGAATACACACCGAGGCTGGAGATCACGACAGCGGGGCCGGCCGGCGTCACACCCGAACAGCGCATCGCCAGGTTCTTGTTGCGCTGGGGATATCTGCCGGCCGAGGGAACACAAATGACCCTCGACAGCGCGACCAACCGCCTCGAGTGGCGCAGCGCCGCCGATGTCCCCTCATCCCAGCCCATTCAGCGCCTGACCGTCGATCACGTGCGGGTCGCATCCAGCGCGCCGCTGTTGTGGAGCGTGTTGAGCCGCAGCCCGATCACGACTGCCGAGGTCGCCGTTTCGGCGCAGACCGGCGATGGGCAATGGCATCACCTCACGTTTGTGCTGTGGCAATACCGGCTTCTGCTGCCGTGGCCGGCCAACACCACCGAAGCGGTGACGGGTATCTGGCTGCCGCTGCGCGTGGACTGGCGAAGCTGACTCAGCCGGCGCACAACTCGGCCACGAGCACATCCAAGGCGACGACATCCTCCATGCGGCCGGTCTTGATCGCCAGATCGGTCTCCATCACGGCTATGTGGGCGCGCTCGAGTTGGGCCATGCTGAAGTTGCGCGCCTGACGGCTGAGCTTCTCGGCCACAAACGGGTGCAGCCCCAGCGCCTGCGCCAGCTCGGCCGGCGAGAGACGATCATTCTCTTTGGCTTGAATGAGCAGGCGGGTCTGGCGGGCGATCATGGTCAGCGCGATGAGCGGCTGCTCGCCGCGACCCAGCACGCCGCGCAGGATGCGCAAGGCGGCTGCGCCATCGCGCGCGCCGATGGCATCGACGAATCCGAACATGTCGGCCACCTGCTCGTCGCTCACCAGCGCCTCGACATCGTTTTGCTCGATGCGCCGGCCATTGGCATAGGCGACCAGCTTGTCCAACTCGTTGTCAAGCTTGCGCAGGTAGAGCTGGCTATCCTCGGCAAAGTGGTCGCGGTCATTCTTGTTGCCGCGATGAATTTTCACCGAGAGCAATTGCGCGGCCGGCTGGGCGATTTCGCCGCCCTTCAGCCGGGCGCGCGCAACGATCCAGCGCAGCGGGTCGGCCGGCAGCTCAAACAGTTTGACAAAGCCGCCGGCGCTCTTGTCCTGCGCCAGCTCGATGAGAGGATGCGTTGCCGGAAGCGTTTCATCTTCGGCGAAGACCAGGCCGGTGTAGGCCGGCACTGTGGGCAAATAAGCGGCCAGTTGCGCCAGCGGGTCGGCAGATGCCTCGGCTTTCGATTTGCGCTTGCCACGCCCGGCCTGCGTCAGCCAGTTGCGCACCACCACCAGCCGCTTCTCGGTAAGAAAAGGCATGGCATCAGCGGCGGCCTGAATCTCCTTGAGCGGCGCCGTAGCATCGAAGAGGGTGTAGTTCAGACTGGCAATATCCGGCTCGCCCAGCTTCTTCTTCAGCCGGGCGATCTCCTCATCGCGGGTCAGCCCGTCGGGGCCGTGAAAGACATACCACATTTCGATTTTGGATTTTGGATTTTGGATTTTGGATTGAGCGATTGACAATTGATAACATGCGCCACTCATCGCTCATCGCTCAGCACTCATCGCTCAGCACTCAGCACTCATCACTCATCACTCATCGCTCATCACTCAGGATTGACGACGCTCACAGGTAGCCGTTCTGGCGATACCAGTCGTATGTGCGGCGCGCAGAGTCGATGAAGGGTCGTGTGGTTAGTCCCAGTTCACGGCGGGCTTTGGTTGAATCGAACCAGAAGGTGTCGGCAGCGAAGCGGGCCTGCTCGCCGTCGAAGGGCAGTTTGAGGCCGGCCCCATTGCGCGCAAGGTCGATCACGGCGGCCAGCGCGCGCATGACGAAACCGGGAACCGCCAGTGCTGGGCGGGGCCGGCCCACCACATCGCATACGATGCCCAGCATGTCACGATGCCACAGGTTTTCACCGCCCAGGATGTAGCGTTCGCCGGCCTGTCCACGCTCTGCGGCGGCGATGCAGCCGGCGCACACATCCGCCACGTCGATCACACACACACCGCCGGGCGGATAGAACGGAATGCGCCGGCGGGCCGCCTCGACGATGATGCTGCCGCTGATGAGATTGACATCACGCGGACCGATCACCACCGCCGGATTGACGATGACCACATCCAGCCCCTCGGCTACCGAGGCCCGCGCATGACTTTCGGCCACCACTTTGCTGTAGCCATAGTGGAACTGCTCTGGCCTGAGGTTGAACTGTGCCGATTCGTTGACCGGCTGACCGAACGGAGGCCGGCCCAGCGACGCCACACTGCTCATGTAAACCACACGCCCAACACCGGCCTGGCGCGCGGCCCGCAGAACATTGCGCGTGCCATCCACGTTCACGTGATACAGGCGCTGGGGACCTGTGCGCCAATAGTCGGCCACTGCGGCGGCATGAAACACCACGTCCACGCCGCGCATGGCCGGCAACAACGAGGCCGGCTCTGTAATGTCACCCAATACCGATTCATAGGTCAAGCCATGCAACGCTTTGAGCGAGGAGGTCTTGCGATGCAGTGCGCGGGCCTGCCAGCCGCGCTGTGTCACGGCTTCGACCAGATTTGCGCCCAGAAAGCCGGTGGCGCCGGTGATCAATGCTCTCATCGCGCGTAATGATAGCGGAGGATGATGGGAAGCGGAGGGGCGGCAGGATCTCCATCACTTCTTCACACGGGCGCAGTAGGGTGTGGTCAGCTTGTACAGGCGATTGCCCGATGCGCAGATAAGGAGGCTTATGCGCTCACACACAATTGCAGGACATCTGATGGCGGCCGGCCTGTCGCGCCGGCAGTTCATCAAGCTGTGCGGGATGCTGGCAACCACGCTGGCATTGCCGGCCCGCTACGCCGGCCAGATTGCCACTGCCCTCGCCCAAACTGCGCGGCCCTCGGTAGTGTGGCTCTCGTTCCAGGAGTGCACTGCCGACTCCGAGTCGTTGTTGCGCGCTGTCGCGCGCCCCGATCCCAACATTGCTAACACCACCGATCCCGGCATTGTGGAACTGCTGCTCGATGTGATCTCGCTGGATTACCACGAAGCGTTGATGGCGCCGGCCGGCACAATGGCCGAGAGGTCGCTGGCGGATGTGCTGACCAACCACGCCGGTGAGTATATGTGCGTGGTCGAAGGCGCGATTCCGGCCGGCGCAAACGGGGCATATTGCGCCATCGGCGGGCGCTCGGCCATCAGCATCGCGCAAGAGGTGTGCGCCGGCGCGCGGCTGACGCTTGCCGTTGGGGGCTGCGCTTCAGACGGCGGATTGCCGGCTGCTGCCCCCAATCCGACCAGCGCCACCAGCGTCGCTGTGCTCATGCCCGGCCTGGGCGAAGCAAACAAGCTCATCCGCCTGCCCGGTTGCCCGGCCAACGTCGTCAACATCGTGGCCACGCTGGTGTATTTCCTCACCTTCCAGCAGTTGCCGCCGCTCGACGACCAGCGGCGCCCGCTGTTCGCCTACGGTCAGGAGGTGCACGATCGCTGTCCGCGCCGGCAACACTACAACGCCGGGCGCTTTGTGCTGGCCTGGGGCGACCTGGGACACCGCCGGGGCTGGTGCCTGTATCGCATGGGCTGCCGGGGGCCGGAAACCGGCTCGAACTGCCCGACCGTCAAGTGGAACGACGGCGCGAACTGGCCGGTGGGGGCCGGCCATCCCTGCATCGGCTGCACCGAGGCGCATTTTTGGGATGAGATGTCGCCGTTCTACGTCGCGCGATAGCAACGCGCGGGATGCACCATGGTGCATCCCGTGTCAGTGTGTAAATTCGTACCGCGTACCGCGAGATTAATCTCGCGCCACTTTGTAAATTCGTACCGCGAGTTTAATCTCGCGCCTTTTTGTAAATTCGTACCGCGAGATTAATCTCGCGCCACTTTGTAAATACGTACCGCGAGTTTAATCTC
>DAOUDB010000204.1:0-4649 GCA_034431495.1 Thermoflexales bacterium
CGGTGGCCCAGGCCGGCCAGGAGATGGAGCGTGTGCTGCGCGCCGCCCGCCAGGCCGGCGTCCGTCGCCTGGTGTACACCAGCAGCCTCACGACCCTGGGGCCAGCCGGGCCTGCGGACTCCGTCCGGGGCCGGCTGGCCGACGAAAGCCTGTTCTACACGCCGGGCATGGTCAACAGCGCATACTTCGAGGCCAAGTACGCCATGGAGCAGATTGCCCTGCGCGCCTCAACCGATCTATCGGCCGGCCTCGATGTGGTGGTGTTGTTGCCCTCGGCTGTATTCGGCCCCGGCGATGTGAAGCCCACCACCAGCGTGGTCATCCGCGATGCAGCGCGCGGCCGCTATCCCTTCTACTTCGACGCAGTGATCAACGCCGTCGATGGCCGCGATGTGGCGTGGACGCATATCGCAGCCGCCGAACGCGGGCGACCCGGCGAGCGCTACATCGTGGGCGGGCACAATCTGACCCTGCGCCAATTGCTCGACACGGTGGATGCCATTGTCGGGCGCAGGCAGGTACGCATCAAGGTGTCACGCCGGCTGGTGCGCGCCTTGATCGGCCTGACCGACCGCCTGCCCTTCACGCATGTGCCGGAGAACTTCCGCACATTTGAGTTCTGGCAGCCGGTGTCAAGCCACAAGGCGCAAACCGAACTCGGTCACACCATCCGACCCTTTGAGGAAACCGTGCGCGACACGCTGATGTGGTTTCAGGAGATGTTGACGCCTACTGTGAGTTGAGCGCCTCGTCGATCGCAGCCTGGAAAGCAATCAGGGGCTGCGCGCCGACCATGAGCTTGCCGTTGATCAGAAACGATGGCGTGCCGCGCACACCCACTTTCTGTCCCTCCTGTGCGTCCTGCTGCACGCGGGCCAGCGTCAGGTCTTCGTTCAGGCACTTGCTGAATGTCTCGGTGTCCAGGTTCAACACGCCGGCGAACTCGATCAGCTTGTCTTTTGTGGCAACGAGCTGTCCGGTGCGCTCGCGTTCGGCGTACAGATAGTTGTGATAATCCCAGAAGCGTTGCTGGTCTGCCGCGCACTCGGCGGCCTGCGCGGCGATGGCTGACTCTGGGGTTAAGAAGGGGAAGTGTTTGAAGCTGTACTTCACCTTGCCGGTGTCGATATACTGTTTGGCCAGTTCAGGGAAGATGGTGGTGTGGAACCTCAGGCAATAGGGGCACTGATAGTCGCTGTATTCGATGATCGTCACGGTGGCGTCGGTGTTGCCGATCATATTTGGCCCGCGCGGTGTGACGTTCTTGATGGCCTCGGGGTCGCCGGCCGGCTCCTCGTTGGCGGCGTCTGCGCTGCCTTTCAGCGCCTCTTCGACGCCGGCTTTGGCAGCTTCACGCACGATGGAGGGGTCGATGCCGCTGGATTCGCGCAACGCCTCTTGCGCGCCGGCTTTTGCGGCTGCCTGAACTGCAGCCAGGTCGGTGGTGGCCGGGCCGCTGGCCGGGCCGGTGGCCGGGCCGGTTTTCAGTGAGCCGGTGAGTGTCAGCACGCCGGCCAGCGCTGCCGCGCCAACCAGCGCCCCAACTCCAAACCAGCCTAATGCCGCACGGTCCTTTGCCTGTTGCTCGTTCATTGGTTATGCTCCTGATCCATTAGCCAGTTCATGATACAGCCGCTCGTATTCTCGCACCGATCGTGCGGTATTGTATAGATGCTCGATGGCCTGGCGTGGTTTCCTGTAGCGGTCGGGATTGCTGGTCACGTCGAGGATAGCCTCGGCCAGCACTGCGTCGTCTCCAACCGGCACGACCCTGCCCATGCCGGTGGTTTGCACCGGCACGCGCACACCCGGCAGGTCGCTGCAGATGGAAGGCGGGCCGCACAGCATCGACTCGACCTGCACCAGGCCGAAAGACTCGGTTGAGTTCAGGCTGGGCAGCACGGTCACATCACAGTTGGCGTACAGGGCGGCCAGCTCTGCGCCATGCAGCGAGCCGGTGAAGGTCCACAAGGGGCCAAGTGCGTCGAACTCGGGTTGCAGCCGGCGGGCGTAGGCTTCTTCACCCAGCACGTTGCGATAGGGGCCGGCGAACAGCACCCGCGCCGCGGGCAGCTTCTGCCGTACGCGCTGGAGCGCCTTCACCAACACCTCGACCCCTTTTTCAGTCGCCAGTCGGGCCACCATGCCGATGATCGGGCGCTCGCGCAGTTTCCATTTGGCGGCAAATGCAGCCACCTCTTGCGGTGTCGGCGCCTGCATCTCGACCGGTGGTGGGATGACCGTCAGCTTGTGCGTGTAGCGCGACAGGAACGGCGAATGCCGGGCATAGTCATCGGTATATGCAACAAGCCGGTTGGTGAAGCGCGCGGCGATGTGGTTGGCAGCGCGGATGACGGGGCCGGCCAGACTGTTCAGTGCGCCGTGAGGCAACTGGATATCGCAGTGGTAGGTCAGCACAACCGGCTTGCCGAATAAACGCGCGTTGATGGCCAGGCCGGCCCCATCGAACTGCGGCAGATGCAAGTGGACGATGTCGTGCCGGCGGATTAGCCGGCGCGCTGTGTTGCCAAACGTTGGCATGATGACGCCCTTGCTCAGGCGCAGTGCCACCGGCACACGCGCCACCTCGACGCCGTTTTCACGCTCGATCAGTGGCAATGTCCGGTCATATTGCGAAGTCAACACCGTTACCTGATGCCCGGCTTCGGCCAACCCTTTGGCCAGTCGTTGCGCGTAGATCGTCAGGCCGCTGATGTGCGGGCGGTAATAGGTGAGGACCTGGAGGATGCGCATATCGGGTATGAGCGGGGCGGCGTTCACTCGGTTGAGCGAACTGCTTCGCCGGCCAGCGGGGCGTGAGGGTGCGCATCGGGAGCCGGCGTCTTGCCAGCGGCGCGTTGACTGCCAGAGGTGACTTTGCCAAATGTCAGGCCCAGTCGCGTCAGGCTGAACAGGCCGAGCAGGATCAGCACCAGTTGCTGGCCCAGCGACCACACAAAAGCAAAGGCTACGGCAGCGTTCTTGTCTGCTCCAAACGGGATCACCAGTGCTTCGCGGGCGAGTGGTTGCACTACGCCCAGGCCGCCGGGAGCCGAAGGCAGCGCGCCGCCCAGATTCGACATCACCATGACCAGGCCGGCCTGATCCAAAGCCCCCGGCATGAAAGCCCACATGACGAAATAGGCGACCAGCACGTTGGTGGCCCACACTCCCACATTGGTGAACAGGACGAGCGCAGCCTTGCGCGGTGTGTTGATCAGCCGGAAGCCGGCGCACACGTCATGGAAGAGGTGGATGATGCGCTCGGCTTTGAGTCTTGGGAAGCGCTGTTCAATACGGCCAAACGCGGCGCGCAGCAATCGCTCGACGCGCCCGGATTGCCAGATCATCACAGCCAGCGCAGCGACCAGCGCGACGATGAACAGGCCGCCGCTCAGCGCCACGCGCGAGAATGCTGCCGGCATTGGAATGAACTGGGCGAATGCTGCAAACAGCACCAGCACGGTGGCCAGATCGAGCATTCGCTCGACCACCACGGCAGACAGCGCGCGCGCCATGCTGGCGTGTGTGCGCTCGCCGATCACCCAGGCGCGGGCCAGTTCTCCCAGACGCAGGGGCAGTGTTGAGTTGACCATGTAGCCGATGGTGATGGCGTGGAACGTGACGTTCAATGGCGTGTTGTCCATCAACAGCGACCAGCGCCACACGCGCATGAACAACGTGGCGGCCAGGGCGATCAGGGCCGGCAGCAGCCAGATGGCCCGCGCATTGACCAGTTGGGCAAAGAACTCGTCGAAGCGAATATCGCGCAACGTCAGATACAGGCCGGTTGCGCTGATGGCAAGACCCAGCCACAGTTTCCAGTTTTTCAGCACAGCGATTGATCCTGGCGGATTGAGAATGGGGGCAAGGATAGCATCATCCCGGCATCTGTTCGCTTGTCATGTGACCGCGGTGGCGCTGCCGCCGCCTTAAATAGACTGCGGCAATCAGACATGCCAACCCCGCTATCCCGGCGATGATGACGATGATGATCTGCGTGTGGTCTGCGAAGACGCTTGGTCCGCGCGGGTTTGTGCCGGCGCGCAGGGCTGCGGCGCGATCACTCAGGGCCATGGAGACCACCTGGGCGATGGTCTCGGATAGTGTGGGAGTGGGGGTGCTTTGCGCATTGGCCCTGACTTCCGGGAGGGTGATGAACAAGCCGAATGAGTCGCACTGAAGCGCTGGATCGCCGGACAAGTCGATGGCAGGCCCTCTGGCATCGCTGACGCGCACCTGCCACACCGCTGCCACGCTGCTGGTTTCGACTTCGAGCGCGTAGCGCAACACCTCTGACTCATGCAGGGCGGGCGTGTAAAAGCTCAGTTCGCGCGTTGTGAGCTCGGTCCGACCTGATTCGGACCATCCGCCGAGAATCCGGGCCGGTTTCTGCACCTGGGTCACGATTCGGATATCGGTGGCGACGATGCGCGAGTTGGCGGGAGTGGGGCTGGCGGCAGGTGTTGGCTGTGGCTTGGTGGTTGTTGTTGAAGCGCGCACCGGCGGTGCTGTGTCGAACACGCACACATAGACCAGCCAGGCCGACTCAGGGCTGAGAATGGAATGCTCGGCGCGGACGACGTACTTGATGCCGGGCGGCAGTGGGGTTGCTGTGGCGAGGGGTACCAGGGCTGCTACGTCTGGCT
>DAOUDB010000205.1:0-2677 GCA_034431495.1 Thermoflexales bacterium
GGACGGCTTATCTCCGCGGCGTGCCATGTTCCAGCCAGCTCTGATTGACGCTTTGCATCGCGCGCAGCGGATTGTGGCGTTGACCGGCGCCGGTATCTCCGCAGAGAGTGGCGTGCCGACGTTTCGCGACGCAATGACGGGACTGTGGGCGCAGTTTTCTCCCGAAGACCTCGCCACGCCAGAGGCCTTCCTGCGCGATCCGAAACTCGTGTGGGACTGGTATGTGTGGCGGCGCGAGTTGATCAGCCAGGCCCGCCCAAATGCCGGCCATCTGGCGCTTGTCGAGCTGGCCCGTCACGCGCCCACATTCACGCTGGTCACGCAGAATGTGGATGGCTTGCATCAGCTTGCCGGCAGTCGCGCCGTGATCGAGTTGCACGGCAACATCTGGCGCACTCGCTGCTTCGACGAGGGCGCCATCATCGACACATGGGTGGACAGTCACCTCACCCCGCCACGCTGTCCGTATTGTGGCGGCTTGCTGCGGCCTGATGTGGTGTGGTTTGGTGAAGCGTTGCCGGCCCAGGCACTGCTGGAAGCCCAGCGCGCCGCAACGGGTTGCGACATCTTTCTGTCGATCGGCACATCCGGCGCCGTGTATCCGGCGGCGGGATTGCCGTATCTGGCATTGCGAGCCGGCGCAGATGTGATCGAGATCAATCCCTTGCCGACGCAGTTGACCGATCACGCGACCTACGTGTTGCGCGGGCCGGCGGGAGAGGTGTTGCCGGCCCTGGTGCGAGCAGCCTGGCCTGACGCCGCCTAGTGTTTTGAGTTGACCTGCTCCAGCGCATCCAGCAGTCGTTCTGGCGTCACCGGCAACTGATTCACCCACACGCCGGTGGCGTCGTGGATGGCTGCCACAACTGCCGGGGCGACCACCAGCAACGGCATCTCGGCCATGCCGCGAATGCCCATCGCCCCGTGTGGGTCGGGGTTCTCCACCACCACCGACTCGACTACATCCGGGATATCCATTACCGACGGGATGAGGTATGTGCTGAGATGTTCGGTCAGCACGCGCCCATCGCGCTGTACGAAGTTTTCCAGTGCCGTCCAGCCCAGCCCCATCACGACGCCGCCCTCGATTTGGCCGACCACTTGCTGCGGGTTGACCGCTTTGCCCACATCATCGGCGCACACCAGCCGCAAGATGCGCACCTGGCCGGTCTCCGTGTCCACCTCGACTTCGGCGCTTTGCGCCACATAGCCATAGGTGATGTTGGGATCGGCTGCGCCGGTGTCAGGGTCCATGGCGGTGGTGGGCGGCGGGCGATAGACGTAGTGCGCGCGAGCCGGGCGTTCCTCGTCCTGCCACTTCTGCAGCGCCGCGTGGGCCGCGCCGAAGATGGCGTGCGATGCCATGAACGTCATGCGCGAGGCCGAGGCCGACCCGCTGTTGCCGCTGCTGGCTGTGTCGCTGGCGACGAGTTCGATCTTATCTGGGGGCAGCCGCAGCGCCTCAGCCGCCACCTGAACGAACACAGTATGCGCGCCCTGGCCGCAATCAGCCCCGGCGTGATACACCACTGCGCGTTCGACCTCTTGGTTGCCGCGCAACTCGACCGTGGCCTCGCAGCTCTCCGGCGCGCCGAACGAAAACCCGACGTTCTTGTGCCCGCAGGCAAACCCGCGCCCGACTCTGGATTTTGGATTTTGGATTTTGGATTTCGGATTGGATTCAGGATTGGACTGGATGTGGGCGGCGCACTGCTGGATCACCTCGGCGATGGTGCAGCCGGGCGGAATGGGTGTATTGTTCACGGTCAGGCTGCCCTCGCGCAGCGCATTCTTCAAGCGCAGTTCGACCGGATCCATCTTCAGCGCAGCGGCCAGCTTGTTCATCTGTGTCTCGGCCACAAAGAGCGACTGTGGCGCGCCGAAGCCGCGAAATGCGCCGGTGGGCAGGTTGTTGGTGACCACCGTTTGCGCATCGATGGCGACGTTTGGAATGTCATAGGGGCCGACAGCCATCACCGTGGCGTTGCCCAGCACTTTTGCGCTGGTGTAGGCATAGGGGCCGGCGTCTGACATCAACTGCACCTCGGCTGCCACCAGCGTGCCGTCGCGCTTCGCGCCCAGCCTGGCGTGGAACCACATCGGGTGGCGCTTGTGGTGGCCGATGATGCTCTCTTCGCGCGACCAGATGATCTTCACCGGCCTTCTCAACTTCCAGGCCGCCAGCGCCAGGATGATCTGCACGCTCATGTCCTCACGCCCGCCAAATGCCCCGCCGATGGCCGGGTAGATCACCCGCACCTGATCCAGCGGCAGGTCGAGCGCATGGGCGATCTGCTGTTGATCCTCGTGCGTCCACTGGCCGGCCACTATTACCGTCACCCGGCCTTGCTCGTCGATGTAGCTCAGGCCGGCTTCGGGTTGCAGATAAGCATGTTCTTGTGCGCCGGTGAAGTAGGTGTCCTCGATGATGACATCGGCCTGTGCAAAGCCGGCGTCCACGTCGCCTTTGCGGATACGATAGCGTTTGATCACGTTGCCGGGGTAGTGCGGATGCACCTGCGGCGCGCCCGGCTCAATCGCCTCGCGCATCGAAGTGATGGCCGGCAGGTCCTCGTATTCGACCCGGATCAGGTCGCGGGCCTGCGCCGCGATCTGTTCCGTCTCGGCCACCACCAGCGCCACCTTCTCCCCTACATGCCGCACGACACTGTCGAAC
>DAOUDB010000206.1:0-2443 GCA_034431495.1 Thermoflexales bacterium
CCCGAATCGCCCATGAACACAGTGGCCGGGTTGAGATTCCAGAACAGAAACCCGATGCAGGCGCCCATCAGCGCCGCCGAAAACGTGGCCACCAGTACCTGGCCGTTCAACACAGCCAACACCAGAAAGTAGCCCGACATGACCGCGCTGATGCCGGCCAGCAAGCCGTCCATGTTGTCGAGGAAATTCATTGCGTTCGAGATGCCGACAATCCACAGCACAGTGAGGGCGCCGTCGAGCCAGTCGATGGAGAACATCTGGATGCGGATGCCAGCCAACCAGACAAACAGCGCAGCACCAAATTGAAGCACCAACCGCAGATAGGCGCTGAGCGTAAACCGGTCATCGGCCAGCCCCAGAAAAGACATGAAGGCGGCGCCGAAAAGAATGGCCGCAGTCTGTTGAATCTCCTGCTGCCCGCCAAACAGCACAACAACAGCCATGACGGCTACAAAGATGGCGATCCCGCCCATGCGCGGCACGGGCGAGGCGTGGATTTTTCGGGCGCTGGGCTTGTCCATGATCCCCATGCGCGGCGCCAGCCACTTGCTCACCGGCGTCATCGCAGTTGCGATCACCAGCGCGCCAACGAAGAGAATGATGACCGTTGTAACCATGCTAGTGCCTGTGTAAGTGCGATGTCATGCGGCGCTCCGTCACTAGGGCGTGTTGCCGCCCAATTGTGCGATGAATGCCTGAAGGCCGGCCTGTTGATCCTGTGGCGCCAACTCGAGCGCTTTCTCGGCCGCCTCGCGCGCCCGATCCGGCTGGTTCGCGTCTCGATACAGCAGGGCCAGGTTCTTGTAGCCGTTCCAGTCTGTGGGATTCAGTTCGATCAGGGCCTGGGTGACGCTGATGGCCGAAGCAATGTCGCCAAGCTGCTGATCGATATAAGTGAGCACGTTGTAAGCCTGTGTGTTGTTCTGGTTGACGCTGATGGCATTGGTGAACTCAATGCGCGCTTCGCGCATTTTGGCCCGATACGCCTCGTCAGCCGCCTGTTGCGCCGCCTGTGCCTCTTGCAATGCCTTCGTGTCGGTGGCTGGAATCGTCGCAACAATCTGCGCCGAAACCTGGCGTTCCTGATCAAGGCGCGTTGCCTGCTGCATCAGCAGTTCGCCGCGCAACAAGTAGGTCTGGTCAAATTTGTTGTCGATGCGCAACGAATGGTCAAGCTTTTGCATCGCCGTTTCCAGATCGTTGAATGCATAGAGATACAACGACCCCCACTCATTCCACAAGACGGCATTATTCGGGCTGAGCGTCGTGGCCGTCTCGTATTCCTTCGACGCGCTGAGATAACGCTGCTGCCTGACCTCGGGGTCGGTGGCAATGTCGCCGGATTGCCGCCACATGCGAGCCAGGTTGGCGCTGTGGTCGGTGTTCAGCGGATTGATGATGCGAGCCTCGTTCAGAATCACCTCAGCGGCGGTGAGCAAGTCCTCCTGGCTCATATTCGCCGACGGCAGCGTGTTCGGCAACCGGTTCCAATTCTGCGGTCCGTCATCGATCACCCTGGTGAAGGGCACATTGTCCGGCCATGAGCGCAGCGCCTGAGTGTTCTGCGTGGATTTGGCCTTCTCCAGCAAGGCCCGGCCCAGCCAGAGGTAGTAGAAATCCTCGTTGGGCGCCAGCGCGATGGCGCGGCGATAGTGTTCGATGGCCATATCCCAGCCCTGCACATTTGTGCCCGGCTGGAGCACAGTGCCTCCCTGCTGGTCCCAGGGCGCCGCCTGCTTGTAGACGATATCGGCGGCAATGGGCTGAAGATTGCTGGTCGACATCGTCCACAGGCCGATCGGGAAGGCGATCAGGGCAAGGGCCAGGCCGCCGGCCGTCATCGTCTCGCGCGGCTGCGCCGGCTCCTCGCGGCGCATCAGCAGCGCCGTTGCCACCATCACCACGCCGATCAGCAGATACAGGTAGGCGGGAAAGGCTCCAAGTTGCTCGGCGATGCCCAGGATGGTATCGACAGTGTTTTGTCCGGCGGCAACGAAATCCACCAGCCGGCCGGCGATGAATGTGCCAAAGGCAACCGCCAGCAGCAATGACACCGACATGCACAACGCGACCGCCGTAGCAAGCGGCGCGAAGTTGTCTTTCTCGCGGATCATCAGCGTCCCGCTGCGATGCGCGTCTCCCACCAGCAACAGACTGCCCACGATCCAGGTGAGCAGGAACATGATCAGAATGCCGTAGGAAGTTTCACCGCGAACCTTTGTCAGCGCGTCCCAGAACACGCGAGCCGGCGCCGTGTTTCGGTCAGAGTTTGTGATGAAGTCGAATGCTAGAATGCCCAATACCAGACCGAGGAAAAGCCCACTGACCACGACCGGCCCGAACCAGGGCGGCAACGCCAGACCGGACGACGACTTGCGATCGGATGGGACAGCCGTCTGCTGAGCAGCGCGCCGGCTTCGCCGGCTGGCGGCTGCCGCCGGCG
>DAOUDB010000207.1:0-22516 GCA_034431495.1 Thermoflexales bacterium
AACAGCGCCTGTGGACAGGCGCCGGCAGCGTCGAGCACGAATGACTTGACGTGCTTGACCAGCACCAACTGGCGCCAGCCGGCGCGGCCCAGTCCGTGCATCAGTTGCTCTGCTTCGTTCAACACCGACAACGCCTGATCCAGCGCGCCCAGTTCGAGGAGCGCAATGGCGCTGATACGAAGCGCTTCGACGCGCGTCAGCGTTTGCTGGGCAAAGTTGGATTTGATAACGGACTGGCTACATTCGAGGGCGCGTTCATACTGTCCCGACCGGCACAACAGCAATCCCCTGTAAATGCCCAGCGCATCACGCCGCGCAAAGTCGTCCTGGCTGGCGAATAGCGCGTCCAGCGCGTCGACCGCTCGCATGGCTGTGGTGTCGTTGCCCAGATTCAGGCTGGCAATCAACTCGATCTGCAACAGAATGTGTCGGCTGCGACGGAGGCCTGGATCGATCGCATCCAGTTGTTCCGACCAGGCCAGGAGCTTGCGATTGTGTCCTTGCTGGAGCAGCGCCGCGCCGTGGCTTTCGAGCACTTCAGCGATCTCGGCCTTCCATCTGCCCTGGAACAGATGCCGCATGGCCAGGTCGATTGCCCCATTGCGCGCATAGGCCAGTCCAACCTGGCGCTGGATTTCGGGGAACGACAAGGTATCGTCCTCGCGCAGCCGGCGCAACAGGAATTCGCGAAAGAGCGGATGGTAGCGATAAATCTCGTCTGCCGGGGCCGGCCTGATATCCGATACGCTGCTGCTCGACGCATCGCCGGCTGGTGTGGCCGGCATGCCGGGTTCTGACGTTGGGGCCAGTCTGTAGACGAACAGGTTCCGACGCTCGATTTCGCGGAGGCACTCTTGTGTGTTCAGCCATCCCAACTCTTTCTCGCAGAACTGCGTGGAGATGGTGTCCAGCACGCTCGACTGCAGCAAGAACTGTTGTAGCGGCGCTGGCAGGTGCCGCAGCACCCGCGTCAGCAAATAATCGTTCAAGACATCGGTTGCAGTGATGGCCCCCATACCGAGCTGCGCATCGCGCAGTTGCTCAATCTGGTTGGTAATCAGAACACCGACCAGCCAGCCGTCTGTCTCACTATATGTCTTGTCGATCTCCGAATCGGCGATCGTGCTCGGAACAACACCGCGCAAACTGCCGATCAGATCGCGCGTCTCCTGCGCATCCAGGCGCAGGATTGCCTGCCCGATTGCGCTGACCTGCTGTTCCGACACGAGCATGCCCAACTGCAACTGTGGGACGCTACGACTGCAAATGACCACGTGACAGTCGTCGGGCATTTCCGCGATCATGCCGTCCAAGAAGCGATGTACCGCCCTAGATCCCTCAACGAGGTGGAAGTCATCCAGAATCAGGCAAGTTGGCTGCGTGATGCGCTGTTCAAGATCGCGCGCTAGCGTGCGCGCAAGGAGCAACGTGTTGTTTTCGAAGTCGGCGCCGGAGCGCAGCAATTGCAGCGCTTCGCTGCCGAAGCCTGGGAAGCAACGGCCGAACGCAGCTACGATTGCCTCGCCGAAGGTTTGCAGATCCTCGTCGGCGTTGTCAATGGTGAGCCAGGCGACGGTGAAGTTTGTGGAGGCTACGAACTGGGCCAGCAGACCGGTCTTGCCGTAGCCTGCGCCGCCGACCACCAGGACCAGCCGGCAGTCTAGAGCGGCGTACAGCGATTCCATCGCTCGCTGTCGCACAATCCAATTCCTGCGAGGCTGAGGTGGTGTCACCCGCGCTGCATTGGCGAGCATGAAGTGCGGACTCCTGATTGCACAGACCTTTGCTGCCGGCTACCGGCGCCAGGCAGCGACGCTCAATTGCCACGCCTGACCAGCCGACATCTGGCCTTTCCTCTGAAGCGCCAAGCCATATATAGCACAACTCCGAGTAGGTTGGCAATGAGAATGAACGCAGAGCGCAAAAAGGCACTGCCAGATGCCTCACCTGGCGACTTGTTGTGGCGTCACAGGATGCAGAGGATATGCGCCTGGCGTCACCAAAGGCAGCCGGTTCTGGTCTGCCGCCCCAGAACGAACGATGGGTTGTTACTGGGACAGGCGCCGGCCCAGGGCTACTTCGTAGACCGCCACCACGTTGTCGATCGGCACGTCTGCCTGGAACACGTGAGACGGCGCCAGTATGAACCCGCCGTCGCAGGCCATAATGTCGATCAGCCGGCGCGTCTCATGCCGTACCTGGTCCACGCTGGCGTGGGGCAGCAGCTCCTGGGTGTCGACGCCGCCATTGAAGGTCAGGCGGTTGCCGAACTCGACCTTGAGTTCCGCCGCATCCATGCCCCGCGCCACTGTCTGAACGGGGTTCAGCACATCCACGCCGATCTCAATCAGGTCTGGAATGATTGGGCGAATGCCTCCGCAGGAGTGATAGCGTACGGCGACGCCGTACGGTTTGCACAGGTCGATGAAGGCTTTCATGCGTGGTTTGAGAAAGTGACGCCACATAGCCGGGCTGAGCAGCATGCCGTTCTGGCCGCCCACATCGTCGTTGTACTCGATCATGTCGATCAGTCCGCGCCCGGCCTCCAGAATGCGGCGGGTGCGTTCCATGAGATAGGTCTGCACGCGATCCATGATCGCCGAGGCGCGTTCTGGCGCAATGCTCAGGTCGAGCAGAAACTCATCGAACCCGCGCATAAACCAACTGATCTCGAAGATGCCCCGGCTGTGTCCCCATACCCAGTAACGTGACGCTGCGCGCGCCTGGTCTGCGACATCCGAGTAATCCCACAAATCTGCCGTCGGCCACGGGTAGTCATCGAGTTCGCGAATGTCACTCAGGTTACGCAACGGGCTGTCTGCCAGGTCCATGTAGAAGCCAACGGCGGTTTCATTGGCTCGAAATCCCACGCCCCAGATGTCACGGTACAGACCATCGGGTGTGACGGCGACAGTGGGGTCGGCGTAGCACAGGGAATCTGCCTCGTGTTTGATGCGCGGCCCGATCGGTCGCACGTCCACACCGAGGTAGTCCTCGACCGATTCGCCCGGCCCCAGGTGAAACCGTGCCCGGAGCTGATCGGTGATCTCCTGTCGCGCGTAGTAGTCGATCGGAACGCGGTCTGGCTGCTGGTGCGCAAGCGCCATCCTGACACGGTGTTTGGAATCCATGGCGTCATTGTAGGGCAGTGGCACGCCGCGGCAAGTCATCGTGAAGGGTCGGCGTCATTGTGCGCTGAGATGTAAACGCGACAAGGCCGGCACCAGACTGCCGGCCTTGTCGCCTGCGTATGTCCCCATCTTGGGGATGCCCTGCGATTATTTGGCGCTGATCTTGATCTGCTTCGGCTTGACAACCTCTGCCTTGGGCAGGGTCAGCGTCAGCACGCCGTTCTCAAACACGGCCTTGGCCTTGTCAGCCTCGACCTCGGTCGGCAGCGAGACCTGGCGGGTGAAGGAGTTGTGCCGAATCTCGCGCACGTGGTAACGCGCATTCTCGTCCTTCTGTTCGTTCTCTTCTTTCACGTCGCCGCACAGGGTCAGCACGCCGTTCTCAAAGGTGATGTCTACGTTCTCTGGCTTCCAGCCCGGCAGCGCCGCCTTGATCGTGTAGCCATCAGCGTTTTCGACCACGTCGATGGCCGGCGCGTCAAATCCCGCATTGGTGCTCAGCCACTGGGCCGGGTTGACAAAGGCGTTTTCCATCAGACGATCCATCATGTTGCGCAGGGAAACTGTCTCGGCGAATGGGTCATATCGGCGAATGATTCGAGTAGCCATTTCTGCAATCCTCCGTAGTTCAAATCTCTGGATTCAGGTTTTATCTTGTCAACGAGAATGCCCACACTCTAGGTGGTGTGTGTTAGAGAGGGTTCGGCGGGCTGTTAGAAATCTGTTGGAGGGGCCGGCCTGCCGTAGGGAAAAAGCAAACGGCCAACCCTTTCGAGTTGGCCGTTCGCCGCGCCGCAGCTCCCTACAGATTCATCATCCGGAGGGAAGCTGCGGCGCTGAGTTTATGACTACTCATGCGCACATCACCTCCGGTAAAAAGGATAGCGATGTGACCCCTGCTCCGGCCAGAAGGCCGTCACAAGATGGCCGGATTGTACATCCTTCTGCCGGCAGCGCAAGGGCCGGAGGTGCGCCTGTGATTTTTGCGCGGAAGGCGCGCCGTTGCCTGAGCGATGTGCTGAGGCTGTAGAAGCATGTGTCTAAGGCAACGGCATTTCGGCGGCTTCGACAAGCCGGCTTCGACAAGCTCAGCCGCCGAAATCCATTCGACTGCCGGGCGCTATGTAAAATATCTGGGCGCACCCAGGGCCGGGTTTTTGGCCCGCTCGGGTCGCCAACCCTCCGGCGATACTCAGCACTCAGCACTCAGCACTCAGCACTCACCACTCACCACTCACCACTCAAAACGTGATCGTCAGCCCACCGTCCACCACGAGGGTATGGCCGGTGATGTAGCCGCACTGGTCGCCCGACAGGAACAGGATGGCGTTGGCCACCTCCTCTGACGTGCCCGGCCTTGCCAGCGGAATCTTGCGCCGCCGCACGTACCACTCCTGGAAGTCGGGTGTTGTGGTTTCGTCCACGCCGTTGATGACGCTCATCTCGGTGCGAATGCAGCCGGGGGCGACGACGTTGACCAGGATGCCGTATTCGGCTAGATCGACGGCCAGGCTGCGCGACCAGGCGTTGATGCCACCCTTGGTTGCGGCGTAGGCGCCCACCACCGGCTCGGCGGCGATGGACTGCGTCGAGGACACGTTGACGATGCGTCCGTAGCGTTGGGCGATCATGTGCGGCGCGACCAACCGGGCCAGCACGTACATCGCCTCCAGGTTGACAGCCATCGTCTGCCGCCAGTGCTCCAGCGTGCTCTCGGCGTGGCGCTCGTAGAAGCTGAAGCCGGCGTTGTTCACCAGCGCGTCGATGCGCCCGTGCCGGCGGATCGTCTCTGTCACACATGACTCCAGCGCCGCATGGTCGGTCACGTCACACGGAAATGGTTCGATACGCGGTGATTCGGCGCGCAGTTCGGCCAGCCGGTCGGCGCGCCGGGCGATGGCAATTACGACAGCGCCTTCAGCGGCAAAACGGCGCGCCGTGGCCTGCCCAATACCCGAACTGGCCCCGGTGACGATGGCAATGCGATTCTCAAGTGCGTGTGACATGGCAAATTACTCCTGTGTCTGGATGATGGCCGGCCTCTGCCTGATCTGAACTGCCAATCCGGCCATCAGCATGAAGGCAAACGCCAGATCGACCAGAAAGAACGAGTGATCCACCAGCCCGTGGGCGAGCATGGCAGCCAGCAAGCCGAGCGTGCCGGCCGCGAGCGGTCTCAGCTCTGGCGCGGCTGCTGCGCGCGCGCTGCGCACGGCCTGCCATGCGCCGCCCCCCAGCATCAGCGCGCCGGCCACCAGACCGGGCAGGCCCAGCCGGCTGGCAAAATCCAGCGCGATGTTGTGCGGGTGCGACAGGTTTGGCTCTTGCCACGCCGCCGGCAAAATGTAGAAACCGCGATAGGCATACAGGAAATTGTCCGGCCCTACGCCCAGCAGCGGGTGATCCGCGATCATGCGCAGGGCGCTCTGCCACAGATTGACGCGGAAGAAGCCGGTGCCCCGCGTCAGGTCGAGCATATTTTCAAAGCGCGTGCCGGCCAGCAGGGGCTGGGCCACGCCGCTGAACAGCACTGCCAGCCCGATACCCATCGCGGCGAGCAGGGCGTAGCTGCCCCAGCGCCAGCGCCCCCCGGCCATAAACAGCGTCACCATGACGATGGCCGGCACACCCAGCGCGAGTGCCCCCCGCGAGGCGCTTAGCAGCAGGGCCAGTGTCACCGGTGCCAGCGCCAGGGCATAGAATACGCGCCGCACAGGCCGGCGCACCCCGTCGGTGCTTTCACCACGTGGCGCAATCACACTGACCGCCAACAGCACCGCGAAAACGCGCTCCAGATACAGCGCGTCGTTGTTGGGCGATCCGAAAATGCTTTTGATGCGCGGAAAGCCCAGCTCGGCCGAGAACGTATTGCCCTGCGCGTAGTTGATCAGACCGATCCCGGCGATTGCCAGCCCGCCCAGCGCGAACGCATCGGCAATCCGCCAGATGGCATCACGATCCAGCCGGCTTGTGCGCAGAATCAGATACACCAGCGCCGGCTCGACGATGACCACCCGCAACTCGCGGAACGCCTCGACTTTGAAGTGGGCCTGCGTCGCAGACAGGCCGGCCACGACCACGAGAGCGAGAACGCCGATATCCAGCGCGTTGAGCCGAATGGTCGGCAGCTTTCCCCGTTCGTCGATAATCCAGCGCCGCGCAGCTCGAATGGCCCACGACGCGAAACATATCAGCGTCAGCAGCTCGACCATCGAAAAGGCGTGCTCGAACAGACGCTGCGGCAGGATGTAGAACGGGATGAAGAATGCCAGCAGCATCAGCCCAAGATCGAGCCGCACCAACACCAGCACGAACAACACCGCCAGCGCCAGCAGACTCATGACGAACACCGGCGACCAGAATGCCACAGCCGAGACCAGCGCGCTGATGACGACATTGGCGGGTGTGCCCAGATTGCGATAGGCCTGCGCAGCGTCCTGCGCCCAGGTCATCGATGCGGTCAGCCAGAAAAGCAGGCCGGCGGCCAGCGCCTGCCAGGTCAGCGGCCGGTCGCGCTTTGTCCATCGCCGCGCAATCGTGCGCGCCGCGGCCGGCCAATCTGCTTTCGGCGCGCTCCACACAACCAACGCCAGCGCGCCCAGGCCGGCCAGCGCCGCAAGCCACTGAACGACTGTGTATATCTGCGTGGCCGGATCAACCGTCCGGCTGCTCCATCCAATCAGCGCCCATTGGTTCCAGCCGCGATCGATCGTGATCTCGGCCGTGTGCGGGCCGGCGCCCAGGCTGTCAGCCACAGCCAGCGTGTCGATGGCGGGCTGCAAGTTCGGCGAGGTCATGATGAGGTACGCGCCCCGTGCCTCGAGCGGCAGCAGATTGGCCGGCTGCCCGTCGATGCTCACGAAGCTGTAGGCGCGGTAGTTATCGCGCCGCACGATCAGCGCCAGGCTATCTCCGTTGAATGTGAAAGTAACGCGCGCATCGGGGCGCTGTGGAATGTCGGCGCCCAGTTCCCCAAAACGCCAACCCTCTGAAAAGGTTGCCAGCGGGTTCGGCGTGTAGCGCACGCCGCCGGCTGTTGCCACTGGCTGGACAAACCATTGTGCGCGGGGGGCAGTTTGCGCCAGCTTGAGCGCGTTGATCCATGCAGTGTAGACCGGGCGCGGCTGGCCGGCCTGGTCGAGTAGGGCAAAGCCCCAGCGCGCGTCTGCGGCGTGTGTCGCCGGCTGCAAGTGCTCGATGAACATCGCGCCGGCCCACGGCCACTCGCGCGCAGCGCGCTCGACCGCGCGCGTGGTGTACTCGGCTTGTTCGGACTCGCTGACGTTTCCCCAGATGGATGGCTCGCCCTGCCAGCCGGCCGGCAGCGCGTTCCAGCCGAGCTGAGTGAGCCAGATCGCTTTGTTGCCGTCGCCACGCGCAACCATTTCTTCGCGCAGCAGGATGACGTGCGAGAAGTTCAGCAGGCCGGGGTCAACGCGCCGGTCGTCCGGCGGGTAGTCGAATCCGTAGGGTTTGGCGGCGGCCACATCGAAAGCGTCGCGCCCGCCCAGCTCGTACAGCCGGCGCAAGTACACCTGGGCAGCCGGGTTGAGATTGCCCTGTTCGACGGTCGGCGCAAGGGCCGCCAGCACGATCAGCGCGTTTGGATTGACGGCGCGTATTGCGTCGCGCGCGCCACGCAGCATCTTCAGGTACAACTCTGGATTAGCCAGACTGTTGCCCCACGCAGAGAGCAGATTGGGTTCGTCCCAAATCTGGTATGCCAGGATGGGGGATGGGCCGCTGGCTGCCGGTTGCCGCTCGTAGCGGGCGGCAAATGCGCCGGCAAACGCGGCAAAGTCGGCCGGGTCGGCGGGTGGCTGCGTTTCGTTGGGCGGAAACTGGTCAGAGCCGGAGGGGAGTCTGGCCCATTCGGGTGTGGTGAACAACACGGCCAGCACGCGCAGGTTGTGCCGTTGCGCCGCAGCCATGATGCGATCGGCCTCTGCCCACTCGAACTGACCCCGGCGCGGTTCGATCTCGTTCCACAAAAAAGTCTGTCGCAGGTATTGGATACCTTGTGCGCGCAGGTCGCGCAGGCGCTCATCCAGCGTGGCCGGGTCGTACTGTTCCAGCGCGACATTTACGCCCAGTCGCAACGACTCGGCGCCCTGAATCGGCAAAGGGAAGCCGACCGGTGTGCCGCGTGACTGGGCAAACTGGCCGGCTTGCGCGGCGTACAGCCCGCTGGCTGCGAGGAGGAGCACCACAAGGCCGGCGGCGGAAAGAATGCGATGGCGGATCATGGATCAAAGCCGCGCCTGCAATACCCGGCAAGGCGGTTGCTATCCCTTGTTCTCGAAAAGCTCGTCGAATGGCCCCATCGAGAATTTCAGATCGCCATACAGAAAATCGTATTCGGCCAGAGCTTCTTCTGCCGTGGTGGCGATCTCGGGATCGTTCGATTGAGCAGCGACTTCCAGCGCCTGCCTCGATTCATCGCCGCCAATCTGACCCAATGCGCGGACCGCTGCTCGTCGCACGTCGGCTACGGGGTCGTCGATGAGTTGTTTGAGGGCCGGCACGGCTTCGCGCAGTTCCAGTTCGCCGGCTGCGCGCGCCGCCTCGCGGCGCATGATTGGGGTGACACTGGTCAACTCGCCCAGCACAACGTGTTGGTAACGGCGGTCGTTGCTGCGGCCCATGCTGAACACTGCGCTGACGCGCAAGGGCAGATATTCCGAGGCATAGGCGTCACGGATGCGCAGATCCACTTCGTCGTTGGACACGTAGGCCAGTGAGCGCAGCGCGGCGCGGCGGGCGCGTGATTGTTCAGGGGAAACGATCAGCGCGCCCATCAGGGCAGAATAGACCTGATCGCGCCGGCGCTTGCTGAGCTTGTCCATCACGCCCTGATACATGAACCGGCCAAGCGCCGTGGCAGCGGCTGCGCGCACCTCGTCGGATGGGTCGCTGCGCAGGATTACGGCAAACACGTCGATCATGTCGGGGCTTTCGTCTTCGCTCAGCCCGTTTACAGCGGACAGGCGCACGCGCGGGTCGATATCGCTGAGCATGAACCGAAAGATCGGGGTGAAGTCGAGCCGCACATCGACCCTGGACATGGCGCGCAGCTTGGCGGTCACGTAGGCGCGGCGATCATCTTCCAGCGCCGGCCATGCGGCCTGCAATTGCTGCACGGCGCGCTCGCTCAGCCGATCCAACGCCTTCAGCACGCGTGTCGCAATCGGCGCAGTGCCGGCCAGGGCTTCCAGCGCCTGGTCGAGCGTTGCTTTTTTGCTGGTCATGGCAGTTGCACGGGGTTGATGACATCAAAGACGATGATGAGGGCAGACAGCGCCAGCAGAAGAATCATGCCGATGCTGTGCACCCATTGCTCGCGCTGCGGGTCGATGCGCCGGCCGCGAATCCATTCGATGAGCACGAACAGGATGCGCCCGCCGTCAAGGGCTGGGATGGGCAGCAGGTTGGTCAGGCCGATGAGCATACTCAGCAGGCCGGCGAATCGAACGAACGGGAACACGCCCTGCTCGAGCAGTGACACGCCGATGCTGGTGATGCCGACAACGCCGACCGGCCGGGCCATCTCCGGCGCCAGTCGTCCCGAGATCAGCTCCACCGGCGCGCGGATCAGATTGGTTGTGACCAGATACAGATCGTTCGTTGCCTCGACGAATGCCTCGGGCACGCTGTAATAGACGCGCTCGGTCTTGATGACGTTCAAGCCCAGGCTGACGCCAAGTGGGGCGTTGGGATTGGCGTCTGCGGGGATCGTTCCGTTGATGGCGACCTCGGCCGGCGATCCATCGCTGGCGGCGCCGGGGCGCAACACGACGATCTGAATCGGCTTGCCGATGGACGCCTGCGACTGTGATTTGAGAATGAAAGTATCCTGTTGCTGGTTCGGGGCAAGCTGCTCGGTGGCGTCGATGCCGTTGACCGACAGCACCTCATCGCCAGGCATCAGGCCAAGCGTCTCTGCCGGGCTGCCGGGCAGAACGCCGGTGACCCGATAGCGTGCCTCGCTGGGCTGCGTGGCGAAGAGCAGGTACGCCAGGAACAGCACGAATACGGCGAAGATGAAGTTGAAGGCCGGCCCTGCGAACAGCACCAAAAACCGCCAGCGCTTGGGTTGCGCGGCCAGGCTGCGCGGGTCGGACGGGTCTTCTTCGCCGCTCATGCGCACGAATGCGCCGATCGGCAGCCAGTTCAGCGTGTAAACCGTTTCGCCGCGCCGGAAGAGTGTTATTGCGCGTGGCGGGAAGCCCATGCCAAACTCCTCGACGCGGACGCCGGCGCGTTTTGCCAGCAGGAAGTGGCCCAGTTCGTGCACGAACATCAACGGCCCCAGCAGCACGATAAACACTGGGATGCCGATCAGCAGCGAGTTAAACAGTTCCATCGGGCGATTGACGATTAGCGATTCGCGATTGACAGTTACCAGAACGATTCTAGCATTCGGAGATGAGCGGATGCTGATTGGGGTCGCTCAGCGCCGCTGCAGGATGTAGCAGGCGCGCGATGGTGTGGCGATGAAATCCACGACGATGTAGCCGCGTGAAAAGGCATCCTCGAATTGCAATCGGGTGCGCATGCGCCAGGCTTTGGCGTGATTGAGGTCGCTGCGTTTGAGGGATTGAAAGTCAGGGGGGATGTCAATCTCGATCCGGCTGGCTGGCGCGCGCTGATCGGGTGCGGTCAGGGCGCGATCGATGGGTGGACTGGCGTCCGGGGCCGCGATGTTGGCCGGCGCGCTGCCGTCGAGCCACCATTCCACTTCAAAGCGGTCGGTGGTGAGACCGGCGTTCAACCCATCGCGCATCTCGCCGTAATAGTTGCGGTGATAGGTGCGGCAAATTGCGCCCAGCTTGTGGATGTTCAGCATCGCGTTGCGCGCTTCCAGTGGATCGTAGGTCCAGGTAATCAGGTTGATGCCCTGGGCCAGCACGGCCTGGCGCTGGGCGAGCTTGAGCGCCAGGCCGATGCCCTGGTTTTGCCAGTCCGGCGCGACAGCGGCCATGTGCGAGTGGTGACTCAGGCCGTTGGCCGCGCCAGGCAGCGCGCTGGGCGCCAGAAAACTCAGCACAAAGCCAACCATGCGCCCGGAGCGCCGGTCGAATGCGCCGAGGGCTATCCCACCGTGCCGCTGGATGGCGATGGTCATGGGCGGCGAGACGGTGTTGGTATCGCCCCACACCCGGCGCTGAAGCGCATCGCACTGGTTGTGATCGTCGATACTGGCGAAGGGGCGGACGTCGATGGCGGCCGGTATTGCCAGAGCTTTCATGTCATCGGGGCGGCGATTGCAGTGGGCAATGCGCCGGCTGATATGGCCGGCAGATCGGTCAGCGTGCCCTGCATGCTCCACGGGCCGCTCCAGGTGATGCGCACACTGGCCAGCCGGCCACGCCACTCGCGCGCAGGGTCGGCATCTTCAAAGAAGACCAGCTTGTTGGATGGGGTGCGCCCGCGCCAGCGTCCTTTGTGCTGATCTTCAACCAGCACTTCGACTGTTTGCCCCTGATAGCGCGCGTTGATCTCGGCGGTGATGCGCTCGTGTTGATCGTTCAGCGCCTGCCAGCGGCGCTCCTTCTCTGCTTCCGGCACATCGTCGGCCAGGTTGCGTTCGGCGATGGTGTTGGGGCGCGGCGAGTATTTGGCGATGTGGATCACGTCGAGCCGCAGTTCCTCCAACAGGTCGTAGGTGTGCATGAACTGCGCTTCGGTCTCGCCGCAAAAGCCCACGATGATGTCGGTGGCGATGCCGCAGCCAGGGACTCTCTCGCGGATGCGCTGAATCAGGGCGCGGTAGTCGTCGGCGGTGTAGCCGCGCCGCATGCGTTGCAACACGTCGTCGTCGCCGGCCTGCACGGGCGCCTCGATGTGTGGCATCACTTTGGGCAGCTCGCGCACCGCGTCGAGCAGTTCATCGGTCATCCAGTTCGGGTGCGAGGTCAGGAAGCGGATGCGTTCCAGGCCATCGATATCGTTCAGCCGGCGCAGCAGATCGACCAGCGGCGTATGGATGGGCAACGTCTGGGAAGGCCGGCCTGACGCCGCGCCGGGGTTGTAGGCGCGAATGGCATAGTCGCTGCCCAGCAGGTCGTAACCGTAGCGGTCCACGATCTGGCCGAGCAGGGTCACTTCTTTGACCCCCTGTGCCACCAGCGAGCGCGTCTCGGCGGCGATATCGCTGATGGGCCGGCTGCGCTCCACGCCGCGCCGGAAGGGAATGATGCAAAACGAACAGGCGTGCGAGCAACCATACACGATCGGCACATTGGCCGTCACCCGCCGGCCCCGCTCGTGTTCGGGCAGCAGTACATAGGGAGCGCCGCCGGCCTGCCCAATGGAAACGTCCTCATCCTGCAAGGCGAAGCGTTCTGCTGTCTCGCGCTCGGCCAGCGCGCGCCCATCGCGTTGCAGCAGCAGGTCCACCATCGGCTGCGGGTCGCTGGGCGCCATGAACACATCGACGAAGGGCAGCTTCTTGCGCAGTGGCGCATTGCCGCGCATCCCCACCATGCAGCCCATGACGCCGATGATGACGTTGGGCTTGTCGCGCTTGAGTGGCCTGATGGACTGGAGGTAGCTGTAGGCGCGATCCTCGGCGCTTTGTCGCACCACGCACGTATTCACCACCAGCACGTCAGCCTCTTCACGCCGGTCTGTTGCGCGCAGCCCCAGCTTTTCCATCTCCGAAGCCAGACGTTGCGAGTCGGCTTCGTTCATCTGGCATCCAAACGTCGTCACGTGGTATTTCATGTCCAGTAGTCAGTCGTCAGAAGAGGATGCTCAGCACTCACAACCCTCAACACTCAACGCTCAACCCTCAACCTTCAACTCTCAACCCTCAACCCTCAACCTTAACAACTTGAACAACCTTAACAACCCTCAACCCTGCGCCGCTCTGCGTCCGACGATGAGGATAAGCGGCCAGTTGAAAGTAATTGTATCGCCTTTGACGGCCACTTTCAGCCAGTCGCGCATGGCCGGCGAGCCGCACAGCAGCCGGCGGCGCAGTTCGGCGGCGGTGTGGGGGGCGACATCGGCGCGGCGCATATGCTCGTCGAAGTCGAGCCACAGGTCGAACGTGCTGAGGTGCGCTGCGTCGAGGCCGGCAGCGCAGAACAAGGCGCTCCAGCCGTTGATGGTGAGCAGCGCCACGTGCGACGGGTCGCGTTCAGCCTCCCAGCGATTGATCTCGTCGGCGACGGCGCGGTCGGGCGGCGCGATGCCGTCGATGACGGCCACCCATGCGCCGGGTTTGCACACGCGCGCCATCTCGCGCGCCGCGCGGCCGGGGTCGTTGAAATGATGTGGCGCAATGCGGCAGGTGACGAGGTCAAATGTCGCGTCAGGATGTGGCAGCGATTCGGCGTCGGCCAGCGCAAAGTCGATGTTGGTCGCTCCGCGCTCGCGGGCCAGCCGGCCGGCTGCCGCGAGCATTTGCGGCACGATGTCTGTTGCTGTGACATGGCGCGCCCGGGCGGCGCAGGCGATGGCGGTGTGACCGCCGCCGGTGGCCACATCCAGCGTCTGCCAGTGTGGTTGCGGATCGACAACACGCAGCAGCACGCTCAAGTCGTTGCTCTGGGCGAACACGGGGCTGCGCGCGTAGTGCTCGGCGTTGCGCGCAAACTGGGTCTTGGCAGGCTGGCGCATGATTGAAGCACGCATTCTACCGTAGGGGCAACTGCGAACCCTCCCGAAGGTTCAGGACGTTTCTCGAAGTGCGCCCGATCACAACCTGCGGGAGGGTAGGCTGCGCCGGCCGGATCAATGGCATACTTACCGCCTGTCAGGGTTGCTGGAGACACACTGGATGTTCAAGAAGATTCTAATTGCCAACCGCGGTGAGATCGCTGTGCGCATTATTCGCGCCTGCCACGAACTGGGCGTGGGCACTGTGGCTGTTTACTCGGATGTTGATCGCACGGCGCTGCATGTGCGCTATGCCGACGAGGCATATCACATCGGGCCGGCGCCGGCGCGCGACTCGTACCTGCGCATCGACCGCCTGCTTAGCGTCGCCAGGCGATCCGGCGCGGATGCGGTTCATCCCGGCTACGGTTTTCTGGCCGAGCGCGAGGAGTTTGCCCAGGCTTGTGCGGACGAGGGCATCACGTTCATCGGCCCCTCGCCGCACGCCATCAGCAAAATGGGCGACAAGGCGGTGGCGCGCGCCACCGCGCAAAAAGCCGGCGTGGCTGTCGTGCCCGGCACCGAGGGCGAGGCCGACTTGACTGACGAAGAACTGATCGCCGCGGCGCCGAAAATCGGATTCCCGCTGTTGATCAAGGCCAGCGCGGGCGGTGGCGGCAAGGGCCAACGCGAAGTCCGCAATATCGAGGAGATGCCGGCGCTGCTGGCCAGCGCCCGGCGCGAGTCTGAATCGTCTTTCGGTGACGGCGCGGTCTATCTTGAAAAGTTGGTCGAGGGCGCGCGCCACATCGAATTTCAACTGCTCGGCGATCATCACGGCAACGTGATCCATGTGGGCGAACGCGAGTGCTCGTTGCAACGCCGGCGCCAGAAGCTGGTCGAGGAATCCCCCTCGCCCGTGGTGGATGAGGCGCTGCGCGCCCGCATGGGTGAAATGGCTGTCCGGGCGGCCCAGTCCATCAACTACACCAACGCTGGCACGATTGAATACCTGCTCGACAAGCAGGGCAATTTCTACTTCCTGGAGATGAACACCCGATTGCAGGTCGAGCATCCCATCACCGAGCGTGTGACTGGCATCGACATCGTCAAGGAGCAGATTCGCATCGCGCGCGGGCGCCGGTTGCGTTACAGCCAGGAAGATGTGAAGCAGCGCGGTTGGGCTATCGAATGCCGCATCAATGCCGAAGACCCGTTTCAGGGCTTCATGCCCAGCACCGGCGTCATCACGCGCATCAACTTTCCAACCGGGCCGGGCGTGCGGATCGAGAGCGGCGTGTACGAGGGATTCGAGATCACGCCGTACTACGACTCCATGATCGCCAAGGTGATCTGCTGGGGCGACACGCGCGCCGAGGCAGTGATGCGCATGCGTCGCGCCCTGAGCGAGTTTCGTGTGATGGGAGTGAAGACCAATATCCCATTCCACCTGCAACTCATTGGCAGCCTGCGCTTTCAGGCCGGCACGTTCGACACACGCTTTGTCGAGGATCGATTTGCCCTCGAGGAACAAGCCCCGCCGCACCCTGATATTGCGGCCGTCGCGGCCACATTAGTCGCGCACCAGCGCGGACAGCAAACCACCAGCCGCATCGAGCGTCGCGAGCGGTGGGGTATGTCACGCTGGAAGTGGGGCTTGCGGAATTAACGCCGGGATTGCGCGCCAAACTCAATCCCGAATCTGAGATCCCAACTCCAAAATCGAGAGATGCGCAGTTCTCCTCAACGCCTGGCCTGGACAGTGCTGATCGCATCATTCCTGGTGTGTTGCGCCATTGGCGTTGGCGTGCCGGCAGCAGCCTGGTCGTTTATCAACACGGCCACTGTGGCGCCGGTCATGAACGTCAAGCTTCAGGCCGGGCGCACCATTGCATTTTGCCGGCCGGGCCGCGAGGCCGACGCGCGCGTGGTGGGGCAGGAAGGCCGCGCGCTGGAAGAGGGATGTGCGGCCATCGTCGATAGTGACACGCAGTCTCAGGCGTTGTTGACGATAGCCCCGGCCGAGATGCCCGGCGACATCATTGCCAGTGTGCAGCTGTACTCCGGCGCCCGGCTCATTATCGAACAGGCTCGAATCCCCCGCTTCCCGGATTTGACTACGTCGCCGGCTGTCTTCATCCTGCGCCTGGAATCCGGCCGCATCCAGGTGCAGCATCGGCACCCCCCGGAGCGCCGGGTGCGCCTGGTGGTGCGAACTGATCTGGCATCGACCACGCTTGACAGCGGCTCGTATTCCTTCGAGACATCGGCGAACGAAACTGCCATCGTCGCCCGCGAAGGCGCCGCCTGGGTTGTTTCACTGGCCGAGAACAAGACTGTCGTGCTCAGAAGCGACCAACGGACGGCTGTCACCAGGGATGGCGGACTGCAGGGCATCCTGCCGCCGGCGCGCAACCTGGTTGTCAACGGTCAGTTCGAGGACCCATTAGAGGCCGACTGGCAGACGATCACCGATGTGTCGCCCCGCAGCGGGATGACGGGCACGGTGTCCATTGTCGGCTCGAATGGCAACGCCTCCTTGCTGCTTGACCGCTTCGGCAGTGGACTGGGGTGGGGGCGCACCGGTGTGTGGCAGCAGATCGAGGAGGGCGTGTCTGGCCGGCGCTCCCTGCAGGTGCGCCTCGAGTTTGCCATCCTGTATCAGGAGCTGCCTGTGTGCGGCGGCTATGGTAGCGAGTGCCCCCTGCTGGTCAAGATCATCTACACCGACCGGAGCGGGGCAGAACGCGAATGGACGCAGGGGTTCTATGCCGATGGCGTCCCCAACGAATCGCTTCCCGACGAGATCATTACAGCGCCATTGCCGCGCAACAAGCACGCCGCCAAGCGGCTTGGGCAGCGTGAGTTGTTCGAGTCAGAGGACTTACTGGCGACGCTGCCGGGCGGAGTGCAGCAGATTCGCTCGATCTGGGTTTATGCGGAGGGGCATGGCGTGCGAACCCAGGTCTACTCGGTCGAATTGCTGTTGACGGATTAGAGGGGCGCATTTCTCTGCAGGGACAATGCGCGCGCAGACTTGTAGGGCAAGCCGCCGGGCTTGCCCCACTGGAAAACACAGCCGATACGAGGCGCGTGCGCCGCCTAATCGTCCCGCACCCAGATCAGGTCGATTGGCAACTGCGGCTGAATCTCCAGCTTGCCCTTATAGTCGATCAGCGCGCCCTGCGCGATGATGCGATCTCCCACGGTCACGGTCTGTGAAAACGGCCAACTAAACCAGGCGTCGAACACGGCGATAGTTGTCACATCCCCGGCAGCGTCTTCCATCTCCAGCAGCGCCCCGCGCGCGATTTCGCGGATGTCGGTCAGCCGGCCTTCAGTTGCCACCCAGTGGCCGACCAAGTCGCGGTTGAACGCGCCGATGGGGCGGATGTCGAGCCGTTGCGCGGTTGTGTTGTCGTCGCCGGGCGTGATGGCGAACGCCCCGGCGGTGGCGGGGAGCACCTGCCGGCGCCCGCGATATTCGCCCACGCCGCCGGTCACGGTCAACCAATCCCCCACGTTGATTTCGGGCGGCGCGCCGAACACCGCGCGCAGGCTCAACGGAATCAGCACGTCGGCCTCGGTGTCGCCTTGGCGCAGCGTGATGATGCGGAGGGATTCGCCGGCAGCGCGCACGCGGCGCGCCTGGCCGGCCACTGTGGCGCGTCCTCCAAGCGGAAGCGCGTCGAGCGCCGCCAGATCGACGGTCTGAGCGGTGCCGGCCTGCACCGTCAGCGCGTCGGCGACGTTGAGGGTGAGCGATGGTTCGTCGTCGCGGATGCGCAGCGTGCCTTCCAGCGTCGCGCGATCGCCGGGCATGGGCAGCCGGCCGGCTGCGAGCAATGCGCTCACGGTGGATCGATAGGCAGACACGCGCATCTCGCCGCTGGCGTCGCGCACGCGGAACGAGAGGTAGTCCTGTTCGGGCGCAAGGCTGGGGTAGTCCACCACCACCCCCTCGACGCGCACATAGGCGAAGTTCATCGAGGGGGAGATGGACGCGATCAGCGTGAGCGGTCGGGCTGTGGCCTGCGACGCCAGCACAAGCGCCGCCGTGCCTGCGATTGCGAGCAGCAGCGTGAGCACCTTCAGCAAACGCATCCCGATTCTCGATTTTGGATTTGCAATCCCAAATCCGAAATCTAAAATCCCAAATCCAAAATCTCTATGTGCCGGGCGGGGGAACCGGCAGGTCCTCGGCCTTGACGGCCGCCCATTTGTCGCCCTCTTCGATGAGCATGATGGGGATGCCGTCCTTGATGGGGTACTTGCGCGCGCAGGTCTGGCAGAGCAGCCATACGTCTTGATGCACTTTCAACTGGCCGGGGTCGTCGCCCGGCTGGCGCGTTGCGCCGGACACGCAATGGGGGCAGCGAAGGATTTCAAGCAGTTCGGAGCTGATATTGGCCATGCTGGTGGAGACTCCTCAATTGCAGAACGTGAAATGCGGCTGGTGATGACGCTTGACGTTGTTCCGGCGCTGCGCGCCGGGTGTCACGCGTCACGCCCGGCTTTTTGTGTCGCCGATCATATCACTGCTAAACGGCGCGTGCTTGCCGCGCGTCCAGAGGGGGATCAACTGTCGCAGTGGCCGGGGCAACAGTTCGGCCTCGGACAGGGTGTGCAGCGGCTGCCAGAGAAATTCGAGCCGGCTTTCGGCCGGGGTGAAGCGCGCCCGGCGTGCGATCGCGCTGCCGGTCAACTCAAACACCAGGCTGATCTCATGATGTGTGACCCCATCCTGCGCGAATGTGTGTTCAATGACGCCCAGGAAGTTTTCGGCTTTGGCGCGCAGCGCCAGTTCCTCGAAAATCTCGCGCTCCAACGCGGCGGCGGCCGATTCGCCAAACTCGACGTGGCCGCCGGGCAGATAGGTGTATTCCATGCCGGTGTTGCGACACAGCAGGATGCCGCGCGGGCCGAGCAGGACACCTCTCGAAATCAACTCAATGGACATCTTCGCTATTCCCCCCAGGGGACTTTACCGCACTCGAATCGTGCGGGCATTATAGGCGTCAGGGAGGCGTTTGAACAGGCGTTTGGCGCATGTGTTCGATCAGAGTTCGGCAGCGTTGGTCAGGGGGCGAGCCAGTTCTGCCAGCCCGGCCATGACATCCATCAAGCGGGCTTTCCATATCTCGGCCGGCCCGCTGCGCGCGAAGCTGAGTTGTCGCCGCCCGACGATGGCCCCCTCTCCCAACAGCCGTTCAACCGCGGCCCGATCCAGCTTTTCGATCACGTCGGCGCGCACGACAAATCGATTGCCTTCGGTGGTGATCGACTGCGCGCCGAGCGTGGTGGCGTGCAGCTTCAACCGTGCCTGGTAAGTCAGGTTCAGCGCCGGCTGCGGCAATTTGCCGAAGCGGTCGGCCAGTTCATCCTCGAACTGCTGCACCTTCTCCTCGGTGTCGAGGCTGGCGACGCGCCGGTAGAGTTGCACGCGCAGCGTGGAATCGCCCACGTAGCTCTCTGGCAGGCCCACCGTCAGCGGCAGGTCAATAGTCACCGGCTGCGGCTCCGGCTCGGGCAGCGCGGCCCCGTCGCGCAACGCGCGCAGCACGCTGATCTCGCGCGACAGCAGCCGGGTGTACAGGTCAAGCCCGATGCTTGACACGTGGCCGCTTTGCTTGGGCCCCAGGATGTCGCCCGCGCCGCGCAGTTCCAGATCGCGCATGGCGATCATGTAACCGGCGCCCAATCCGGCGATCTCGCGCAACGTGTTTAGCCGTTCGCGCGCTTCGGGGGTCATGCGCGACTTGCGATCGTACAGGAAGTAGCCATAGGCCTGCGTGGTCGAGCGCCCGACGCGGCCGCGCAACTGATACAACTCGGCCAGTCCAAAGTGATCGGCGCGATCGACGATGATGGTGTTGGCGTTGGGGATGTCCAGCCCGTTCTCGATGATGTTGGTACAGAGCAGAATGTCGATGTTGCCGTCGGCAAAGTCGGTCATGATGCGCGCGAGGCGCTTCTCATCCATCTGGCCGTGCGCAATGGCCAGCGTTGCTTCGGGGATCAGCCGGCGCAATTTCTGCTCGACCAGGTAAATAGAGTTGATGCGGTTGTGAACGAAGAACACCTGCCCGTCGCGGTCGAGTTCTCGCTGAATGGCCTGCTGCACGATGGTGTCGTCGAACGGGCCGATGTAGCTGATGATGGGCAGCCGCTCGGCCGGCGGCGTTTCGATCCGGCTGATGCTGCGAATGCCGCTCAGGCTGAAGTACAGCGTGCGCGGGATGGGCGTGGCGGTCAGGGTGATCACGTCCACGCTGGTGCGCAGTTGCTTGAGCTTTTCCTTGGCCTTGACGCCGAAGCGCTGCTCCTCATCGATGATAAGCAGGCCAAGCTGCTTGAAGCGCACGCGGTTGCTGAGCAGCGCGTGCGTGCCGATGACGATATCGACGCTGCCTTCCTCCAGTTTCTCGAGCACCTCGCGCTTTTCGGCCGGCGAGCGAAAGCGCGACAGCACCTCGATGGTCACGGGGTACGATGCCATGCGTCGCAGGAATGTCACCCAGTGTTGTTGCGCTAGAACGGTCGTTGGCACCAGCACGGCGACTTGCGCGCCGTCCTGCACGGCCTTGAACGCAGCGCGCAGGGCCACCTCGGTTTTGCCATAGCCCACGTCACCGCAGATGAGCCGGTCCATGGGCCGGCCCTGTTCCATATCGGCTTTGACCTCGGCAATGGCGCGCATCTGGTCCTCGGTCTCGACGTAGGGGAAGCTGGCTTCCAGCTCGGCCTGCCAGGGCGTGTCGGGGCTGAAGACGCGCCCGGTTGCCAGCTCGCGCTGCGCGTACAGCGCCAGCATCTCTCTGGCCACTTCGGCGGCTGCTCCGCGCGCGCGGTGTTTGGTCTGCGTCCAGTCCGGTGTGCCGAGTTTGTTCAGCGCCGGCCGCGAATCGTCGCCGCCCACGTAGCGGGAAATGCGGTCGAGCTGGTGCAGCGGCACATACAGCCGGTCGCCCTCGGCGTATTCGAGCAGCAGGTATTCGCGCTCGCCTTCCACCGGCGCCTGCGGCGTGCCGGTGTTGACGGTGAGCCTGACCAGGCCGCGATAAATGCCGATGCCGTAGTCTTCGTGGACGACAGCGTCGCCGGGTTGCCAGTCAGAGAAGGCGCGCTCGGGGGCCAGCCGGCTTCTGCGCGGCGCGATCCATGGCTCCGGCCGCACATGGCCGAAGATCTCGGCGTCGGTCAGCAGGACGAAATTGCCGGTTGCGTCTTCTCCCTCGAAGATGAAGCCGGCTGGCAGCGCGCCGGTCACAAACGTGGGCGACCCTTCGGGCGGGGCGCTCAGTGTGTCTGCGGCAGCGATCGGCGCGCGCCGTTCAGACCACACCTCGGCCAGCCGGCGGGCTTGGCGCGAGACAATGATGATGTTCGGCGATCTGTCGGGCTGTGTTGCGCGGGGTTGCGCGTAGTCGAGCAGCGGCGTCAACTGGCCGGCGAAATGCGGCGCCGGTGTAAACATCGCTGCCAGTGACGAGGCCGTCAGCCTTGCGCGCGCGTCGATCGCCTGGCCCAGAATGAGGGTTGCGCGTTGCCGGCGCTGCGCCGTCTGGAAAGCGTCCCATGTGAGGTAGCCCGGCGTGGTGATCAACGCGGGGTCGCCGATGGTGTCGCGTTCGCGTCGCGCGCGCGCCTCCAGTTCCAGCCACGCTTCGCGCAGTTCCTCTTCGTCGTCGATGACGAGCAGGCCGCTCTCGCCCAGGTAATCGATCAGCGACGCCAGCGCCGGCGGGGTGTCGGCCGATGCATTGCCGGCGCCGGTTTCCAGCGGCGTGATCACGATGCGCTGGATGCGATCCTGGCTGCGCTGTGTGCCGGGGTCGAACAGCCGGATCGAGTCGATCTGGTTGCCGAACAGCTCGATGCGGGCCGGCGAGGGCAGGCTGGGCGGCCATACGTCGATGATGCCGCCGCGCCGGCTGAACGCGCCGATCTGCTCCACCACAGACTGGTTGTCGTAGCCGATGCTGACCCAGTGGGCGAGCATGGATTCAAGAGCCAGCGTCTGGTCTTGCTGGATGACGCGCGTGGCGGCCTTGAAGCGGATGGCCGGCAGGGTGGGGTGCATCAGCGCGCGCGGGCTGGTGACGATCACCGGCGGAACGACGCCAACAGCCGGGGCGGCCAGACAGGCCAGTACCGCGCTACGCTGGGCGATGATGTCCGCCACAGGCGGCACGGTGTCGTAGAAGGCGGTGTTCGGCTCGGCAAAGCGCCGCACTGCGCCACCATCGCGATTGGCGTCGGGGGCGGCCAGCGATCGCAGCGCGTCGGCGGTGGTGCGGGCTGCCTCTACCGACGAGGCGACATAGAGGATGGGCCGGCCCAGGGCGTGTTGGAGCGCCGAGACGATGAAAGGTCGCGCAGCGCGTGGCAGGCCGAGCGGCGGCTCTGACACGGCGGCGCTCCTTTGCATGGCGTCGGACACTGCGCGCAGTAGCGCGCGCACTTCCGGGGCCGCCGACACAAGCTGGGTGATGCCGTAGAGAGACACAGCCCGATCATTTTAAGCCGATTCCGAAATGCGATAGGATTGCCCCATCGATGGAGAACCACCTGCGCGCGCTTCACTTGCCCCACGGCCAGCTTCACCTGCCTGTGTTCCTGCCCGATGCCACCCACGGGGTCGTCCGGTCTGTCGATAGCGCAGACTTGGAGAGCGTGGGCACGCAGGCAGTTGTGATGAACACCTTTCATCTCATGCAGCGGCCCGGCTCGTCGACGGTGCAGGCGCTGGGCGGGCTGCACCGCATGAGCGGCTGGCC
>DAOUDB010000208.1:0-11260 GCA_034431495.1 Thermoflexales bacterium
ACTAAGACGCGCGTATCGCCCGAGTCGATATCGACTTTTACCGCCACATTCTGGCTGTTCATAATGTTGGCGTTCTTGCGGTAGGACGTGGCCAGCGCGCTCTCGAGCACCTGCGTGATAATCTCCTTTGGCAGGTTCCGCTCAGAGCAGATTTGATTCAAGGCTAACGTGAATTCGCTCTTCATCGCTATTTCACCACGTTACGTGTCTGGGCCCGGCGACCATCCCGCCGGGAGAAAAGGAAGAGTGGGTTGTTCGCCCACTCTTCACATCGATGCGCCAGAAGTTGTAACGTCCCAAGTGTACCAGACCGGCAGTGAGCTTGTCAATGATCTGTAAGCAAGGATTTAAGGTGTTTTAAGATGAGTTGCGCGCCAGCGCAGTCTATAATCGCCCCCGTGTCTGATCTCGTCGCACTGCTGGATCGCCTGTCGCGCCTGGCCACGCCGCCGCTTTTGGCTGGCCTGACGGCCTCGGCGCTCCTGATCGTGCTGGTGCGCAACTGGCGGATTGCGCTGCCGGCCTTGATCGTCCAATATGTATTGGTTGGCATTATGCTGGCCCGCGCCATTGATCCCGGCGTGGCGCTGATCAAGCCGCTGGCCGGCTCTCTGGTGTGTGTGGCGCTCAGCATCGCCGCCCAGTACGCCGACACGCGCCGCGCCAGCCGGGGCGAATCCATCGCCATCGAGCGCATTCAGCGTATTGCGTGGCATAGCGTGCCGGCGCAGGTTCTGCTGCGCGCCATTGCTGCCGCCGTGGTGCTTACGGCAGCCTTTGGCGCCGCTGTGCGTTTCCCACTGCCGGGCGATGCGCGTGAATTGGGTCTGGGCGCCTATATCCTTATCAGTTGTGGCATTCTTCTCATTGCCACAACCTCCGAAGCGCTCAATGTTGGCATTGGGCTGCTGGTCTTCCTGTCCGGCATTGAACTGGCCTATACCCCGCTGGAACCGAGCGTCAGCGTGAGCGTTCTGCTGGGTTTCATGACCTTGCTCGTGGGCGTTGCCATCGCTTATCTGGCCCTGGCCGACAGCGAGGCTCTGGCGGAAACCGAGTTGCCCGCTGGCGGACAGCCCCGCGCACCCCGGCAGGGGCGGCTGGGTGGGCGCGCTTCCCGATTCTCCCGCCTCCTGTTTCAGCCGCGCTCAGTTGATTCCGGGACCACCGCCAATCACTCCGAATGATGCCCATACCTGCGTCACTGCTTGTCGTGCTGACTCCGCTTGCAGCGGCTGTTGTCGCTTATCTGCTCAGACGCTGGCGCAGCGTTGAAGTGCTCGCCGCTCTGATTGGATGCGGGCTTGTCATCGCGCTGCTGTCTCAGCCGGCCACAGTGACGATTCCGGTGCCCGGTCTGCCGATCGAGGTGGGGGGCCGGCTCGATTTGCTCGGTCGCACGCTGACCGTTCAGGAGCCCGATCGCCTGCCCCTGGTGGTGTTGTTCGCATCGGCTCTGGTGATGTTTGGTCTGTCCTGGCGGCTGCCTCAGGGCCGGCTGTTCGTGCCGCTGGGGCTGGGCATCCTGGCGCTGGTTTGCGCCGGCATCATGATCCGGCCGTTCGTGTTTGCTGCGCTGGCATTCGAGGCGGCGGCGGCTATGGCTGCCGTTCTGATTCAATCGGAGCGCATGGGGCCGCTGAGCACGGTCGGGGCGCAGCGTTACCTGGCGCTTAGCTCGCTGGCCCTGCCGGCGTTTCTGGGCGCCGGGTACGTCATCGGGCAAGCCGTAGATGTCACCGACCCCGCTTTGCAGTCTGCCGCGTATCAGCCGGCGGCGTTGTTGCTCGCTCTGGGCTTCGCGCTGCTTGCGGGCGCGGTTCCGCTTTACACGTGGACTCACGCCGTCGCCCATCAGGCTTCACCCCTGGTGACAGCTTTCCTGTCCACAGTTGCCACCGGCGCTGTCACGTTCCTGTTTTTGGAGTTCAAACAGCAGTTTGACTGGTTTCGCGGTAGCCAGGATGTGCGCGAGGCGATTCATCTCTTCGGCATCACGACACTGCTCCTGGGCGGCGTGATCGCGTGGGCGCAGCGCTCGTGGGGCCGGATTCTGGCCTGCTGTTTGAGCGTCGATCTGGGCGTGGTCTTGTTGATGCTCAATCATGAAACGCCGGCTGCTGTCGAGGCGGTGGCACTCGCCATTGCAACGCGCGGCTTGTCTCTGGGCGTATTTGGCGCCGGCCTGTCAGTGTTCCGCTCTTACGCAGGAACCGACGACTTCGCGCGTCTGCGCGGCGTCGGACGCCGCTATCCACTGGCTGCGCTGGCCATGGCGCTGGGCGCTTTTTCCATCGCTGGCCTGCCGGGCACAGTGGGCTTTGTTGTTCGCTGGCTAAACGTGCGTGTGCTGAGCGGAACGGATCTTGAAGTCATGGTGATCATGCTGCTGGCCGGCGTCAGCGTTGGCTGGGGAGTGCTGCGCGGCCTGTTCAGTCTGCTGGCGGAATCGCCGGCAGAATCAGACAACGCCGGGCATGCGCCATCCTTCTTGCCGCGCAGGGCGAGCGTCTCACTTCTGCTGGGGGCGGTTGTGGTCGTGCTGTTTGGGCTGACGCCGGGTCTCCTCGCAGAGTTGGCCCGCGCTATCGCTGCGGCCTACACGTTCTATCGGTGAGCGGCACGCTTGACACAGACCGATGACCTCAATCGCGCCGGCCTGCGCCCAAAAGCCTGCCTCAACCATGATCTGCTGCAGGGCATCTGCCGCCTGATCGACCTCGACTTCGATCACGGCGCGGCATTTCCGGCATACCAGGTGATAGTGCGGCTTCTCATCGGGGCAGGCGGTGACGTAGATCTTGCCGTTGATCTGCACGCGCTGGAAATACCCGATGCGATCGAGCATGTCGATGCAGCGGTACACCGTCGCCAGGCCCACACGCGGATGAATGCGGCGCGCGCGAACAAGTATCTCGTCTGTGCTCAAGATGCGTCTTGCGCGCAAGACGGCTTCTATCACGGCCATGCGCGGCCTGGTCAGGCGATATCCTGCTGCCCCGAGCATGCCGGCCAGTTTCTCCGTGGATGCGGAAATCTTCGACATCTTCCAGCCACGCCGATGCCGCACGCGGATGGCCGGCGCGGCCTGGCGATTAGATTATACGGGCAGCGGCGCCAGGATGATGCTATTCCAACAACGCGGCGCGCAGCCACTCGATTTGCCGGCCCGATACGCCGGCCGCGCGCAGATACGCCTCTGCGCCGCCATATCGTTCGCGCAGGTGCGCCAGCGTGCGCCGCATGATAGCCGGATCGGTGTCGAGCAGGCGGTTATACCAATCCATGTCCAGCCCATCGCGGGCAGCCTGTGCGCGCAGTTCGGCCAACAGCGGGGCCAGGTAGGCGCCGCTCAGGGCATAGTCCTCGACGATGGTTTCATCCGGCACGCCCAGCGTCCCCAGGATGAGCGCAATCACCATGCCGGTGCGATCTTTGCCGGCAGTGCAATGCACCACCGCCGGCAGCGCGCCGGGTTTTGTCAGCGCATCGATCACGCGTTTGGTCTGCGGTTGCGCGTGCGCCAGGATCATGCGGTAGACCTCGTCCAGGTTCTGAGGCCGATAGGCTACGATGGCCGGGTCGTCCAGCTCATAGAGCGCGATGGGGCAATATTGGATGCGCGGCGAGCCGATGAACACATTCGGGGCGCCGGCCAGTTCTTCACGGTAGCGTAGGTCGATAATGGTGCGCAGTCCCAGGTCGAGCAATTCCTGCTGGGCGTTTGGCGTCAGGCGATGCAGGCTGTCTGATCTGAACAGGGCGCGCCATTTGGTGCGTTGTCCGTCCGTTGTTGCGTATCCGCCGATGTCGCGCAGGTTGTAAGCAAGTTCGAGCGGAATCCGGCGCGCCTGCGTCGGCGCCCCGGCAGTCTGAGTAAGTGTCATTGCGTCTCGTCCTGAGTCAAATCACAGTCGTCCATTATCGCCTGTTACCCCGCCGCAGACTGCGGCATATAATCATTTTTGAAAGTGGGCGTCTATTCGATCTGGCGCTGCATTCGCCCCGCGTGACATGGCGCAGTCAGACCTGCAGGAGGTGTTGAGATGGCGCGCACAGAAACCCATCAGACGGCCATTCGACCGGCTGCGCTGGCCGGATCGTGGTATCCCGCAGAGCCGGCTGAACTGGCGCGCACGGTAGATCGCCAGCTGACTGCGGTGGAGCCGGTGGACGGCGCGCCGACAGCACTGATCGTCCCTCATGCCGGCTATGCCTACTCGGGCCGAATTGCGGCTGTCGGCTGGCGTCAGGTTGAGGCCGGCCAGTACGATCTGGCGGTGATTCTGGCGCCGGCCCATCGCGCGCGCCCGCGCAAGCCGCTGGCCGTCTGGGAAGATGGCGCATTCAGCACCCCACTCGGCGATGTGCCTGTGGACGCCGAAATGTGCCGCGCGCTGTTGGACGCATGTCCCCATGTTGTGGCCGATCGCGCAGCCCATGTGCCCGAACATGCCATCGAGATTCAATTGCCGTTTTTGCAGCGTGTTTGCCCCGCGTGTCGCATCGTGCCGCTGGTGATGGGCGATGGCGCAGATGATGATGGCGTGATAGACAGCGTGGCGCAGGCGCTGGCCCGCGTCACGGCCGGACGCCGTCCGGTGATTGTGGCCAGTTCTGACCTGTCGCACTATCCATCGTATCGAGACGCGCTGGCGATCGACCGGGCGACGTTGGCCGCTATCGAAACAGGGCAGCCGGATAACGTGCGCGAAACACTCCTCGATGCGCTGGATGCGGGCACACCGAACCTGTTGACTTGCGCCTGCGGCGCGGGGCCAATTCTGGTTGCGATGCGCGCGGCGGCGTTGATGGGCGCCGAGACGATCACGGTGCTGGACTACGCCAATTCGGGCGATGCGCCGCGCGGAGACCGCCGGCAAGTGGTGGGGTATGGGGCGGTCATGTTCTGGCATTACGAGCCGCCGGCTTTCACGCCGGCGCAACAGGCGGTGCTATTGCGCCTGGCCCGCGAAGCGATTGCGGCCTATTTGCGAACAGGCAATATTCCCCCTGTGACAATCGATGATCCTGCGCTGACCCGGCGCGCCGGCGCGTTCGTCACGTTGTGGCAGGCCAAAGAACTGCGCGGTTGCATCGGTCACATCAAAGCTGATCGGCCGCTGTATCGCGCTGTGCAGGAGATGGCCGTGTCGGCTGCGACGAGCGACACGCGCTTTGACCCGCTGAGCCTGGATGAACTGGACAGCCTGACGGTGGAGATCTCTGTTCTGTCGCCGTTGCGGCGCATCAGCAGCATCGAGCAGGTGGAAGTGGGCCGGCACGGGTTGGTGATTGCGAAGGATGGCCGGCGCGGGTTGTTGTTGCCCGAGGTGGCAACCGAGCGCGGGTGGGATCGCTATACGTTTGCCGACGCGGTATGCTGGAAGGCCGGATTGCCGGCCGGCTGCTGGCGCGCCGGCGCGACACTCCATACCTTTACCGCTGTCGTGTTCAGCGGGTAGCTCGCAATTCGTTAACGCGCGCGCAAAAGCAGCGCCGCTTAATACGTCAGCAACAAACGATCTGCCACAACTTCTTGCTCAAGCGTTTGGCCATCCATCTGGAAACGTTTCAGCATTGATCTGCCGCAATTGAGAAAGACTTCTCGCTCGAACAATCCCGGCGGGAGAGGAATATCGCAGATCCTGTTGCCAGACTGCTTCGACCCATCAATGCTCAACACAACTCTGACGCCGCGCGCCTTGCAGTCGCTGATCGCAGCAAACAGCCGCTCCAGGTTGAAAGACTGTGCGCCGTACAGGATCGACTGGCTGTGGGTGTAAGGGGGATCACAATACACCAGATCACCTTCGCGTGCCATGCTCATGGCTTCCTGGAAGTCCATGCGCGCGAATGTCGCCCCGATTGTTCGTCTGTGCCACTCATCGACCCGACGATTGAATGCCTGAGGTGAAATCGGATCATGGATTCCACATGGCGTCGAGATAAAGCCGTCGGTCTGCCGGAAACGAACTACTCCGCCATAGCAAGTCCGCGAGATGAACAGCAAATCGGCTGGATTGGGGTTCGTGTTATAGGCGGCCTTTATTTGCTCGTAAACTGCTACCTTATCGCCCTGGCGCATTCTCTGCCATCGCTCCGCGTACCCCAGCTTCAAGGTTTCGGGTGATTGCTTGAGCGTTTGCCATATCTGGACTAACGGCTCAAAGATGTCGGATGCGAACGCGCGCTGCGGGGCCAGTGTGCCCAATACACCGCCGCTGCCCAGGAACGGCTCGAAGTAAGTGGATAGAGTCAGCGGAAAGTAGGCAATGATCTCATGGGCAAATCGTTGTTTGCTGCCAACCCATTTCAAAAGCTGACTTTTGAACGGCGCGACATTGCGACTGCGCATCCCCTCGTCCAGCAGAAACAATTGCGCCGGCGCGCCCCGCATCACTTTTATCTCCATCGGCGACCCACTATACCAGCTTTTGAGTATCCTGTTTTGGGATATATTGCCTGATCCCTTATTGTTGTATTTGTGAGCGCCAGCTTATCTGACCCTCGCTACAGGAAATTGTGCGGCCTGCTGCGCCAGATGCGCGAAGAAGCCAGACTCAGCCAGGTTGAGCTTGCGCGGCGACTGAGCAAGCCGCAGTCCTACGTTAGCAAATACGAATCAGCCGAACGGCGTCTTGATGTCCTGGAAGTCTGGCTTATTTGTGAGGCGATTGGTGTAAGGTTTACACGTTTCGCCCGACGTTATGAGGCTGAGCTGCAGTGAATGCAGACATGCGCTTCCGCGGGTTGCCGCCTGATTTCTGGGCGAATGTCAGGACGATCAGTGAATACACAGGCTATACCGTGCGCAGTTCCGGCCAGATCAAGGTTCCCAGCCTTCGTGAAATCGCCCGCGCTTTTGATCGGCTTGATCTGGACGTGTCGGCGCTCTTCATCGGCGATGACACGCCGACTCGTCTCGGCTCACAATTGATTGATTACTTTGTGTATCGGGCCGACGTGTTGAACAACTTCGTTCAACCGCGCTTGATGGACGTCGACCGCGCGCGCCAAGTCTTCGATGATTTGCGGCGCAGGTTATCGCCGCAATGCTCGTTCCCCATGAACAAACAGAAAGGCGCCAAACGATCTCCGGCGTTTCTCACCGGCTGCGTCAATATGTTGATCGAGCAGAACAGAGGCGATCACACATGTGATTATGACCCTCGCAGCCTCATGAGGGCAGTTCAATCTGGAAGACTTTTGCGCACCCTGTCCAGGCGATTGGACGGCGCCTTTCCCAGCATAACCAATCCGATTGCAGTGTGGGAGATCAAGGAGTATTACTACACGACCACATTCGGTAGCCGGGTTGCAGATGGCATCTATGAATCGTTACTGGATGGAATGGAGTTGGAGGAGATTCGAAAAAACATTGATCTGCGCGTGCGACATTACTTGATGATCGATGGAAAGTATACCTGGTGGGATCGCGGGCGCTCTTATCTGTGCCGGTTGATTGACATCCTTCACATGGGCTATATAGATGAAGTGCTTTTTGGCTATGAAGTGATTGAGCGATTGCCTGCACTGGTTGAGCAATGGCGCGCAGCAGCAGATGCTCGCTAGTCCCATTGCCAGCAACCTGAATCACCGATCCTGCCGCACTGGCCCGTTTATCGTCGGCAACGCAACCCAGAACCGGCTGCCCTGGCCCGGCGCGCTATCCACGCCGATATGTCCCCCCATCGCTTGTGTCAAGGCGCGCGCGATGGCCAGCCCCAGGCCGCTTCCGCCACTCTCACGAGCGCGCGAGGGATCGCCGCGATAGAAACGATCGAAGACGCGCGCCGCTTCTTGCGCGGTCATGCCGGGGCCGGTGTCGCTCACGCTGATCTCGATCATCTCGTTCGTCCGCGCAACTGTCAGTGTCACCCGTCCGCCGGCCGGCGTGTAGCGCAGCGCATTGCTCAGCAGGTTGCGCAGAATTTGCGCCAGCCGGTCGGGGTCGGCCTGCGCCAACAGCACTGACGTATCTGATGCAATTTCGAGGGTGATGCCACGCGCCTCGGCCAGTGGCATGAACCGTTCGGCTGCGGCGCGCACGCTGGCTGCTGCGTCTATCGTTTGCATGTTCAGCGTGATCTGGCCGGCCTCCATCAGCGCCAGCTCGCGCAAGTCATCGATCAGCCGGTTGAGCAGCAACGTCTCATCGTGAATGGTGGCGATCTCGGATCGTTCCAGGGGATACACGCCGTCGAGCATGGCGCGCAGGTTGCCTTGAATGACGGCTACCGGCGTGCGCAGCTCGTGGGCGATATCGGCCACCATGTTGCGGCGCAGCATCTCTTCACGCTGAAGCGACTCGGCCATGTCGTTGAACGCGCCGGCCAGTTCGGCGATCTCGCGCGGGCCATTCGGCCTGACGCGATGCGCCCAGTTGTGCGCCGCAAAAGCCTGCGCGCTGCGCGTCAATTCGGCCAGCGGCATTGCCAGCGCCCGGCTGATTGCCAGGCCCAGCGCCATAGCCAGTCCGCCGGCGATCAGCGCGGCCACCACGATATTCGCGCGTAACTCGTCCAGAAACGCCTGCTGCGCCTGATCCAAAATCCCCCGGCCCGGCGACGTGAGCACCAGATACCCCACCACGACATCGTTGACTCTGATGGGCGTCGCGCCGGCCTGCTCGGCCGGCGTCAGCGCTGCGCCTGGATTGGCGCCATAGATGATGACATGGTTGGCATCGGCCAGCATGAAAGTTGCCCCCATCCAGCCCATGCCCCGCCGGCCTGTGCCCGGCCCCATGCCAAAGCCTGGCCGCGAACCGGGCGGCTCTGGCGTGCTGTTGCCCAGCACAGCCGCCACGCCATCCCAACTGCCGTTTTGCGCGTAGAACGTCTCCAGCGTCTCGATCAATCCGCTCTGATTCGCCATCTCCTGGCGTGTCAAATAGCGCCGGAACTGGTCGTTGGCAGCCGCGTTAGCCAGCCAGGCCACAGCCGCCACCCCGATCAACGACACGGCGACGAAGACCAACGTCAGGCGCGCCCACAAGCGATTCATGCGATTGCCCTCATGCGCGCAGCCGGTACCCTACCCCGAACACGGTTTCGATGTAGGTCGGGTTGGCGGGGTCAGGTTCGATCTTTTTGCGCAGATTCTTCACGTGCGAGTCTATGGTGCGCTCGAAGCCCTCATAGACATAGCCCAGCGCCACGTCGATCAACTCGCCGCGCGTGAAGGCGCGGTTGGGATGTTGCATCAGGGCGCGTAACAGATCGAACTCGGTGGGGGTCAGTTCAACCGCGCGCCCGGCCACGCTAACCCGTCGTTGTTCCACATCCATGCGCAGGCCGCGAATCTCGATGATGGGCGATGGGCGCAGCGCCCCACTTGCCCGTCGCAGCAAAGCGCGCACGCGCGCCACCACCTCCTGGGGGTTGAACGGCTTGGTGAGATAGTCGTCTGCGCCCAGGTCCAGCCCGTGCAGTTTGTCAGTGTCTTCCACGCGCGCGGTGAGCATCAAGATAGGAATGCCGGCCAGGGCCGCATCGGCGCGCAACAGGCGCACCAGCTCGAAACCATCACGCCGGGGCATCATCACGTCCAGCACCAGCAGATCGGGTCGGTCGTGACGGATGATATGCAGCGCCTGCTCCCCATCGCCGGCAGTCAGCACCTGAAAGCCGGCCTGCTCCAGGTAGGACCGCACCAGGCGCGTGATGTGCGGATCATCGTCAGCAACCAGAATTCGCGCAGCCATGTCACTTCGATTGTAGTGCGGTCACGGCCTGCTGCGCGTCGCTGAGGCTGGCGATCTGACCTTGCGAGACCAGTTCTCGAATGGGTATGGTTGTGTCTGCGCCGGCCGGCACATTCAACGCCGCAAGCAGGGCATCCAGCGGCACGGCGCATAGCTCGCCGATTTCGCGCAGCGACATGCGCCCTTTGATCTCGCTGCCGGGCAGCACTGCGCCGGCCGGCAACGGGGTGGGCGTGACGTGAACGCCGGCGCTGTCACGGCCGGCCGGTGCGTTTTGCGGCTCGCTCGGGCCAGCATCGGTTGGCGCAAGCGGGGCCGGCGTTGCAGTGTCCGGGGGGAGCGGCGTCGGAGTGGCCGGCGCAGCAGCCGGCGTTGCCGGTGGTGTCTGGCGGGCTTGCAGCGCATCGCGCAGCGCGCTGATCTCGAATCCCGGCGCGAGCTTTTCCACGTCCTTCAGCGCGGTGTCGGTCGGCACATCGTTTGGAATGTCGATCAGCGCATACAGCTCCGCCTGCGACAGCCCAAAGCCATCGGCAATCTGTTGCAGGGTCATCCAGCCTTTCACATCGGCCGGGGTGAGTTGCTCAAGGATGACGGCGGTGCGCCCGCTGGTGGACCACAGGCCGGCGCTTTGGGCCACGCTCACCGTGCCCAACAACGCAGCGATAAACAAAACGGGAACAAACAAGGGGTTGACTCTCATGGCTGTCCTTCTTTGTTTTCTTTACAGGGATGATGCGCCTGATGGCGCCGCCTCACGGCGCTCACTCAGGCCGCAGGCTTCATCGTGTCTGCTGTGGTGGCGCGCGGCGCAGGCAGCCAGGCCGGCGCCAGTTTGACTTGCAGCGCGTTGTGGCGTGGGCAGGTCTCGACACAGGCCAGGCATCCAACACAGTTGCCGCTGATGACTGAGGCTTTGTCCACGTTCAGCTTGACCGGGCAGGGCCGCGCGCACAGTCCGCACTGCGCGCAGGCGCCGGCATCGCGCCGGATGCGCAACAGGCTGAACCGGCTCAGCACACTGATCACACCCCCCAGCGGGCACAGGTAGCGGCACCACGCGCGTTCGACAAAGAAAGAGCCGATCAGAACAGCGAGGGTCACCACATACGCCGGCCAACTGGTGAGCGCGTTGAATTCGAACAACCAGCCCAGCCCGAACAGTGTGCGATAGGGGTCGAGGTCGGCGAACCACAGTTTGGTCAGGCTGATGGTCTGGTACAGGATGAGCGCCAGCGTCACGAAGCGGCCATAGCGCAGAACCTTGTCCAGTTTTGCCGGCAGCTCCACCGGACGAATTCCCAGGCGCTTGCGGATGCCGTTCAACATATCTTGAACTGCGCCGAATGGACAGACCCAGCCGCAAAATGCGCCGCCGGCGATGAGCGTGCCGATCACCAGGCCGCCCAGCAACACCAGATTGGATAGATGGGTCTTGGGCACATATTGTCCGCCGCTGGAAACGAAGCGCCACAAGGTTTCGATGCCGCCAAATGGACACAGGGCATCGATGGAGGGGGTTGCGCCGTCATCGACGGCAGTTTGGTGCGC